>JALOAH010000108.1 GCA_023228865.1 Porticoccaceae bacterium | reverse complement strand
CACCAGTGGCGCCATCCATTACGATGGCCACAATCTCGCGGAGCTGTCGTCGCGGCAAATGAAGCCCTGGCGGCGCAAAATGCAGATGATTTTTCAGGATCCCTATGCGTCCCTCAATCCGCGCATGACCATCTTTGAAACCTTGGCGGAACCTCTGCTGGTGCACGGCCTCGCCAGCAAAAAAACTGTAACCCGCCAGGTGTTGGAACTGATGGACGATGTCGGCCTCGCCCGCGCCTACATTCGCAAATATCCCCACGAATTTTCCGGCGGCCAGCGCCAGCGCATTGCCGTGGGTCGCGCCATCGCCACCAAACCGGAATTTATCGTCGCTGACGAACCGGTGTCAGCCCTGGATGTGACCATTCAGGCGCAGATTCTTGATCTGATTCTCGCCCTGGTCGACAAGCACAATCTCACCATGCTGTTTATTTCCCACGACCTGGCGGTGATTCGTTACATCGCGGATCGGGTGCTGGTGATGCACCACGGCGAAATTATTGAACAGGGGGCGACAGCAACCCTCTGGACTGCACCGAAAGAACAATACACACAACAACTGCTGGCTGCCATTCCCAGGTTCGCCAATGGCTGAGGCCGGTTTAACCCTACCCATTTCACGGAGCGCCACCATGAACAAAAAACTCTTCACCTGGTTGCCAATGGCTTTTGTGCTCATGTTGCTGTCCGCCTGCACCGGCCTGCAGCGGGACTATCAAGACCCGGAAATCTACCTCACCAAAATTATGCCCATGGCCGGCAGCGGCCTTGAACAGCGCTTTCTTATCGGCTTGCGGATCGTCAACCCCAACCGCAGCAACATCAACATTTCCGGAATGTCCTACAGCATCAATATTCGGGGTCAGAAACTCATCAGCGGCGTCTCTTCCCATATTCCCCGCATTCCCGGTTACGGCGAAGCGGAGGTGGAGCTGGAAGCGGCAACCAACCTCCTCGGCGCCGTGCAACTGGCCGCAGATATGATGAGAAATCCCGCCAAAGCCATTGATTACGAACTGGAAGCGCGCCTGGATGTTGGCCGTTTTGCGGTGCCCGTGCGCATCAAGGAGACCGGTTCAATCAATCTTGGCCAACAGGGGCTACTACAGCAGCAATCCCAGTAACGGTTCCAGCAATAACGAGATTTTAGACATGGCTTTTTTTACCATCAAAGAGTCCAGCAAATACAGCGAAGCGGAAATCATCGACTTTCTCAGCACGGCGGTGATTCCCATGCGCCTCGCCTGCAACAGCGACAAAGGTTTTCCCCTGGTCGCCTCCCACTGGTTTAAATACCAGGATGGCGCTCTGTACTGCGCCGTGCACCGCAGCTCCCTGGTGGCAAAACTGCTGGCAAAAGATCCCCGCTGTGGTTTTGAAATTGCCGCCGATACCGCCCCCTATCGCGGTGTGCGCGGCCAGGGCAACGCCGCCCTGCTTGTGGAAAACGCCGGTGAAAATTTGCACGAGCTGATTGTCAGATACCTGGGGGACAGCCAAAGCCAACTGGCCAAATGGCTGTTAAGCCGCAGCGATGAAGAATACCTGGTGCGCATTACCCCCACCTGGGTCACCAGCTGGGATTTCAGCGAACGGATGACCTGATGACTGAACAACCTTCATTAAAAAAAGGCCTCTACCGCCACTTTAAAGGCAACCTCTATTCCCTTCTTCATATCGCCCGCCACAGCGAAAGCGGCGAAGACATGGTGGTCTACCAGGCGCTCTACGGCGAGCGCGGTATCTGGGTGCGGCCATTGGTCATGTTCGACGAAACCATCGAACGGGACGGTAAATTAGTGAAACGCTTTGCCTATGTTGGCGATAGCAACAATGAGGGCGGCCACGAAAATTAACAGCACAAATAGCTGGCATGAATAACCGATGCCAATAGCTCATACCAATAGTCCCTATAGCCCAGAGTCACGGCCATTGTTGTTATACTCCCCCAACATGAATTAGCAGTACCAGGTAGCCCATGAACCAAGATTCTCTCCCCACGTTCAGCACCATTGAAATTTCCGCATTGCCCCAGCAGCTGCAGGCGCTCCTCGACCAGTGCCGTCGCGAGGTCGACGAGCTCACCGCGCAGCCGCCCCCCTACCGCTGGGAAAACCTGATGGCGCCGCTGGAAGACATGGATGATCGCCTCGACAAGTTCTGGTCGCCGGTAAGTCACCTCAATGGCGTGATGAACAGCGACGAGCTGCGCAAGGCCTACGACAGCTGCCTGCCCCTGCTCACCGCCTACCACAGCGATATGGGGCAGAATCAGGCGCTGTACACCGCCGTCAAAGCCCTGGCCGACAGTGAAGATTTTGCTGGACTCAGCCGCGCCCAACAAAAAGCCGTTGAGCATATGCTGCGGGATTTTCGCCTTTCCGGTGTCGCCTTGGACAGCGACAAACGCCGCCGTTTTAGCGACATTCGCCAGCGTTTGAGCGAGCTGGGCACCCAGTTTTCCAACAATGTGCTCGACGCCAGTGACAACTGGGAAAAATGGCTTGATGACGCAAGCGCCCTCGCCGGGCTGCCGGAGACTGCACTGCAACATTACCGCCAGCAGGCGGAGGCCAAGGGCAAGCCCGGTTACCGTCTCACCCTGGATATTCCCTCCTATCTGCCGGTGATGCAGTACGCCGACAACCGGGATTTGCGCCGCGAGTTTTACCAGGCCTATGTCACCCGCGCCTCCGACCAGAGCAGCCAGTCCGGCAACTGGGACAACAGCCAGATTATGGTGGAAACCCTGCAATTGCGGCAGGAAATGGCTCATTTACTCGGCTTTGCCAATTATGCGGAGCTGTCCCTGGAGCCGAAAATGGCGGAATCGCCGCAGCAGGTGCTGGATTTCCTTGAAAATCTGGCGAAGGCAACCAAGCCCCAGGCGCAACAGGAGCTGGACGAGCTCAGGGCATTCGCCGCCAACCTCGGCTGCGACGATTTAGAAGCCTGGGACACCAGTTACTACAGTGAGAAATTGCGGGAGCAGCACTATGCGGTTTCCCAGGAGCAGTTGCGCCCTTATTTTCCCGCGGACAAAGTCATTGACGGTCTCTTCGCCATCACCGGGGAACTCTTTGGCCTCAGTTTTGAGGCGAAAAAAGATGCGGATCTCTGGCACCCGGATGCCCGCTGTTACCAGATCAACAAAAACGGCCAGGCGGTGGCGACCTTTTATCTGGATCTCTACGCCCGCGCCAAAAAACGCGGTGGCGCCTGGATGGCCAATTACTGTGGCCGCCGCCACCTCGGCGACCGAGTTCAGCAGCCGGTGGCGTTTCTCACCTGCAATTTCTCGCCGCCGACAAAAGATCGCCCCGCCCTCCTCAACCACGACGAGGTCACCACCTTATTCCACGAATTTGGCCACGGCCTCCACCATATGCTCACCGAAATCGATGTCCTCCATGTGGCCGGCATCAACGGTGTTGCCTGGGATGCGGTGGAATTGCCCAGCCAGTTTCTCGAAAACTGGTGCTGGCAACGGGAAGCGATTCCGCTGATTTCCGGCCATTATCAGGGCGGCGAACCCCTGCCGGACGAACTTCTCGACAAGCTGCTGGCGGCG
This sequence comes from Porticoccaceae bacterium, assembly GCA_023228865.1. The sequence goes on along the minus strand of JALOAH010000108.1, from coordinate 8,035 downwards.
CGCAACTTTCAGTCGGGGATGCAGATGCTGCGCCAACTGGAGTTCGCTCTGTTTGATCTGAAACTCCATAGGGCGCCAGCACCGCAAAGTGCAAACGACATTCAGCAGCTTTTGGATAGCGTTCGCAGGCAGATAGCCGTTATGCAACCGCCGGCGTTTAACCGCTTTCAACACGGTTTTTCCCATATTTTTGCCGGTGGCTACGCCGCCGGTTACTACAGCTACAAATGGGCAGAAGTGCTGTCTGCGGATGCCTTTTCATTATTTGAAGAGGAAGGCGTGATGAATCCTGCCACTGGCCGTAAATTCCTCTCTGACATTCTCAGCAAGGGCGGCTCTGAAGATGCCATGACTCTGTTTGTCAATTTCCGTGGCCGCCAGCCTTCCCAGGAAGCATTGCTGCGCCACAGTGGTATTAGAGTGCGCGAAAATGCAGCCTAACCCCGCAGAAAACAGGCAGCGCCAAGCAACAGTAAGGATTAAGTTATGACGGACACCAATTCACTGCTCCAGTTTATGAATTGCGAACGACTGGACGACAATTTTTTTCGCGGCCAGAGCAAAGACTTTAAAACCGGCCAGGTCTACGGCGGCCAAGTACTGGGGCAGGCCATCAAGGCGGCGCAGTCTACCGTTGATGATGACCGCAGCATTCACTCCGCCCACGCCTATTTTTTGCGCCGTGGCGATGTCAATGCGCCCATTCTCTACACCGTGGATCGCAGCCGCGATGGCGGCAGTTTTTCTTCCCGCCGTGTGGTGGCCATTCAGCACGGCCACCAGATTTTCCACCTGTCGGCATCCTTTCAGGTCAATCAACCAGGGCTGGAATTTTACAACCAGGGCTTTCCCCCCACAGACCTGCTCGATGGCGTTATCGACGGCAGCCGCGTCGCCGAAAACCAGTTTCAATCGCAATTTCTCGATGCCTACATTTTAAATGAAGAAGAAAAAACCGCGCCGGATTCCTTTCAAATGTGGGTAAGAACCAAGCACCCCCTGCCCGAAGGCCAGGATGCCCACTGCTCTGTTCTCGCCTATATTTCCGATATGGGCTTGCTGCTCTCGGCTTTCGTTCCCCACGCCCGGCAACCCTGGCAAATTGGCAGCGCCCTGCCCAATATGGTGGTTGCCTCGTTGGATCACGCCATCTGGTTTCATCGCCCGTTTCGCGCCGACGACTGGTTTTTTTACGACTGCCGCGCCGAATCCACCAGCAACAGCCGCGGCTTCAGTCACGGCAGAGTGTTCACCAGAGACGGAGCCCTGGTGGCAAGTACCAGTCAGGAAGGTTTACTCAGACAAAAAGAGGTGCCCTAATGTTGGATATTTATTATTGGCCAACCCCCAACGGCCACAAAATCACTATTTTTGTTGAGGAAGCGGGTCTCGACTACAAACTGATTCCCGTCAACATCAGTGCTGGAGAGCAATTCGCCGCGGATTTTCTCGCGATTTCCCCCAACAACAAAATTCCGGCGCTGGTGGATCATCAGGGCTTGGGCACCAACAAACCCCTGGCCATTTTTGAATCCGGCGCTATTCTCCAATACTTGGCGGAAAAAACCGGGCGCTTTCTGCCCACAGCAGCGGACGAAAAATACGCTGTTTTGCAGTGGCTTTGCTGGCAAATAGCCCATCTTGGCCCCATGCTCGGCCAGAATCATCATTTCAGAAATTACGCCCCGGAAAAAATTGATTACGCCATCACTCGCTTTCTTAAAGAAACGGAGCGGCTTTACGGCGTTCTCGACGATCACCTTGAAAACAGGGGATTTATCGCTGGCGACTACAGCATTGCCGATATGGCCTGCTATCCCTGGATTTTACCGGAGCACCAGGGCATGGATCTGGAGGACTTCCCCAATCTCAAGCGCTGGAAAACCGCCATTGGTCAGCGCCCTGCAGTGATCAGAGCCTATGCCCTTGAAGAGGATATTAAAAAGGAGGCGGTGGTAACGGATGAGTCCCGCACAGTGCTCTTTAATCAGGGGCGGCGGAAAAAATCCGGGGTAACTCCCTGATTTTATGATGCTCGAATCCGCCGCGAAAACTCTGCGCAACGATGACATTGTCACCCAGGTGCGCCAATGGCTTGAAACCCTGGTGGTGGGCTTAAACCTGTGCCCGTTCGCCAAGCGCGAACTGGTCAAGGATCGGGTTCGTTTCAGCGTATCAGCTGCCAGCGACGAGTGGCAGTTGATGGCAGACTTGGAAGATGAATTGAAATTGCTCGAAGAAAATCCCGTCATTGAAACCACAGTGCTGATTCATCCCCAGGTGCTTGTAGATTTTTCTGCCTACAACCAGTTTCTCAACCTGGCGGATCGACTGCTTGATCAGCTCAAGCTCAGGGGTATTTTTCAGATTGCCAGCTTTCATCCCCAGTATGTGTTTGCCGGCAGCAATGCCAACGATGTAGAAAATTTCACCAACAGAGCGCCCTACCCGCTGCTGCATTTGCTGCGGGAAGCAAGCCTTGAGCGCGCCATTGCCAACTATGCAGACGCCGAATTAATACCTGAGCGCAATATGGCGCTGATGCGAGAGCTGGGGCGAAACCGCCTGGAAGCTCTGCTGCGCTCCTGCATGGCTAGCAACAACTCTGAAAACTAGCCTTTATTGACAATAGCCATTTAAAAAAAGGATTCCCGTGGCGCTGAAACCCACTATCTACAAAATGCGGATTTCCCTTTCCGATCTGGAGAGGGATTATTATGACAATCTCAACCTCACCATCGCCCTGCACCCCTCTGAAACCCTGGAACGCATGATGGCGCGGGTGTTGGCGTTCTGTATTCACGCCCAGGCACAGCCTGTTTTCACCAAGGGACTGTCCACTGCGGAGGAACCGGATGTGTGGGCAAAGTCCATGGACGACCACATCGACCTGTGGATTGATGTTGGCGAGCCTGCGGCGGAGAGAATCAAGAAGGCGTCGCGGATCGCCAGGAAAGTCTGTGTTTACAGTTTTAACAGTAAATCCGATAGCTGGTGGGCGCAGAACCACGACAAATTCAAGTCCCTGAAGGTCTCTGTCTCCCAGTTTCCCTGGGAAAATATTCAATCACTGGCAGCATTGGCGCAGCGCACCATGGATATGTCGGTGACGCTCTCTGGAAATACGGCTTACATTGCTGCCGTCGATGGGGAAGCAGAGGTGCCCTGGGTGCAGCTGAAAGCTGAAAGTTAAAAGCGCCGAGCTATCAAGCGCCGAGGGGTAAGGGTTATTCGTCGTTTGTGGTGTCAACTGGCCATTTGGTGCGTTTGTAGAGTTCTTCCACTTTCTGCCGCGCCCAGGGTGTGCGGCGAAGAAATTTAAGGCTGGAGGCGATACTGGGGTCGTTGGTAAAACATTTGATGTTGATTCTGCGCCCCAGCTCCTGCCAGCCATATTTTTCCTGGAGGCGCGTGACAACCATCTCCAGAGTGACACCGTGGAGGGGATCCTGACCAGCCTTCTGGTTAATTTTCCTGGATTCCGGCCACATGGGACTTATCTCCGCTGTTGTCGGCGCCTTTTTCCTCGGCTTTTTTGACGCGAATTTTGTTGCCCGCCACTTCCAGGCCATTGAGGTTTTTCATCGCCGCCTTGGCCTCTCCAGGCTTGGGCATGGACACAAAGGCAAAACCCTTGGACAGGCCGTTTTCTGCATCCATCACCAGCTTGCAGGACTGAACAGCGCCGTAAGCTTCAAACAGGGCGCGCAGCTCTGCCTCGGAAGTGGCGCGACTAAGGTTGCGGACAAGAAGTTTCATTTGGCTGCCCTGGAAACATTTTCAAACTGTTGTGCGCCAAGATATTCCTCGTAAGTACCCTGAAAGTCAACGAGCTGATGGCCGCGAATTTCTATAACCCTGGTGGCCAGGGAGGAAACAAATTCCCGGTCGTGGCTGACAAAAATCAGCGTGCCTTCGTAATTTTCCAACGCGAGGTTGAGGGCTTCAATGGCCTCCATATCCAGGTGGTTGGTGGGCTCATCCATAATCAGCACATTGGCGTCGGCCATCATCAGCTTGCCGAACAGGAGGCGGTTTTTTTCGCCGCCAGAGCAGACTTTCACCTTTTTCTTGAAGTCTTCGGAAGAAAACAGCAGTCGCCCCAGGGTGGCGCGCACAATCTGGTCGTCGTGCTTGGGGGTTTGCCATTGGCTCATCCAGTCAAACAGATTGAGATCGCAGTCGAAATCCGCACTGCTGTCCTGGGGGCAGTAACCCAGGGTTGCGCTTTCCGCCCACTTGATGGTGCCGCTATTGGGTACAAGTTCGTTGACCAGACAGCGCAGCAGAGTACTTTTGCCGGCGCCATTTTCGCCAATAATCGCCAGCCTGGTGCCCGCTTCAAGAATGAGATTGCCTTTGCTGAACAGGGTTTCGCCATCAAAACCGTGGCCAAGATTTTCCAATGTGACCGCCTGGCGATGGAGTTTTTTCTCCTGCTTAAAGCGAATGTAGGGGGAAACCCGGCTGGAGGCCTTGATGTCTTCGAGCTTGATTTTTTCAATCTGTTTGGCTCGCGATGTTGCCTGGCGGGCTTTGGATGCGTTGGCGGAAAAGCGGCTGACAAATTGCTGGAGGTCGGCGATTTGCGCGGATTTTTTCGCATTTTCTGACTGCAGGCGCTCTCTGGCCATGGTGCTGGCGGTCATAAAATCGTCGTAATTGCCAGGGTAGATGCGCAGCTCGCCGTAATCGATATCCGCCATATGGGTGCAGACCGCATTGAGGAAGTGGCGGTCGTGGGAAATAATCACCATGGTGCTTTTGCGCTCGTTGAGGACGTTTTCGAGCCAGCGAATGGTGTTGATATCCAGGTTGTTGGTGGGCTCATCGAGGAGCAGAATGTCCGGATCCGAAAACAGCGCCTGGGCGAGAAGCACCCGCAGTTTCCAGCCCGGCGCGACCTCACTCATGGAGCCAAAATGAAGTTCCTGGGCAATACCGGCGCCGAGAAGAATTTCCCCGGCACGACTTTCCGCGCTGTAGCCGTCCATTTCGGCAAACTGCACCTCCAGCTCGGCAACCTTCATGCCGTCTTCGTCAGACATTTCCGGCAGCGAGTAGATGCGATCCCGTTCCTGCTTCACTTCCCACAATTCCTTGTGCCCCATGATCACCGTGTCAACCACGGTAAATTTTTCAAAGGCAAACTGATCCTGGTGCAATTTGCCCACCCGCTCATTGGGGGTGATGGACACACTGCCCGCCGAAGGGGTGAGGCTGCCATCGAGAATTTTCATAAAGGTGGACTTGCCGCAACCGTTGGCACCGATAAGGCCATAGCGATTGCCGTCGCCAAATTTGACGGAAATGTTTTCAAAAAGAGGCTTAGCACCAAATTGCATGGTGATATTTGCAGTCGAAATCAAGGGGTTATTCCTGGGGCTTAATGATGAATGTAAGAAGGTAATCAAGGGCGACCGAAACCAGCCCCGAAGAGGGCGACACTATAGGGGTTTAGCGGCCTTGCGTCGAGTGGTTCCGCACACTGACTGCATCCGCCAAGACAACGACCGCCACAATGGACAACAGACAGGCGCAAGCGCAGTTCATTCAACTCCTTGGCCAGCAAGGTACCCAAAAGCCGGGGGGAAAGCTCAACCAGGGGCAGATACTTGACGATGCCGCTGTCTTTTATTTCAGGATCAATGGCGCAACCTCGTCGTTGAGCACAGGAACGCCCATATAAGCGTCTATGGCCACTTGCCGGGTAATTTCCGCGCTGCATACACGGATACCACCCTGGCGCAACGGGTCAATTACAGGGGGCATTGTCTACAAAGCCGCCCCCTATTCAAAAACATCGATCAACACTTCCGCAATCACCGCAGAAGCGATGGAAACCAGAATCAAATCGGTTCCCGAACGTCGCCATTCGTAGCCCTCGTGGTGGGGCAGCGCCGCCAGCAAAGAGCCGGGAACAGACTGCCTGGCAATTCCCGGCGGCAGAGGCTTGCCCCTGGCAAGGTTTTTGCGGATACCCGGAGGAAGAGGCTTGTAGCCGGTGACATTGTGGCTGAGGGCGAGCTCCCTGGCCGCGCTTTGGCTGATTCCCGCATACACGAGGCCGACAACCACGTCCTCTACCAGGGAATCGGAACCATGGTCACGCTGGTGTTGATGCTGAGCCTTGTCGGCGCCGGGTTTGCCTTTGCCCTTCGGATTTTCAGAACCGGCCAGCGCAGAGGCCGCGAGAAAAAGTGCAGCGGCCGAAAGCCCTGCCAAAAATAACTTTAGTTTCATGATTTTATCTCTCTGCTGGATAGTACTTGCATCATAAGGACTGGTTTATCATAGCTCAAAAGCCGGTGTCTTTCCCGCCGCAACTGCAGTGCAACCGCAGAAGCCTTCATTCAGGGTGCCAGTTTGTTTATGCTTACCCTTTAACCCTTTTAACAAAAACAGAAGCGGCCTTATGAATAAAATTCTCAAACTGGTGTTGCAGGGACTGGGCACCGTACTGCCCCTGGGGCTCACCGGCTATTTCCTTTTTTGGCTGTTTGCCAACGCTGAAAATTACAGCAAATCCCTGCTGCTGTGGTTAATTCCACAAAGCCTGTATTTCCCAGGGCTGGGCATCATCGCCACTATCCTGGTTCTGTTTTTGATTGGGCTTGTCGTCAATGCCTACGGCGTTCGCTATCTCCTTCATCTCAGCGACCGCCTTTTTGCTCGCATTCCTCTGGTCAAGTCTGTCTACGGCGCCATTCAGGACATGATGCGGGTTTTCAGCCTTGCCGAAAAAAAACAAATGAAAACCGTGGTGAGCCTGGATGTGGGCAACGATCTCCATGTCATTGGCTTTATCACCGGCGAGGGCTCCGGCAAACGATTGTTTCCCGACGAAAGCAGCGACAGAGTTGGCGTTTACATTCCCATGAGCTACCAGATTGGCGGTTTTACCCTCTATGTGCAACGGAGCAGGCTGACCCTTCTCGACATTGGCGTCGAAGAGGCCATGCGCATTGCCATCACCGGCGGCGTTCAGGGAAGCAAATCATAACCACGCTGCAAATGCATTCCTGCGAAAGCAGGAATCTGCCATCCCTAAATTACAGCCCGAGCCACCCTGTCCCGCAGATACTGCTGATGGCACTGGTGAATATCGCGAATCTGCTCATCCCTGAGATAAGGGGAAATCAACGACAGGATTTGTAGGCTGGCGTCCTGAACAAACTGGGTTTCGGTCAGGGATTGCCGCGCCAACACCTGGTAGCTTTCCCAGTAAACAATCACCAGCATAATGCTTTTTACCAGCTTGGCGACGAGGTTTTTTTGCACCGGCGAGATAGCGATGGTCTCGCTGTCGGCAAGGCTGAGGAGGGAATGGGAAAAAAGGTTTTCCAGCTGATTAAGAATTTTCACCAGGGCTTTTCCCGATTCCGGATAGTTGTAAATAATGTCGGGAATATTGCGAAAAAAGAAACGGTGAAGGTAAACGGTTTCCAGGATCAGATAAATCAACAGCCACCGCGCCGATAGCGCCTTATCCACACGCTGACTCGCCGCCACAACAGTCCCTATCTCAGCGGCGAAGTTTTGTACAAGGCTGGCGATGATCTCCTCTTTTCCCTTGAAATGGTAGTAGAGATTTCCCGGGCTGATTTCCATTTCATTGGCAATGTCCACAGAGGTGATATTGGACTCACCCTGTTCATTAAAAAGTGCCAGACTGACCCTGAGAATCACTTCTTTGCGCTTCACTGTCTCTCCGTCATTGGCTGCCACAATCAAACTATTTGTCGATTTAGTATGAACATTCTAATTTTTTTTACTAGTATGAGTGTGAACATAAATCTTTTCCGAGCATCCAGAGGCTGACACCCATGACTGAGATAAAAAAAACAACACAAAAAACTGAGGAAATGACCCGCAAAATCTGGCTGGCTGGCCTCGGCGCCTACGGCCAGGGGCTGGATAACATTCAGCAAGGCTATGAAAAAATGAGCGACCAGGCGCGGGATTTTTTTGAAGAACTGGTTGCCCGCGGCGAAAAACTGGAAAAAGAAACCAAAAGCGGCGTTAACACCACCCG
>JALOAH010000021.1 GCA_023228865.1 Porticoccaceae bacterium | reverse complement strand
AAAAAAATCCGCGACCAGGCCGACAAAAACAAGGAAATGTTCAGCGAACAGCTGTCCGAGCTTCGCGAAAAAATGTCCGGCAATCTCAGTGTTCCCTCCTTTGACAAAGACGAACTTCTGGAAGAACTCCACGCCAGGGTCAGCAAACTCACCGAAACCCTGAGCAAACTGGTGAAACCTGCAGCGGCCAAAAAAGCTCCGCCCAAACAAGCACCGTCCAAAAAGGCACCCGCAAAAAAAGCCGCCGCCAAAAAGACGCCAACCAGAAAACCGACAGCGGCAAAAACCCCTGCGGCCAAAGGAGCGACAAAAACAACACCGAAAACAACCGCGAGGACAACCGCAAAAACCACCAGAACGCCGAGAAAAAGCGCAGACTGATTGCAAGCCAATTTCTACCCCCTCCCGCGCTCGAACGAGCGGCTATGTTTACAGCTAGGGATTTCAGGCTACTCTTCGAGTAGCCTTTTTTTTGCCCGCCACTTACCATAGCGCGGCAGTCAGCGAAAAATTCTGCCCTCTATTTTATGAAATCTGTCTATGGAAGCCCTGTCAAAACAGCTAAACTAGCGAAAAACACAGGCCAGGGGCGCTATGACAGAGAAAGCCAATAATCCGCCAACCGTGGGTTTATTTGTCACCTGCGCCGTCGACCTGCTGCGCCCCTCAGTGGGTTTTGCCTGCGTCAAACTACTTGAGGCCGCGGGTTGCCAGGTGGTTGTTCCTCCCCAGAGCTGTTGCGGGCAGGTCGCCTATAACAATGGCCTCAGCGAGGAGGCGAGGCAGCTCGCCCGCGCGGTAATAACTGCTTTTGCCAAGGTCGACTACATAGTTGCGCCGTCCGGTTCCTGCGCCAGCATGCTCAAAAATCATTACCCGCAACTTTTCCGTGATGACGACAATTGCGCTGAGGTGGCGCACTTTGCGGCCAGGGTTTACGAATTGACGCAATTTTTGGCGGATATTCTCCAGATACCACCCATCTCATCATTGGCGACAAATGCTAAAAATATTGCCTACCACGACAGCTGCGCCGGCTTGCGGGAATTGGGAATCTATCAGCAACCTCGAAAACTGGCGCTCAGCTACAGAAATGCAGCCCTCAGCGACATCGCCGACGGAAATGTCTGCTGCGGCTTCGGCGGCACTTTTTGCGCCAAGTTCGAGGGAATTGCCAATAAAATGGTCGCAGACAAAGCGGCCAATATCATCGCCGCAAAACCCGACCTGTTATTGGGTGGCGATCTCGCCTGCCTGCTCCATCTCGGCGGTTACCTGCACCGCCAAGGGCATCACCAACTGGAAGTGCGCCACATTGCCGAATTTCTTGCCGATGTCACTGACCAGGCTGGCATAGGCCGTGAACAATGAAGAGCACCGCCAGCCACTTTATTGCCCGCTCTCAAGAGGCGATTGCCAATCCCGTACTGCAGGCTGCCATGGCCAAGGCGCGGCCGGGATTTGTGCGCAAACGCCTGGATGCCATTGCCCAGGTTGGCAACTTTGACGCCCTGCGCACAAAAGCGCAGGAGGTTCGCCAGCGCAGCCTGCGCGATCTCGACATCTATCTCGCTATTTTCGAACGTCGGGTAACTGCCGCTGGCGGCCATGTTCACTGGGCGGCAACCACGGAGGAACTGCGCACCATTGTCGTCGATATAGCAACAAAAGCCGGCGCAAAAACCGCCACCAAGGGCAAGAGCATGGTGGCGGAAGAAGCCGGCCTCAACGAAGCGCTGGAACAGGTGGGAATTCTTCCTCGAGAAACGGATTTGGGTGAATATATTTTGCAGCTCGCCAAGGAACCGCCGAGCCATATCGTTGCCCCTGCCCTTCATAAAACCAGAAAGCAGGTCAGCGATCTTTTTTACGCCCACCACCCCCTCGGTTCGCGGCCACTGGCATCGGTAAAAGATATTGTCGACGAAGCCCGCCAGGTGATTCGCCAGCACTATCTGGATGCTGACATAGGCATTACCGGCGCCAATATCCTCATTGCCGACACCGGCACTGCCGTACTTTGCACCAACGAGGGCAATGGCGACCTTACCGCCAGCCTGCCCAGAACCCATATCATCACCACTTCCATCGACAAAGTGGTGGCCAGCTGGGAGGACGCCAGCGCGATTTTGCGGGTTCTCGCCCGCAGCGCCACTGGCCAGAGTATTACCACCTACACCTCTTTTTACAGCCCGCGACGGCCTCAGGATCTGGACGGCGCGGAACATTTTCATATCGTTCTTCTCGACAACGGTCGCTCCGCATTACTGGGGTCGGAATTTGAAGAAATGCTGCAATGCATCAAATGTGGCGCCTGCATGAATCACTGCCCGGTATACCAGGCGGTGGGCGGCCATAGCTACGATTCTGTTTATCCGGGCCCCATGGGCGCGGTCTTGACCCCGCTGCTGCGGGGGGAGCCTGAGGATTTTCAGCTCGCCAACGCCAGCACCCTGTGCGGTCGCTGTGAAGAAGTCTGTCCGGTGAAAATCCCCCTGCCAACGCTGTTGCGACAACTGCGTCGCAAAACCGTCGCCGAGGGTCGCAGGGGTTTGGCCTACTGGCTTATCCAGGGCTTTATGCAACTGGCAAACTATCCCCGCCTTTATCGCTGCAGCACATCCGCACTGACAACGGTTGTCGCCACCCTCTTTTCCAAGAATGGCCAACTCCGCCGACTGCCCGCCCTCGGCGCCTGGCTGCGGGGCAAGGATCTGTCTGCGCCAGAGGGCAAAACATTTCAGCAACAGTGGCGCCAGCAACCAGGGAGGCGCAATGACCGCTAACTCCGTCTTGCAAGCAATTTCAGGGAAATTGGCCAGAACACCCCTGCAGGGGGAAGCCCTTGAACAGCGTTTTGCCAGCTTGAAAAAAACCGCCTCGCCGCCAGTACCCGCAGCAGTCAACGCACACCCTCTAACCTGCTTTCGAGAACAGGGGAGTCGCAATGCTTTCCAGATCCGCGACTGCGATCACCCCGACCCGCTGGTGGCCACCCTGGCGCAGCAGCCCATGCCCATAGTCTTGTCGCCACAAAGGGAGATTGCCGCACTGAACTGGAGCCCCGTCGCGTCAAGGCTCACCTGCGACTACCGCGCACCCGCCATCGCTGTGGTATTTGCCGTCGCCGCCATTGCAGAAACAGGCACTGTCGCCATTCGCACCATAGACGTTCCCTCCGCCATGCTGTTTCTCAGCGAAGAGCTGATCATCATTGTCAACACAAAACAGATCGTTGCTTGCCAGGATGATCTGTGGAAAACCATCAGCCTCGGCGATTACAGAGCGCTGCACCTGATCAGCGGCCCTTCCCGGACTGCGGATGTGGAGCAAACCCTCCAGGTGGGCGCCCACGGCCCCAAGCGGGTTGAACTCTGGCTGATCAGTGAAAGCGGCTTATAGCTGGCAACAGTGTTGCTTTCTGGGTTCAGGACGACTTTCGCCCCCGCTTCAAGGCAGCCAGCACCGCCTCCTGGCTTTTTTCATCCTCGACAAGGAATGAGGACGCTTCCTGGGCTTCCAGATAGGCGTCCATCCATTCAGACCCTTCCCACATCAAAGAGGCCAATTTACGGGCGCGCAATGTCGGCATGTTCTTGCTGGCAATTTGCGCCGCCAGATCCAGCGCCATCGGCAAGACAGCGGCAGCGGGCAGGACATAATTGAAAAAACCTGTTGATTCAAGCTGGCGCGCGGTGAAGCTGCGGCCGGTGTAAAGCATCTCCCGTACTTTTGCCTCGGGCATGCGCAGAGAGGCGAACAAGCCCGCACTGCCACCAATCAAACCGTAATCAACCTCCGGGCAGGCGAATTTGGCGTCTTCACTGACAACACGCAGATCGCACATGCCGGCCAGCATGACACCCACACCCACAGTGGCGCCCTTGATGGCGGCGATCATGGGGCGGTCGATTTGATGAAACCTGGGTAACTGAGCGTTGATAAACTCATAGCGCTCTTTACGTCTTTCTGCGGTCATGCCCTTGAATTCATTGAGATCGGCGCCGCCGCACCAGGCTCGCGACTCTTCAGGGGCTGTCAGGACAATGACCTTGATGCGGACATCTGTTGTGACATGATCGGTAAATTTGCCTATGTCTTCATATACGGAAAGTGAAACCGCATTGACTGGAGGGCGTGAAAATGTGGCTACCGCAACGCCATCCTCTTTAACATCGAGTGAGATCGCGCCAAAATTCAGCAAATGACTCATGGTGACTCCTATGGCTAGTCCTTTGATTTTTTACTCAGCAAAACCCGCGACAAGAAATGCAAGATTAGGCCTTCATCTTACGCTATACCCACGCCCTTCCAAACAGGCAATCATCACGCGACGATAGTCCCTTGACCTGTAGGGGTTTTGACCTCCCATCCCAGGGTCATAATCAGATTGCTCCACTGCCCAGGCATGGCAATCGTAATAGTCCCGATCCTGTTGCTGCGCCGACTGTCCCTGCGCCGGATAGGCATAAACTTCCCGAAACGGCCTGGTGGCTGTCGCCGCCAGCGCATCTGCCGCCCCTATGGGTTCCCTGACGACCATATAGTCGCGGCGGTGGTAATCCCAAAGAAAATAAGTGTAATTGACATAAAAATATTGTCTCGGCCCCATGTGGAAGCTGACATATCCGGGGGGCAAATAGGGCACTCTTGCCCCCAGGGGCGCTCGCACTACCTCATAGTGATTGGGGTGGCGATGAAAAAAATTGCCACCGAAGTAATAATAATCTTGTTTTTGATGCACAAAATGATGATGTCTGGAAGGCAATCCGCCAATCCGGTGGCCGGGCTGGAAAAATCCCCCGCCCTCGTTTCTGTGATCAGCGCGACCAGAGTGCGCCGCCAGCATCAATGCCAAGAGGGACAGCAAAAGGACAACTCTGTGTTGCTTCATCATAGCTCACCTATGTTTTTCAAGAATCCCCGACCTGACAGGCAGCAACAACCATAATGATTTCAATTAGCAACCAGGCACATCTCTGTGCCTGGCTTAAGCAATGGACAGCGCATGCTTCACCGCCCTGTTGACGATTTTCCCCTTGTGGATATTCACTGCAGAAATAAACACCGAGTTATCGGCGGCAATGTTATCCACGCCAGCGGCGGCCAGCGCCAAAACTTTTGGAAGCAGCGCCGCACTCAATGCCTGGGTGGCCGTTCTCGGCACAGCTGCTGGCAGGTTGCCCACGCAATAGTGAATAACCTCATCAACCCTGTAGGTAGGGTTGTCGTAACTAGTCAATTTAGAGGTTTCACCGCAACCACCCTGATCGATGGCGACATCGACAAATACAGTGCCTGGATTCATCGCCTTGATATGATTGCTGCTGACAACTTTGGGAGCTTTGTCTCCGGGCACAAGCACAGCACCTATGAGTAGATCAGTCTGAGCAACCTGTTCCAGGATGGTCTCTGCAGATGAGGGGACACAACTGACTCGACTTTGAAAATAACGATCCAACCACAGTCGTCTCTGCTGTGACAGTTCAACAATACTGACATCAGCCCCCATAGCCAACGCAATGGTTGCAGCATTGATACCGACAGTGCCACCGCCGATAACGGTGACACGGGCTGGCGGCACACCCGTTGCGCCACTGAGCAAAACCCCTCTTCCTCCATGTTCCCGCTGCAATTGCACCGCCCCCGCCTGCACGGATAAACGTCCAGCAATTTCGCTCATCGGCGCCAATAGCGGCAAACTGCCTGAGGAATCTGCCAAGGTCTCAAAAGCCAGACAGGTGGCTGCGGAGGCCATTAACAGCTGTGCCTGCTCCGGGTTCGCCGCCAGGTGAAGAAAAGCAAATAACAGTTGCCCAGGGCGCATCATTTTGCATTCGGCCAATTGCGGCTCTTTGACTTTTACAATCAGGTCGCAATCGCCATAAACCTGCTGGGCACTGTCAGCGAGGATGGCACCAGCAACCCCATAGTCATCATCTTCAAAACCCGCGCCTTTGCCAGCATCGCGCTCGACAATGACAGAATGACCCGCGCCAACAAGGGTAGCCACTGCCATCGGCGTCAGCGCGACACGGTATTCGTGTATCTTAATCTCTTTGGGAATGCCGATAATCATAGATCTCCCGAACCTTTTTTAAACGACCCATAAAGCCAAGATGTCACTGCCGCAAAAATACTTGTTCATTATGGCTCAACAGCACGGCACTGGATGCCATAAAAAAACAAAAAAAAGCTCACAGACACAGCGATTTGAGTTTCAACGGTAACAGCCCTATTCTTCCCGGTCATTAACAAAAAACTGCTTGAAACAACCATGCCTCAAAAAACCCTATTGATCGTTGCCAATACTCCGTCAGATAACACCCGCCTCCTCGCCAGGGAGATAACCAATGCTGCCAATAACGCCGAAACCGACAATATCAGGGTTCGTTTTTTGACACCATTTGAAACCACTCCGCAAGATGTCCTCCACTGTGACGCCATTATTATGGGTACCACGGAAAATCTCGGCTATATGAGCGGCGCGCTCAAGGATTTTTTTGACCGTATCTATTATCCCTGCCTGGAAGCCAAGCAAGGCCTGCCCTGCGCCCTCTACATTCGCGCGGGTCTGGACGGCACCGGCACCAAACGGGCAGTGGAAACCATTGTCACAGGACTAAAGTGGCATTGGGTGCGGCCGCCATTGATTTTGAGGGGGGACTTTGACGAAGCCTTTATCGACCAATGCAGGGAGCTGGGGGAAATCATGGCGGTGTCGCTGGATGCAGGAATGATCTGAAGAGGGCTGCTAGTGTTGCTGCAATTTGATATTGTCTACCATAAATAATCTTCAGACATCGCCAGCAGGGCTGGCTCTACAAATACATGATTATTCGGTAGGAGCCAGCCCTGCTGGCGATGGCAGCTCGACAAGACAAAATTACATTGAAAGAGTACTAACCCTCGGTTTTATCGGCACAAAAAAACCGCGAGTGTTGCCACCCGCGGTTTTTTGTGTAGGGAAAAGCCCCTAGATCAGACTTTCCAGCTCGGGAACAGCACTGAAGAGGTCAGCAACCAGGCCGTAGTCGGCAACCTGGAAGATGGGGGCGTCTTCGTCCTTGTTAATGGCAACGATCACTTTGCTGTCCTTCATACCGGCAAGGTGTTGAATGGCGCCGGAAATACCCACAGCGATATAAAGGTCGGGGGCGACGATCTTACCGGTCTGACCCACCTGCATATCGTTGGGAACAAAGCCCGCATCAACCGCAGCGCGGGAGGCGCCAACCGCCGCGCCGAGTTTGTCGGCAACGCGGTAGAGCATTTCAAAGTTGTCGCCGTTCTGCATGCCGCGACCGCCGGAAACCACAATGCTGGCGGCAGTGAGTTCGGGGCGGTCAGACTTGGCAATTTCTTCGCCGACAAAGCTGGAAACGCCGCTGTCATGGACAGAGGCAACCGCTTCGATGGTGGCGGAACCGCCGGTGGCGGCAGCGGCATCAAAGGCAGTGCCGCGAACCGTCAACACTTTGATGCTGTCAGAACTTTGCACGGTTGCAATCACATTGCCTGCATAGATCGGGCGTTTAAAAGTGTCGGCGGATTCAACGGCGCTGATTTCAGAGATAGGCTGAACATCGAGCAGAGCCGCAGCGCGGGGCAAAATGTTTTTTCCGGACGTGGTGGCAGCGGCGAGAACATGGCTGTAAGCGGCGGCCACTTCTGCAATCAGCGGTGCAACATTTTCTGCCAGCTGATGGCCGTAGGCGGCATTGTCTGCCACCAGCACTTTGCGAATACCGGCAACCTGGGCAGCAGCTTCAGCAGCGCCGCCGCAGCCGGCACCGGCAACCAGAATGTCAATGTCGCCACCGATGGCCTGGGCAGCGGTGACAGCATTAAGGGTAGCCCCGTTGAGGCTGGAATTGTTGTGTTCGGCAATGACAAGAATGCTCATTAGATCACCTTCGCTTCATTTTTCAGTTTGGCCACAAGTTCGGCGACATCCGCCACTTTAATACCAGCCTTGCGTTCTGCTGGCGGCTCGACTTTGAGGAGTTTGGTGCGCGGGGTTGTGTCAACGCCCAAATCGGCGGGAGTCACTGTGTCCAGGGGTTTCTTCTTGGCTTTCATGATGTTGGGCAGCGACGCGTAGCGGGGCTCGTTGAGGCGCAGATCCGTGGTAACGATGGCGGGCAGTTTCAGAGACACGGTTTGCAGGCCGCCGTCAACTTCGCGGGTCACTTTGGCAGAGCCGTCAGCCACTTCCACCACGGAAGCAAAGGTGCCCTGGCCATAGCCAGTGAGGGCAGCGAGAATCTGGCCGGTTTGATTGTTGTCACCGTCGATGGCCTGCTTGCCAAGAATCACCATTTCTGGAGACTCCTTGGCGCAGATTTCCTTGAGACACTTGGCCACCGCCAGCGGCTCCAGTTCGGTCTCGGACTGAACCAGAATGGCACGGTCTGCACCCAGAGCCAGAGCCGTGCGCAGTTGTTCCTGAGCCTGCTGAGCGCCAATGGAGACAACCACAATTTCAGAGGCAATGCCTTTTTCCTTGAGTCTTACCGCTTCTTCAACAGCAATTTCGCAGAAAGGGTTAATAGCCATTTTGACATTGGCAAGGTCAACAGCACTACCGTCAGCCTTTGCACGTACTTTTACGTTGTAATCAACAACACGTTTTACGGCAACAAGTATCTTCATGAATAGATCCTGGTTTCTTTAGTTACTTGGACATGGTTGTATCGCATTCAGCTTCTCATGGGCACTGCCACAAAAATTCTGATCTCACATCCTGCGACTGGGAATGATTCTGCAACGGACAACAGCCAAACTCGGCTTTAACGCAGCAAATTCAGTGGGCACGCAAAGGCCGCAATTGTAAGTACTCTTCCTTACCATGTCAATGTTGCGGGAGTGTCGCCAACCATCTGCAGCACAGAAAAACCCTGGTCCTCGACAGACAGGGAAAAAGCTGAGCTTTTGGCCAAAAACATTTCTTTAAAACCTCCCCTGAAAAAACTTGCCCAATCCAATGAATGTCGGCATATTGACCAGCTGATGGAAGTAATAACAGGTCGCAACTTAACGCAAGGGTCTGAATCCGGGTCAATCTGGCGTTCTGACGGCAACCGCAATCACTGCACAAACCGACCCTCGCCACAGTAGCAACCACTGATACCCTGCTGGTATCTCAGCGCACAACAGCCACTGGCCTTTGTGCGCGCCTGTTGAAAAATCCGCCGAGCTTTCAACGGTTCGTTACATAATGATGAGCACAATCAGGCACCGCCATGACAACAGACACGCCGCCGCAGCGCCTATTGGTTTTTGACGATGAAATCGAAGTCAGTTTTACCCTGTGCGCTATCGCTGAAACTGCGGGTTTTGAAGCGACCGCCACCACGTCCTCTGCTGATTTTTTCCACCAGCTGGCAACCTGGCAGCCAACCCATCTGATTATCGACCTGCAAATGCCCGATATCGATGGCGTTGAAACCTTGCACACCCTTGCCACCATGGACTGCAAGGCGACCATCATTATCACCAGCGGCCTGGGCATTCGCGTCCTTGAGGCTGCCGGAAGAGCCGCCACCGAAAACGGCCTGAGGGTTTCCGGCGTGTTGCCCAAGCCCTTTACGCCGCGCACACTCCGCGCCCTGTTGGGCAAAGACTCGGATCAGCTAAACGCCCGCCCCCCGCAACCCAGCCCCAGGGACTTGGACATTGGCGAGGCAGAACTGCGCCTGGCTCTTGAACGCCAGCAATTCTCACCCTGGTATCAACCGAAAATTTCCTGTGCCACGGGGAAGCTTGTCGGCTTTGAATGCCTGGCGAGATGGCACTATTCAAATTTTCGCCTGATCATGCCCGACCGCTTTATTCCTGTCGCCGAGCGCTCGGGGCTGATCAATCAGCTCAGCCGTCAAATTTTTGCCCAGGCGCTCGCATGGCACGGTGAAGCATTTACGGGCACTCAGATTAAAATTGCCCTCAACATGTCGGCGCGAATACTTACCGACAAGGATTTTCCCCGCTGGTTAATGGATCAGTGCGCCCAAACCAACGTTCAGCCCCACCAGGTCATTCTTGAGATCACTGAAACCAGCACCCTCGAAGACCCCATCGCCATGCTGGAATTTCTCACCCAATTCCGTATCAAAGGCTTCAACCTCTCCATCGACGACTTCGGTGTTGGCTATTCGTCAATGATTCAACTGGCGCGACTGCCATTTTCGGAAATGAAAATCGACAAAATGTTTATCATGTCTGCCCCGCACTCGGAGGAATCGCAAAAAATTGCCACGGCCATTGCCGGCCTCGGCCGCGCCCTGGGACTCTATGTCACCGCCGAAGGGGTAGAAGATCCCTGGACACTGAATTTTCTTCGCGACATCGGCTGTGACGCGGCTCAGGGCTACCATATCGCCCGCCCCATGGAAGCCGGCGCAGCCCTGGCCTGGGCACAACGTCAACCCAAGGAGGGTGGAAAGCCGCAATGACCATCGATCTTGACAGCGACATGCTTTTTACCTGCCACCCGGATCCCCTCTGGATCTACGACCGCGACAGTCTCAGATTTCTTGCTGTCAACAATGCCGCCATCGCCAAATACGGTTACTCAAGGGAAGAGTTTCTCGCCATGACCATCGCCGATATTCGCCCACAGGAAGACATGCCGCAGCTGCTGGCCAATGTGGCCTCGGTAACCACCGGACTGGATCACGCCGGTGTCTGGACTCACCGTCTCAAATCCGGAGACACCATTTTCGTCGATATCACCTCCCACGCCGTTGACTACCAGGGTCTCAAGGCGGAACTGGTCTCCGCCAGGGACGTGACCAAACTGATCAAAAACAACGAACGCCTTCAGCAGCAGGAAGCCAACCTGCGCACCACCCAGCGTCTCTTGAGCCTGGGCACCTGGGAGCAAAACCTGGACACCGGCGAATTAACCTGGTCCGACAACGTTTACGCCATGTACGGGGTAGACCCCAAAGATTTTGCCAGTGGCCAGAAAACCTTTCGCGCCCTGCTCCACCCGGACGATCGGGAAGAAATGTTCGCCCGCATCGCCGCTTACGAGGCGGCGCCCAAATCCCACTTCAATTTTCAACACCGGACTGTGCGCCCGGACGGCAACATCATTCATGTTCGCGGCGTTGGCGAACTTACCACCACCAAGGCAGGCCGCGTGCTCAGTGGCGTACTCAGGGATGTCACTGCGGAAGTGGAGGCCAGCGCCCAACTGGCGGCGGCGGCCAGCATTCAACGCATTGCCGGCAGAGCCGCGCGCCTGGGGGGCTGGCGAGTCGATATCGCAAGCGAAAGCGTTGAATGGTCTGAGGAGACCGCCGCCATTCACGAAGTCACCGCCGACAATCAGGGCAAATACCATCTTTCCCTCAATGACGCCATCGGTTTTTTTGCCCCAGAGCACCGCCAGGAGCTGTGGCAGCTTTTCTTCGCCTGCAAGACCCTTGGCAAATCTTTTGACCAGGCATTTCAGCTAATCACCGCCAAGGGAAACTGCATTTGGGGTCGCGTCATTGGCGAACCCGAATACGACGACAATGGCAATATTTGTGCGCTGCGGGGCGCACTTCAGAATATTACCGAACAGATTGAAGCCCAGAAAAAATCCGACGACCTCTCCACAAGGTTGCACCAAACCCTCGACAGCATGAGCGATGCCTTTTTTGTTCTCGACAGAGACTATCGCTTTGTCTACCTTAACGACCGTGCCGCTCAACTGATGCAACAGGACAAGGGCGATCTCGCTGGCCAGCTGATAGCCGACAGGTTCGACGCCGCCAACCTGGCGCCCTTTATTGAGCAATATCGCAAGGCTGCGAGCAGCGGCACCGCTGTTCATTTCACCACTTACTCCCCCGCCCTGAAAACCTGGTTCAGCGTCAATGCCCACCCCAGCGATGAAGGGCTGGCCGTCTACTTCCGCGACGTCACTGAAGCCAAAATCCGGGATGAGCAGTTGCGCCTGCTGGAAGCGGCCGTCTCCCACCAGAACGATATTCTGGTGATCACTGAGGCGGATACTATCGATGCCCCCGACGGCCCCAAAATTGTCTACATCAACGACGCTTTTGTCAGAAAAACCGGCTTCAGCCGCGAAGAGGTTCTCGGCAAAACGCCGCGCATCCTCCAGGGCAAGGACACCCAGCGCAGTGAACTTGACCGCATTCGCAACGCTCTGACAACAGTCGAGCCGGTGCGCTCGGAGCTGATCAACTACACCAAAAGCGGCGAGCCGTTCTGGCTCGAACTGGATATAGTTCCCCTCGCCAACGGCAGCGGCAAGCCCAGCCATTTTGTTGCCGTCCAAAGGGATATCAGTGAACGCAAGGCCGCCGAACAAACCGCAAAAATCAACGAAGAGCGCTTTCAACTGGTGGCCAGAGCCACCAACGATGTTATTTGGGACTGGGATCTGGTCAACAATCGAGTGTGGTGGAACGAGGCGCTGAAAACCATATTTGGCTATGCCCCCGATGACATGGAAGCGGGAGCCGACTCCTGGAGCAATCGCATTCATCTCGACGACAAAGAGCGCGTTCTCGACAGCATTCACCAGGTGATCGCCGGCAACGACAGCAAATGGCAGCACGAATACCGATTTATTCACGCCGACGGCAAAGCGGTGGCGGTGATTGATCGCGGCTTTGTTATCCGCGATACAAACGGCAAAGCTGTGCGCATGGTGGGCAGCATGCAGGACATTACCGAGCGCCTCGAAATGGCCGACCGGCTCCGCCACTCGCAAAAAATGGAAGCCATGGGTCAACTCACTGGCGGTGTCGCCCACGACTTCAACAATCTGCTCACTGTGATTCTCGGCAATGCCGAGCTTCTCGCGGAACAACTCACCGGCCAGCAACAGCTGCGCCTTCTCGCGGAAATGACCGCCACCGCGGCGGAGAGAGGCGCCGAACTCACCAACCGCCTGCTCGCCTTCGCCCGCCGTCAGGCTCTTGAGCCCAGACTGCTGGATATTAATCGCCTTGTCTGCGACATGGAAACCATGCTGAGGCGCACCCTCAAAGAAAATATCGATATCGAAATGGTTCGCGCCGGAGGATTGTGGATTGCCGAGGTGGATCCCGGGCAACTGGAATCAGCACTGCTCAATCTCGCCATCAACGCCAGGGACGCCATGCCCGAGGGCGGCCGCCTCACCATCGAAACCGCCAACACCATGCTCGACGACGACTATGCCAGCAGACATCAGGAGGTCAACCCCGGTCAGTATGTGATGATGTCGGTATCGGATACGGGGGTGGGCATGGCTGCCGACACCATGACCCAGGCATTTGATCCCTTCTTCACCACCAAACAGGTGGGCAAAGGCAGCGGCCTCGGTCTCAGCATGGTCTATGGCTTTGTCAAACAGTCCGGCGGACACGCCAAAATTTACTCCGAACCTGGCGAGGGCACCACCGTCAAGCTGTATTTCCCCCGCGCCAACGCCAGCGGCGAAATGATTCCAGGATCGGCCATGGAACCGATGATTGCCGGAGGCAGCGAACATATTCTGGTGGTGGAAGACGACGACCTGGTGCGGGATCACGTCATCGCCCTTCTCAAAGGCCTGGGCTATGAGGTCACCAGCGCCAGTTCCGGTGCTGAAGCGCTGCAGATTCTCGGCGACACCCATAGCATCGACCTGCTCTTTACCGACGTCATCATGACCGGCATTAATGGCCGCCAATTGGCAGACAAGGCTCAGCAGCTGCGCCCCGGCCTAAAAACCCTGTTCACCTCTGGCTATACCGAAAACGCCATTGTCCACCACGGCCGTCTCGACCCCGGCGTCCAGCTGTTGAGCAAACCCTATCGCCGCCAGGAGCTGGCGATAAAATTAAGAAAGTTGCTGGACAACGGCGCAGATACCTAAAAAAGCGCAGGAAAAGTTAAACCCATCGCCGGGGCGCCCGGCTACTACGAATAACGCGGATTTTTTTCGTAGGAGCTTGCCTGCAAGCGATAATCTGGCGTCATCTGCGTCGCATCAACAGGTAAATCGCAGGAATCACCAGCATTGACAACAGGGGCGCGGTGATCATGCCGCCCACCATGGGCGCCGCGATCCTCTGCATCACCTCGCTGCCGGTGCCGCTGCCCAGCATGATGGGCAGCAAACCCGCAAGAATAACCGCCGCCGTCATGGCCTTGGGGCGCACCCTCAACACCGCACCTTCGCGAATCGCGTCGAGCAGATCGTCTTCAGATTCCCTGCCCTCATGCAACCGCTTATTCCACGCCTGCTTCAGGTAAAGCAGCATAATCACACCGAATTCCGCCGCCACTCCGGCGAGGGCAAGAAAGCCAACCACGGCGGCCACCGACAGATTGAAATCGAGCAGATAAAGCAGCCAGATCCCTCCCACCAGGGCAAAGGGCAAGGTCGCCATAATCAGCAACGCCTCGGCAAAATCCCGAAACGCCAGGTACAGCAATACCCCAATAATCAGCAGGGTAAAAGGCACCACCAGAGCCAGTTTGGCAGTGGCGCGCTCGAGATATTCAAACTGCCCGGACCAGGACAGGGAATAACCGGGAGGCAGATCCAGTTGTTCCGCGACAGCCCGCTGCATGTCCTTCACCGCAGAACCGAGATCGCGGCCGCGAATGTCCACATAGACGAAACCGGCGAGCCGAGAATTTTCGCTGCGCAGCATGGGAGGACCCGCGCTGATGCCAATGTTCGCGACATCGGACAGCAGCAACTGCTGACCGCGAGCGGTAACCATAGGCAGGGAACGCAGCGCCGCCAG
The DNA here is from genome assembly GCA_023228865.1 of Porticoccaceae bacterium. The sequence continues at coordinate 33,808 of JALOAH010000021.1, read as the reverse complement.
AGAATCGCGACTTTCCCGGGGGTAGCGCACATTGATGGCAAAACGCTGTAAACCTTCCACGGTTTCACCAATGTTCATGCCGCCCACTGCGGAACTGATAATGGTCTGAATATCGGCAATATTGAGTCCGTAGCGGGCGGCGGCATCGCGATCAATATCCACATCCACATAGCGGCCACCGGTCAAACGCTCGGCAAAGGCGCTGGAAACTCCAGGCACCTCTTTGACAATGGCCTCAACCTCGGCGCCGAGCCTGTCGATAACCGCGAGATCGGCGCCGAGAACCTTGATTCCCACAGGGCTTTTGATGCCCGTGGCAAGCATGTCGAGGCGGTTGCGAATGGGTGGCACCCAAATATTGGTCAACCCCGGCACCTGCACGGCGCGATCCAGCTCCGCCATGAGTTTCTCCGTGGTCATGCCGGGGCGCCACTGGTCGCGGGGTTTGAACTGAATGGTGGTTTCAAACATCTCCATCGGCGCCGGGTCTGTCGCCGTATCCGCCCGCCCCGCTTTACCGTAGACGGTTTTAACCTCGGGTACAGATTTGATCAGGCGGTCGGTCTGTTGCAACAGCTCCGCCACCTTGCCAACGGAAAGTCCGGGCAGGGCACTGGGCATATAAAGCAGATCGCCTTCATCCATGGCCGGCATGAATTCACTGCCGAGCTGGCGCAACGGCCACAGGCACGACAGCAACAACAGCGCGGCAATCACCAGGGTGGCAACGGGAAATCGCAACACCCTGTTCAATAATGGCTGATAGGCGGCAATCAACCAGCGGTTGAGGGGGTTGGCGCGCTCTGCAGGAATACGGCCGCGAATCAAATACCCCATCAGCACCGGCACCAGGGTCACCGCCAGCCCGGCGGCAGCGGCCATGGCATAGGTTTTGGTAAACGCCAACGGGGAAAACAGCCGCCCCTCCTGAGCCTCCAGGGTAAACACCGGAACAAAAGACAGGGTGATAATCAACAGTGAAAAGAACAGCGCCGGCCCCACCTCCACGGCGGCATCGGCAATTACGCGCCAGCGGGCGTCACCGCGCAGGGCTTCATGGGGATGATCATGGCTCCAGCGCTCCAGGTGCTTGTGGGCATTTTCAATCATCACCACCGCCGCATCCACCATGGCGCCCACCGCAATGGCAATGCCCCCCAAGGACATGATATTGGCGTTAATCCCCTGCCAGTGCATCACCATAAACGCCATCAAAATACCCAGGGGCAGGGAAATAATGGCGACAAACGCCGAGCGCAGATGAAAAAGAAAAATTCCGCACACCAGGGCGACGACAATAAATTCTTCAAGCAGTTTTTCACTGAGATTGGCCACCGCCCGTTCAATAAGACCGGAGCGGTCATAAACGGGAACAATTTCCACACCCTCGGGAAGACTCTTTTGCAGACTGGCAAGCTTGTCCTTGACAGCAGCAATGGTGGTGAGGGCGTTTTTGCCGGATCGCATCACAATCACACCGCCCACCGCTTCGCCAATACCATCGAGCTCACCGATTCCCCGGCGCATATCCGGGCCTATCTGCACGGTGGCCACATCCTTGAGGCGCACCGGCACCCCCGCCGCAGTGGTCAGCAGGGGAATGGCTTTAAAATCATCCAGGGTTTGCAAATAACCGGAAGCGCGCACCATGTATTCGGCCTCAGCCATTTCCAGCACAGAGCCGCCGGCCTCCTGATTACCCCTGTTAATGGCAGACACCACGGCGCTGAGGGGAATGTTGTAAGCGGCGAGTTTGTAGGGGTCGACAACCACCTGGTACTGGCGCGCCATGCCGCCCACGGTGGCCACCTCGGCAACATTGGCCACGGTTTTCAATTCAAACTTGAGGAACCAGTCCTGCAACGCCCGCAGCTGGGCAAGATCCTGGCGACCCGATCTGTCCACCAGGGCATATTGATAGATCCAGCCCACCCCGGTGGCGTCGGGACCGATGGCGGAGCTGGCGGTTTGCGGCAGGCGCCCCTGAACCTGATTGAGATATTCCAGTACTCGACTGCGCGCCCAGTAGAGGTCGGTGCCGTCATCAAAGAGAACGTAGACATAGCTGTCGCCGAAAAAGGACAGACCGCGCACTGCCTTGGCTCCCGGCACTGACAGCATGGTGGTGGTGAGGGGATAGGTTATCTGATCCTCCACCAGCTGTGGCGCCTGCCCGGGCCAGCTGGTGCGAATAATCACCTGAACATCGGACAGATCCGGGAGGGCATCCAGGGGCGTACGCGACAGGGAAACCAGCCCCCACACGGTTATCACCAGCGTCGCCAGCAGCACCAGTATGCGATTGCCGATGGACCAGCGAATAAGGCGAGCGATCATTGCGCACCTCCTGTTTCCCGAGCCGCCGAGACGGGCTTGATGGCGACAATAAGAGGCGGCGCCCCGGTTTGGAGGCGAAACTCGATCTCGACGTTCTGCCCCGCGGCCAAGGTACTTGCATCCAACTCAGGGGCGAGGCCAAAATCCATGGTCATGGCCGGCCATTGCAGACTGGGTATTTTCGGATGGGTGAGCGTGACAATATTGCCCTGTACGGCCTCTACCAGCGCCTGGGTAACATGGTGATTCTCGCCATGTCCAGCTGATTCATGGCTGCCGGACTCTGCCATTGCCTCACCAGGGGACAGTTCCGCCGCGCCAAGTCGCGCCTCCACCCCCTGGAGGCTGGCTTCGGAATCCACCAAAAACTGCCCCGACACCACAATCCCTTGTCCCGCCTGCAAACCCTGCCTGATTTCAATCTGGCCGTTCGCCTCAAGACCGGTAATAACCTCCACCGGGCGAAAGTATCCCCCCTCTTCGGCCACCATCACCAGGCTGCGCTTGCCGGTTCTGATCACTGCTGCGCTGGGCACGAGCAGGGTTTTCTCCCTGGATTTGCCCGCCACCCTCATGTCGACAAACATGCCCGGCGCCAGGCGACCAGCGGAATTGTCCAGCACCATGCGGGCTTTGAGGGTGCGGGTGTCCGGGCTCACCTCGGGTAACAGGGCGTCCACCGCGCCGCTAAAAATAATGCCGGGAAGGGCGGGAGTTGTGGCCTTCACGCCATCTCCAGGCTCGAGGAGCGCTGCCTGGCTTTCGGGGATTTCCGCATCGACCCAGACCCGGTCGAGATCATTGATGCGCACCATTGTCTGGCCAGGGGTAACGGTCATGCCCTCTCTGGCGTACAATTCAGTGACAACGCCAGCAACGGGGGATTTCAGGGTCAACCGGGTTTGCACGCTGCCCGTGGTTTCCACCAGGCGAATTTGCGCGGCCGTCATGCCGCTTTGGCGCATGCGACTGCGGCTGGCGGCAAGCAATTCGTCGATGCCCGCGCCCGCCATGCGCTGCACCGCTAAAAACTCTTCCTGCACGGCCACCCAGCCGGGCACATAGAGATCAAGCAATGGCTGCCCGGCGGTGACGGTATCCAGCCTGGCATCCACATGAAGCTTTTCCACATAGCCGAGGGCGCGAGCCTGAATGTTGACCTGATCCCGCTCATTCCAGGCAATGGTGCCAACGGCGACAACCTCCGGCGTTATGGTGCCCATCGCCGCTGGCGCCGTGCGCATGCCAATATTTTGCTGTATTCGCGGGCTAATGGTGACAGTCTCAGCCTCTGCCGCACCGGCCTGCTTGCCAGCACCGCCGCCATAAACGGGCACCAGCATCATGTCCATATAGGGGGACTTACCCGGGGATTCGAATTTTTTCCCCGGCATCATCGGGTCTTGATAGTAGAGAATTTTGCGGCCGGTGAACGGATCTATCTGGCCGCTCTTGAGGCCAGCCTCGATGTGGCGCCGGGTCGCGGCCTCGCCCTCGGCAATACTCCAGGTTGAAGGGTCGACTGTCGTTCCCGTATCCCCAGACTGATCCGGGAAATGCCCGGCGAGGTGCGCCGCTCCCTGTTGAACACCCAGCTGATAAAGACCCACGCCACCGGCAACCAGAAAAATGCCCACAAGGAGAGCCAAAACAAGCTTGTTCGAGTTCATGGTTATTGCTCCAGGGTTTCAGATGGCACTGAGGCCATCGCCGCGGTCTGTGCGCCGGGGGCATTGTCGGGAAGGGTGAGAAATTCAAGGGCAACCCACAGCTGCGCAGTTTCCATCTCGACCTGAAGACGCGCCAGCTGGGTGTCTATTTGTGCGCGCCGCGCATCAATCACCGTCGCCAAACTTCCCTGCCCTCCCCGGTATGCCGCCAGTGCTGCACGGGTGCGCTCCTGCGCCAGGGGAATCAAGCGGGTATCAAAATGGTCGAGACGTCCCAGATAGCTGCGCCAGGCGATGAACCAGCGCCGGGTTTCAGCGAGGTGCTCGCGAACCCGCTCCCGCCGTTCTGCCCGCGCCTGATCGGCCTTTGCCAGCTCGGCGGCAATGACGCGATCCTGACGGTTGCGCTGATGCCACTGCAGTGGTGCACTGACCTCCACCGACACCATATTGGCAAAATCGTCGCCGCGCTGGCTGTACATCAACGACAGATTCCAGTCGCTGCGCTTTTCCTGGCGGGCAACTTCTGCCGCCGCCAGCGCCTGGGACTCTTGTGTCGCCATCCAGACAATATCGGGGTGCTGATTGATGCCGTGCTCCAGATCCTGCTCACCATAGCGGCTTTGCGACAAGGCGGGTCTGCTGCCAAGGGGACTCACGGCGAGATCACCCACCCAGCGCGACAATGTCACCACGGCATTATCGAGTTGCGCCTGAGCCGCCAGGATGCGGTCTTCAATACTTGCGACACTGGTTTCGGCGAGAAAAATGTCCGCCTCCAAGCCGCGCCCGGCGCGGTAGGCGGCCTTGGCGGCGTCCACCTGTAAACGCGCTTCGGCGCGCTGGCTCGACAATAGTTCAACCATCTGCTGCTGAAAATAACGGTCGAACCAGGCCAGAGCCGTATTCCTGCGCAAATTCCTCAATGCCAGCGCATAGGAAGCTTCTGCGCTCTCCGCCTCCCGCACAAACATCTCTTCCCGGGCGCGGCGCTTATCGACGCGGGTAAAGGTTTGGCTGATGCTGATAGAAGTCATGGTCATATCATCATCATTAAACCTGTAGGCTGAAGTCCCTTCCACAGGCAGGTTATTGATCGCCAGACCCAGGGTTGGATCCGGTAACTGCTTGGCATTCACTGCCATTTCACGGGCGCTAAAGGCGGCGGCATCCTCAGCCACCAGCGCCTGGGAACGGCTCTCCGCTTCCCGCAACGCCGCCTCCAGTGACAGTGGCGGCAGGGATTCCAGGGACGATCCCTGCACAGCGCTGACAAACACAACCATTAAGAGGCCAATTTGCCAAACCAACAGCACAGTTTTTCGCAGCGCAATCGCGCCAATACATAAATAAGACATAAACTAAATCCGCAGTAGTCGGCGGCACCGCGCAGGCAACCGCCAGTCAGGGTTTCAGAACGCCGTGATCAACAGCGCTCCGAGACGAGACACAAACAACAGAATTCAGCTGTGGCTGGGGGGACGCCAGATTTCTCCAGGGGAGGAAGGGGGAACAAAGGCTTTCGTCATGGTTGCCGGCAACAGACTAAAGGGCACTTCAATCAAGGCGTGAAAGGAGGCCAGAGTAAACATCTGGGAAAGATTGCAGCTCTGCGCGCTTTTGCACATTTTGCCGGTTTTTGCTGCAGTCTCCGCGTCGTTGCAGCAATCACCGTGATCGCTGTCAACGCTGGCCATCATCTCTGCATGCATGTCGCCGTGACCATCCTGCACCATTGCCATGGTGCAGTGTTTGTCAACGGCGCGCGCGGCGGCAACGCTTTGACAAGCGATGGCGAGACAAAACAATAAGACCGTAAATGCGCGCATGCCTTGATTCTAGTGGAATAGCCACCTGTGCGCCACTGCAACAGCATAAACCAAACCATAACCCCAGGTTTTACGGGCACAGACAGGCGGCAAATACCGGCAAATTTATTCTTCCCTGTACTTTATTCTTCACTGCACCCTTATTCTTCACTGTGAAGAGGGCTGGTCTTTGTCGCGGTGCTTCCCTCGTGGAGCGGATTCTTTTCCCCAGGGGTGGCAGCGGGGGCATCTTTATTGAGATTTTCAGAGGCCTTTTCCCTTACTGCTTTTGGCGTTGGCCGCGGTTCGGCATTGCCAACGAGCTTGGGCACGGTCTCACCTTCAACAGAGCATTTTGTCGCCGATGAGTCCGTACAGGCCAACCCGCCCTGTTTGCAGGTTTTGGTGCCATCGCCATTGTCATACCAGCAAAGAGCCGCAAAGGCTCCGGAACTCATGATGCAGGCAATACAGGTAACCAGTAATTTTTTCATTGTTTATCCTCATTGGTTAATGTCATGGGAATGAAACACTCTACCATAGCCCGCGCAGGTAAAGGAAACCCGGTTCCATGCCAGGCACTGACGGTGCCGGTTTAGCCCCTGGCACAAAAAAAGCTGCCCACGACGGGCAGCTTTTTTGACAGAAAACCAACTGATCCGCTTATTACATTGAGGGAATACGATCTGAACGCACGGCTTTTGTGTATCCGCGCTCTTCAGCGCCAACTTCTTCGAAAACGGCGATTTCAGTGTCGACATTCAGATCAGTAAAGCGCCCCCTGTATGGGCCGTACTTTTCCATGCCCGCTGTTTTTACAACCTGCACCGAGGTGGCGGCGTCGCTGGCGGGGTTATTGGCGTGAATTGAAAGCTGTTTGAACGAGGCAGGTTCGGCCAGAACAGGCAGGGCGAACACGGCCACCAGAAGTCCAGCAGCGGTTAAAGATACTGTTTTCATTTCTTTTCCTCCATTGGGTAATTGCCTGTTCAGTATAGACGCGAACAATACATAGCAAAAATAAATTAAAACAATCACAAAGGTAAAAAATCACTATTGATTAGCCATTGGCCTGCAATTTGCCTAATAAACTCTATGGGTTCTATGTGTTTCACTAATTAAAGGGCTTGGTTCTGCAAATGCAAACAGTATCAGCACAATGGCTAGCGATGATGACAGCCGGGCGGGCAATTTGCCTGCGGCTGTTTCTGTTGCTGACCGTTGCCGTCTGTTTGCCCTTTGCCAAGGCGCTTGCTGAGGAGGAGCTGCTTACCATCAGTCTGGTGGACAAAGGCACAGACGTCTATTACCTCCCCGCCACCATCGGCGGCAACGCCACAGAGCTGCTGCTGGATACCGGTTCCGGCTATCTTGCCCTCAACAGCCGCATGATCAAAAGCCTGGAAAACAGGGGGCTGGCTGACTACAGGCGCTCAATTCGCGCGCGCCTGGCCTCCGGCAATATCAGCGAAGTGCGCATCTACAGCATTTCAAGCCTGGATCTTGGCTCCGGGTGCGTTATGCACGATGTCGAAGCTGCCATGCTGGCCAGCAACAGCCGCAATATTCTCGGCATGAATGTACTGAAAAGGGTCGATAATCTCAACCTGTCACTGACCACATCCACCCTGACCCTAAGTGGTTGCGACTCCGGGCAAGGCGGCCTCGTCGCTGCGAATCCCTGAAAACAGAAAAGGATCGCCGGCTGCTTCTGCACCCTTTTCTCTGCACCATAATGGCTCAAAAAAACCAAAAACGCCCTTATTGAGTGCGATGCCCAAACTAAAAGTCCAGCAATAAAAAAAGCGCTCGAACGACCCTGTATGCCGTTCGAGCGCCCATTGGCTTATTGACTACTGGAGATCGAAGCGATCCAAGGTCATCACCTTGGCCCAGGCATTGACAAAATCGTCAACAAACTTCTGTTTGCCGTCCCCTGCCCCGTAGACTTCCGCCACCGCCCGCAACTCGGAGTTTGAACCGAATATCAAATCCACCGGGGTGGCTGTCCATTTCAGTTCACCACTGGCGCGATCATAACCCTCGTAAAGACCTTCAACCTTGGCAGACTTCTGCCACCGGGTTGACATGTCGAGCAGGTTGACGAAGAAGTCGTTGCTCAAGGTGCCGGGGTTATCGGTGAACACACCCTGCTTAGCTTTACCGGCGTTGGCGTCGAGCACTCGCATACCACCCACGAGCGCCGTCATTTCAGGAACTGTCAGGGTCAGCAAATTTGCCCGCTCAACGAGCATTTCCGCCGGTGACAGGGAATTGCCCTCGCCGTAGTAGTTGCGAAAACCATCGGCGCGGGGCTCAAGCACGGCAAAAGACGCCACATCGGTTTGCGCCTGGGAGGCGTCCGTGCGACCGGGTTCGAAAGGCACCTCAACCTCGTAACCGGCATCCTTGGCGGCTTTTTCAACGGCGGCAGTACCCCCCAGAACAATCAGGTCGGCGAGAGAGATTTTTTTATCCCCCTGCTGCTTGTCGTTAAAGTTTTTCTGAATGCGCTCCAGGCGGTTCACAACCTTGGCAAGCTCTTTCTGGTCGTTAACCGCCCAGCTTTTTTGTGGCTCGAGGCGAATGCGGGCGCCATTGGCACCGCCGCGCATATCGGTGCCCCGGTAGGACGCTGCCGAAGCCCAGGCGGTTCTCACCAGCTCGGGAACCGTCAGGCCGGAGTCAAGAATAGCGGACTTGAGGCTGGCGATATCGGCGGCATTAACCAGCTCGTGATCCACTGCAGGCACCGGATCCTGCCACAACAAATCCTCAGCGGGAAGATCGTTAGCAATATAACGGGCGCGCGGCCCCATGTCCCTGTGGGTGAGTTTGAACCAGGCCTTGGCGAAGGCCTCCTCGAACTCCTTGGGGTTTTCGAGAAAACGGCGGGAGATTTCCTTGTAACTGGGATCAAATTTCAGCGCCAGGTCGGTGGTAAACATGATGGGCGCATGAAGCCTGGTGTTGTCGTGGGCATCGGGCACTGTTTTCATGGCGTCGGCATTTTTGGGAACCCACTGGGTGGCACCAGCGGGACTCTTGGTTTTAACCCATTCAAGACCGTGGAGGTTGGTGAGATACATCATCGTCCAGGAGGTTGGCGCCGCCGTCCAGGCACCTTCCAGACCGCTGGTGATGGTGTCTTCGGCATTGCCCTTGCCGCAGCTGTTTTTCCAGCCCAGTCCCTGTTGTTCAATGGGCGCGGCGGCGGGGTCGGCACCCAGGCACTCTTCGGGCTTGTGGGCGCCGTGAGCCTTGCCAAAGGTGTGGCCACCGGCAATGAGAGCAACGGTTTCTTCATCATTCATCGCCATGCGGCCAAAGGTTTCGCGAATATCCTTGGCGGCAAGAAGTGGGTCAGGGTTACCGTTGGGGCCTTCGGGATTCACATAGATCAACCCCATCTGCACTGCGGCCAGAGGTTTTTCCAGTTGCCGGTCGCCGTGGTAACGCTCGTCACCCAGCCACTGTTTTTCCGATCCCCAGTAGACCATATCCGGCTCCCAGTCATCTTCGCGGCCACCGGCAAAACCGTAGGTTTTAAAACCCATGGATTCAAGCGCCACATTGCCGGTGAGCACCATGAGATCAGCCCAGGAGATTTTGCGACCATATTTCTCCTTGATGGGCCACAACAGACGGCGCGCCTTGTCGAGACTGACGTTGTCGGGCCAGCTGTTGAGGGGTTCGAAACGCTGCTGACCACCACCGGCGCCACCGCGGCCATCGGTCACCCTGTAGGTGCCAGCGCTGTGCCAGGCCATACGAATAAAAAATGGCCCGTAATGGCCGTAATCCGCCGGCCACCAATCCTGGGATGAGGTCATCAGCGCTTCAATATCTTTCTTGACTGCATCCAGATCGAGGCTCTTGAATTCTTCGGCGTAATTGAAATCATCCCCAAAGGGATTGGATTCGGCGTCCTGCTGACGCAGGGGTTGAAGGTTCAGTTTTTCAGGCCACCAGTCGCGGTTTGACATGGACTGATTCTGGGCGTGTACGACCCCGCTGGTGACCAGCGGCGATAGGGTGACAGCGAGGAAAACGGCTAGGGGTAATTTTTTTCTAATCATTGTCATTGACTCCATGGGATGAATGCACATTGCAGTTCGCAATATAGCAACGATGCACTTAAATGGGGCATTTGAATGCGCTATGGCACTGATTTAAAACTTTTATTGTGCCTGCCGCCAATGCCAGCAACAATCTCCACAGGCAAGTTGCTCAGCGCGCCACAATCGCCCTCCCTCGCGGCCAGCGATGGCGCTTGCCACAGAGTTCATGTAGTAAGATGGGGCCACCCGTTGAGGAAATCTGCAACGAATTGGCGCTCTCTGCACCCAGTGACAGAGTATCTTGCACAGAACGAGGAGGCCGCTGTTTAAACTTGCGGATTCCCATAGGGAGAGCGGCTCGCAGCTTATTAGCGTCCCTATTATTAAGAGTCCTACTATTAACATCCCTGTGCCATTAAACATGGAGGAACAGCAAATGCCCGACAAGGTTCAGCAGCAGTATGTTCAGGAATATTATGGCCAGACACTGCAGCACAGCGACGACTTGCAAACCAATGCCTGCTGTGACCAGGCGCCTCCGGACTGGCTGAAACCGGTGCTCGGCAGCATTCACGACGAGGTATTGAGCCGCTACTACGGCTGCGGCCTGGTGGTGCCGCCCCTGCTGGAGGGCGCCCGCATTCTGGATTTGGGCTGCGGCAGTGGCCGCGATGTTTATGCCCTTTCCGCCCTGGTGGGGGAAGCGGGTTTTGTGCTCGGTGTCGATATGACCGCCGAGCAGCTGGCGGTGGCGGAGCGCCACCGGGACTATCACCGCCAACAGTTCGGCTACGCCCACAGCAATGTGGAATTTCGTCAGGGGTATCTGGAACAGCTGGCGGATCTGGATTTGTCGGACGACAGCTTCGATATCGCCGTCTCCAACTGTGTCCTCAACCTGTGCACCGACAAAACTGCGGTGCTGCAGCAGGTGCAGCGACTCTTGAAGCCCGGCGGCGAGTTTTACTTTTCCGACGTCTACGCTGACCGGCGTTTGCCCGCCGCCCTGCAAGACGACCCGGTGCTTTATGGCGAGTGCCTGACGGGCGCCCTCTACTGGAATGATTTTGTCACGCTGGCAAAAACAGCGGGGTTTGCCGATCCCCGTTTGGTGGAAGATCGACCCCTCGGCATCGGCAATGCTGCCATTGCCGGCAAGGTCGCCCCCGCCCGATTTTATTCCGCCACCTACCGCCTGTTTAAAATTGCCGAGCTGGAACCCGCCTGCGAAGACTACGGCCAGGCGGTCATTTACAAGGGCACAGTGCCCCACCATGGCAACGCCCTGGTGCTGGACAAGCATCACCGCATGGAAACCGGCAGAGTATTCCCAGTCTGCGGCAACAGCTACCGAATGCTGCACGACACCCGCTTTGCCCCCCATTTTGAATTTATCGGCAACTTCGAGCACCACTACGGCATCTTCCCCGGCTGCGGTCAGGCACTACCCTTTGACGTTCAGACCACCGAAGCCGCTGGCAGTACTGGAGGCTGTTGCTGATGAACCTGATCGAAAGCGCCGATCTCAGCCGCAGGCAAAACTGGCTCTATACCCCCGATGGCCAGCCGCGGGGCTATATCGAGAGCCAGCGGCTGCGGGAGCTGTGGTTTCATACCGGCACCGCCTGCAACCTCGCCTGCCCCTTCTGCCTGGAAGGCTCCAAGCCCGGCGACGACCGCCTGCAATTGCTAACCCTGGCTGACGTCAAACCGCTGCTCGACGAGGCGCTCGCGCTGGGGGTGGAAAGCTTCTCCTTTACCGGCGGCGAGCCTTTCGTTGCTCGCGATATACACCGTATTCTGGCCTACGCCGCCCAGCAGCGACCCTGCCTGGTATTGACCAACGGCACCGCGCCCCTGCGCCAGCGCCTGGAGCAAATCGCTCCCCTGGCACAGGCCGCCAACCCCATTCGCTTTCGCATCAGCATCGACTACCCCAGTGCTGAACGCCACGAGGCCGGTCGCGGCAAAGGTACTTTTGAAGAGTCGTTCACCACCATGAAAGCACTGCACGAGCTGGGTTTTGGCCTCTCCCTGGCACGGCAGTGGCAGCCTGACGAAGATACGCCTGCAGTGGAAGCGGCATTTCGCCAGCACTTGCGCCGCCACCGCTTGCCCCAGGATATGCACCTGGTGTCGTTCCCGGATTTTTTCCCGCCCGACAGCCACATTAAAACGCCCCAGATTACCGAAAGCTGCATGACCAGCTATCACACAGCGCAAAGCCGCGCCGACTTTATGTGCGCCTTCAGCCGCATGGTGGTAAAAAAGGACGGCAAGATGCGGGTTTACGCCTGCACCCTGGTGGATGATGACAGCAACTACGACCTGGGCAGCACCCTCAGGGAAAGCCTGCAACAGCGGGTGATGCTGGGACATCACCGCTGCTACAGCTGCTTCAAATACGGGGCATCCTGCAGCGAGGGCAAATGACCAGCAAACTGCCCGAGAGACAACCCTTGCGATCACATTTGGACACGCCTTATGGATAAAACAACAAAAAAGCTGCTGATTCTGGCAGCAGTGCTGACCGCCATCACCGCGTATTTTTTATTGGATTTGGGGCGCTACCTCAGCCTCGATTTTCTGCAACAACAGCTGGAGCTGATTCACAGCTTTTATGGGCAAAATCCTTTATTCAGCTGGCTGCTGTTCTTTGTCATTTATGTGGCGGTCACCGCCCTGTCCATACCCGGCGCCGCCGTTATGACACTGGCCGGAGGCGCCATTTTTGGTTTTGCCACCGGTCTGGTGATTGTCTCCTTTGCCTCGACCTTGGGCGCCACCCTGGCATTTCTGGTGACCCGTTTTCTGTTTCGGGATACGGTACAGCGGCGTTTTGGCGAACCACTGAAAACCATTAATCGCGGGATCGAGAAAGACGGCGCGTTCTATCTGTTCACCCTGCGCCTGGTGCCCGCTTTTCCGTTCTTTCTCATCAATCTGGTGATGGCGCTGACGCCCATCAAAACCTGGACTTTTTACTGGGTCAGCCAGGTGGGCATGCTGGCGGGCACGGCGGTTTATGTGAACGCCGGCACCCAGGTGGCACAATTACATAGCGCCGGAGATATTCTGTCGCCGGACTTGATTGGCGCCTTTGTGTTGCTCGGCCTGCTGCCCTGGCTCGCCCGCGCCATTGTTGCGCCATTACAGCGAGCCAAAGTCTATCGCGGCTGGAAAAAGCCAACAGGGTTCGACCGCAACCTGATCGTCATCGGCGCAGGTTCCGGCGGCCTGGTGAGCGCCTATATTGCCGCCGCCGTCAAAGCCAGTGTCACCCTGGTGGAAAAGGAGCGCATGGGCGGCGACTGCCTCAATACCGGCTGCGTGCCCTCAAAAGCCTTAATCAAAAGCGCCCAGGTGGCCTCTCTCGCCAGCCACAGCCCGGACTACGGTCTCAAACCCCTGCACCCGCAGGTGGACTTTGCCGCAGTCATGGCGCGCATCCAGTCTGTGATAAAAGATATCGAGCCCCACGACTCGGTGGCGCGCTACAGCCAGCTGGGTGTGGATTGCCGCCGGGGTCACGCCCGTCTCATTTCACCCTGGGAGGTAGAAATTACCGGCGCCGAGGGCACTCAAACCCTGACTGCCCGCAATATCATTATTGCCTCCGGCGCCAGCCCGCGGCGACCAAATCTTGCCGGGCTTGAGCAAATCGACTACCTCACCACCGAGACATTGTGGAAAATTCGCGACGACCCCGGTCGCCTCCTGGTGCTCGGCGGCGGCCCCATCGGCTGCGAGCTGGCCCAGGCCTTCGCCCGCCTGGGAACTCAGGTCACGCTGTTGCAACGGCACTCGCAACTGCTGCCAAGGGAAGACCGGGACGCCGCCGAACTGGTGGCCGACGCCCTGCGCCGAGATGGCGTCAATCTCCTGCTGGAGCACAGGGCCGATCACTTGGCGGTGGAGGGCGACGACAAAGTGCTCTACGCCGAACACAGTGGAATAATCCAGCGGCTGGTGTTCGACCAGCTGTTGATCGCCATTGGCCGCCAGCCCAATACCGCTGGCCTGGGACTGGAAGAGCTGGGCATAGAGACGGAAAAGAACGGCACCCTTGCGCTCAACGAGTATCTGCAAACCCGTTTTGCCAATATTTACGCCGTGGGGGACGTGGCCGGCCCCTACCAGTTCACCCACACCGCCGCTCACCAGGCCTGGTATGCCGCTGTCAATGCCCTGTTCGGGCGCTTCAAAAAATTCAAGGCCGACTATGCCGTGATTCCCTGGGCTACCTTTACCAGCCTGGAAGTGGCGCGGGTGGGGCTGAACGAGCAGGAAGCCGTTGCCAAGAACATTCCCCATGAAGTGACCCGCTACGGTATCGACGATCTCGATCGCGCCATTGCCGACGGCAGCGCCGAGGGTTTTGTCAAAGTGCTGACCAAACCCGGCAGCGACCGTATTCTGGGGGTGACCATTGTCGGCGCCCACGCCGGGGACTTGATCGCGGAATACGTACTGGCCATGAAACACAAGATTGGCCTCAACAAAATTCTCGGCACCATCCATATCTACCCCACCCTGGCGGAAGCCAACAAATTTGTCGCCGGCGAGTGGAAAAAAGCCCATGCGCCCCAGAAACTATTAAAACTGGTGGAACGCTACCACCGCTGGCAGCGTTGAGATCAAGGCAATGGGGCAATCCTTCACAACAACATCCACAACCCAACTGACCATGAATAAATCGCCGCTCGCCATTATCGTGCCCATGTTGAACGAGGCGCCACAATTGCCCGAGCTGCTGACGCATTTAAGACAGTGGCAAGATCGCGGCTGCGAAATCATTCTTGTGGATGGCGGCTCCAGTGACGCCTCAACGGATTTGGCGAGGGCGGCGGGTTTTACTGTCATCGCTGCGCCACAGGGGCGCGCCCGGCAAATGAATACAGGCGCAAAGGTTGCTCGTGGCGATATTCTGCTGTTTTTGCACGCCGACACCCGCCTGCCGCAGGAGGCTGATGTGCTGGTAAAAGCCGCCGTGGCTGGCGGCAACAGAATATGGGGGCGGTTTGATGTTCGCCTTGACGGCAACCATTGGACACTGCCGATCGTCGCCTGGTTTATGAACCAGCGCTCCCGCCTGACCGGCATTGCCACCGGCGATCAGGCCATGTTTGTGCGCGCCACCGACTTCAAGGCTATGGGCGGTTTTGCGGATCTGCCCCTGATGGAAGATATTGAGTTGTCGACGCGACTCTGTCGGCTCAGCGCGCCGACATGCCTGTCACAGAAGGTCGCCACCTCGGCAAGGCGCTGGCTTGAAAATGGCGTCTGGCAAACCATCTGGCTGATGTGGCAATTGCGCTGGGCATTCTGGCGGGGTACCCCGGCGCAAATTTTGGCAGAGCGCTATCGATGAACGTGGGCGGAACGCTGTCAACAAACCCGCTGTCAATCGTGATTTTCGCCAAGGCGCCGCTGCCGGGTTTCGCCAAAACCCGGCTGATTCCCGCGCTGGGGGAAGAAGGGGCCGCCGCTCTGGCCACCAAGCTGCTTGCCCACACCATCGCTGCAGCCCGAAGCGCCCATATTGGCGCCGTGGAACTCTGGGTTACTCCGAATCCGCAACATCAGGTTTGGTCGACTCTCGATATATCAAAAACCCTTACTTTGAGGGCTCAGGGCGACGGTGATTTGGGGCAGCGCATGGCACGGGCGGCGCGGCGGGTCATCGCTCAGGGTAGCTCCGTTTTACTGATCGGCAGCGACTGCCCGCAGCTGGATAGCGGCGGATTGCAGGCGGCGGCACAGGCGCTGGCTCACCACGATTGCTGCCTGGTACCGGCGCTCGACGGCGGCTATACCCTACTCGGCCTGCGCCACTACCATTCCTCATTGTTTACCGGAATGCCCTGGAGCACCCCTGAGGTAGCCGACATCACCCGCGAGCGGATTCGCGAGCTTGGCTGGTCATTGGCGGAGTTTCCTCCGCTTGCGGATATTGACGAACCTGCGGATCTGGTCAATTTGCCCGCCCACTGGCGTGGATGGGATCAGGATTCGCCACGTTCAAAATCAGCATGCAAACGATCACCACCGTAGTGGGGGCAGACTGGCCTGAGTGGTTTTATAGTTTAGTCTCCACCATTGGCGCCTCGACACAGCTTCCCGCATAGGCTAAATGCCTGCCCTCCTTGGCAAAGCCCACCAGGGTAATCCCCAGTTTTGCCGCCGTTTCTATCGCCAGGGATGTCGGTGCCGACACGGCCACCAGCGCCGACAGGTTAAAGCGCGCGATTTTCATGACCATTTCATAACTGGCGCGACTGGTGACCAGGGAAAAGCCCGGTGTATCAATCCCCAGCCGACACCTGGCGCCAAGCAGTTTGTCGAGGGCAATGTGCCGACCCACATCCTCCCGCACCAGGATCACGTTGCCTTCCAGGTCGCACCAGGCAGCGGCATGGGCGGCTCCGGTTTGCTGCTGTAATTGTTGCTGTTGCGGTAACTGGACGATGGCGCGGTCTATAGCCTCATTTGACAGGTTAACCGGGGTTGTGACCGGCGCAAGATCGGGCACCACCTGGTCGAGGGATTCGGCGCCACAGAGGCCGCAGCCGGTTCTGCCGGTTAAATTGCGGCGCTGGGTTTTCAGCCTGGTAAAGGATTCCGACAGAATGGTAAGGCTGAGCTCAATACCGTTGCTGCCCTGAATGATGTCGATATCCAGGCACTCTTCGGCTCTGGTGAGAATGCCTTCCGACAGGCTGAAGCCCAGGGCGAAATCTTCGAGATCAACGGGGGTCGCCATCATCACCACATGGGAGATACCGTTGTACACCAGGGCAACCGGCGCTTCCTCAATGACCACATCCGAAGCGGAATCCCATTGCCCGTTACGCCATTCCGTGCGTTCAATGGTCTTTGTGCCCGCCAGCGGATCAGTGGGCGTCATAAAGCAATGCTTGCTGTTCCCGGTCAAACGCCCGCTGGCGATTCTGCCAGTCTGAGGGAGCGTTGACCTTGCTCACCTGTACCGCCGTGAC
Organism: Porticoccaceae bacterium; assembly: GCA_023228865.1. The sequence goes on along the minus strand of JALOAH010000021.1, from coordinate 16,934 downwards.
CTTGTACTCCGGGCAGCTGGTGGCCCAGTCCGAGTTATCGGTGGTGACCACATTGGCGCCGGAAAATGGATGGTGGAAGGTGGTGTAGATCACGCCAGGTTGTACCCGATCCGATAGTTTGGCGCGCAACACGGTATTGCCGACACGGCTTTGAATGCCCACCCAGTCGCCGTCATTGATACCTCGTACCTCGGCATCCTGGGCGTGGATTTCGAGAATATCCTCCGGGTGCCAGACGGAATTTTCGGTGCGTCGGGTCTGGGCGCCCACGTTGTACTGGCTGAGGATACGCCCGGTGGTCAGGATCAGCGGGAATTTTCGGCTGGTGCGCTCTGTGGTGGCCACGTATTCGGTGACCACAAACTTGCCCAGCCCCCGGACAAACTGGCCGACATGCATAATGGGGGTACCCTCGGGTGCGCCCTCATTACAGGGCCACTGCAGGCTGCCCAACTTGTCGAGCTTGTCATAACTGACACCGGCAAAGGTGGGCGTCAGGCGGGCGATTTCCGCCATGATTTCAGCGGGGTGGTCGTAGTGCCAGTTGCAGCCCATGGCTTTGGCCAGCGCCAGGGTCGTCTGCCAGTCCGCCTTGCCGGCCAGGGGTTCCATGGCTCGGCGCACTCGGGAGATGCGGCGCTCGGCGTTGGTAAAGGTGCCGTCTTTCTCCAGGAAGGAGGAACCGGGCAAAAAGACATGGGCGAATTTGGCGGTCTCGTTGAGAAACAGATCCTGAACAATCAGACACTCCAGGGAGCGCAACGCCGCCTCCACATGCTGGGTGTTGGGGTCGGACTGGGCGATATCCTCGCCCTGGCAATAGAGCCCCCTGAAAGTGCCGTCCAGCGCCGCTTCAAACATATTGGGAATGCGGTGGCCGGGCTCGGCATCCAGCGCGCTGCCCCAGGCAACTTCAAAGGTGGCGCGCACAGCGTCATCGGACACCGGGCGGTAGCCGGGCAACTCGTGGGGGAAAGAGCCCATATCACAGGAGCCCTGCACGTTATTTTGGCCTCGCAGCGGGTTGACGCCCACCCCTTCCCGACTGACATTGCCGGTGAGCATGGCGAGATTGGCGATGGCCATAACGGTGGTAGAACCCTGGCTGTGCTCGGTGACACCCAGGCCGTAATAGATGGCGCCGTTGCCACCGGTGGCGTACAGGCGAGCGGCGGCTCTCAGGTCGTCCGCCGGGATGCCAGTGTGGATTTCCGTCTGTTCCGGCGAGTTTTCATCTCGCTGAATAAACGCGAGCCAGTCGGCAAAGGCGTCTTGTTCACAGCGGCTGTCGATAAAGTCCTGGTTGTGCAGGCCTTCCGTGACGATGGTGTGGGCCATGGCGTTGAGCACGGCGACGTTGCTGCCCGGTCGCACCGGCAAATGGTAATCGGCGTGGACGTGAGGCGCATTGACCAGCTCGATCTGGCGCGGGTCAATCACGATCAGTTTCGCCCCCTGGCGCAAACGCCGCTTGAGCTGGGAGCCGAACACCGGGTGCGCCTCGGTGGGGTTGGCGCCCATCACCACAATCACATCCGCCAGCATCACCGAGTCAAAGGTCTGGGTACCGGCGGACTCCCCCAGGGTTTGCTTGAGGCCATAACCCGTGGGGGAATGACAGACCCGGGCGCAGGTATCGATGTTGTTGTTGCCAAAACCAGTGCGCACCAGTTTCTGTACCAGCCAGACCTCTTCGTTAGTGCAGCGGGAGGACGAGATGGCGCCGATACTTTTAACACCGTACTGCTGTTGCACGGCTTTCAGACGCGTGGCGGCATAGGTCACCGCCTCGTCCCAGGAGACCTCCCGCCAGGGGTCGTGGATGGAGCCCCGGATCATCGGGCGGGTGATCCGATCCCGATGGGTGGTATAGCCAAAGGCAAAGCGGCCCTTGACGCAGGCGTGGCCGTGGTTGGCCTTGCCGTCCTTCCAGGGGGTCATGCGCACCACCTGTTCGCCCTTGAAGTCTGCTTTGAAGCCGCAACCCACGCCACAGTAGGCGCAGGTGGTGATGACACTGTGTTCGGGAATGCCGTGGTCGATAATGGTGTTTTCAGTGAGCGTCGCGGTGGGGCAAGCGTTGACACAGGCGCCACAGGAGACGCACTCGGAATCCATAAAGGTCTTGCCACCGGCACTGACTTTGGAATCAAAACCGCGACCCTCGATGGTCAGAGCAAAGGTGCCCTGCACTTCCTCGCAAGCTCTGACACAGCGGGAGCAGACAATGCATTTTGACGGGTCGAAGGTAAAGTAGGGATTGGATGTGTCCTTTTCGGCATTTAGGTGATTCTCGCCCTCAAAGCCGTAGCGTACTGCCCGCAAACCCACTTCCCCGGCGGCGTCCTGGAGTTCGCAGTCGCCGTTTGTGGGACAGGTGAGACAATCGAGGGGATGATCCGATATGTAGAGCTCCATCACGTTGCGACGCAGTTTTGCCAGCGCCCCGCTCTGGGTTTTCACGGCCATACCTTCTGCCACCGGCGTGGTGCAGGAGGCGGGATAGCCCTTGTGCCCGGCAATTTCCACCAGGCAGACCCGGCAGGAACCGAAGGCCTCCACCGAATCCGTGGCGCAGAGTTTGGGCACTTTAATGCCGGCCTCCGCGGCAGCGCGCATGACGGAGGTGCCAGCGGGCACGGATATGGCGATGCCGTCGATGGTCAGGCTCACCTGCTGTGGGCTTGTCCGGGCTGGGGTGCCCTGGTCTTTTTCCGGTTGGTAAAATCCCAGCATCAGCTGTCTCCCGTTGTCCGCTTTGGCGTGAAGTCCTCTGCAAAGTGAGCCAGGGCGCTGCGCACCGGATAGGGAGTCAAGCCCCCCATGGCACACAGAGAACCCTGCTCCAGGGTATCGCACAGATCCCGCAATAAAACCAGGTTGTTGTCGCGATCTTCATTGCGGCGGATGCGATCGATCACCTCGACACCGCGCACCGAACCGATGCGACAGGGTGTGCATTTACCGCAGGATTCGGCGGCACAGAATTCCATGGCAAAGCGCGCCTGTTGCCCCATGTCCACGGTGTCATCAAACACCACCACCCCGCCGTGACCGAGCATAGCGTTGATGGCGCCAAAGGATTCGTAATCAAGAGGAGTATCCCAGTGTGATTCCGGCAGGTAGGCGCCCAGTGGGCCACCCACCTGTATCGCCTTGATCGGCCGTGCCGACGCCGTGCCACCGCCGTAGTTCTCCACCAATTCACGCAGGGTGACGCCAAAGGCCAGCTCCACCAAGCCGCCCCGTTGAATATTGCCCGCCAGCTGAAACGGCATGGTGCCTTTGGAGCGACCCAGGCCAAAACCTTCGTAATAGGCCGCGCCTTTTTCCATGATGGTGGACACCGCCGCCAGGGTCAGCACGTTGTTGACCAGGGTGGGCTTGCCAAACAGTCCTTCAATGGCGGGTAACGGGGGTTTGGCACGCACCGTGCCTCGCTTGCCTTCCAGGCTGTTAAGCAGGGAAGTTTCCTCACCGCAAATATAGGCACCGGCGCCCAGGCGCACCTCCAGGTGAAACGCCCGATCCGTGCCGCAAATGGCCGACCCCAGAAAACCCGCCTGTTGCGCCCGGTCAATAGCCTGGTTGAGTATTTGGTGAGCCTTGGGGTATTCGGAACGCAGATAGATGTAGCCTCTAGTGGCACCCACCGCCAGACCCGCGATTAACATGCCTTCAATCAACTGATAGGGATCAGACTCCATCAACAGGCGATCGGCAAAGGTGCCGGAGTCGCCCTCGTCGGCATTGCAGACGACGTATTTTTGATCCGCCTTCGCATCCAGCACCGTCTGCCATTTAATACCCGCAGGAAAGGCCGCGCCACCGCGACCGCGCAAGCCCGAGGCCTTGATCTCGTCAACAATCCCCTGGGGGTTCATGTCCAGTGCGCGAAAGAGCCCCTTAAAACCGCCCAGCGCCTGGTAGGTGTCGAGACACCGGGGGTCGCCCTCTCCAGCGCGGCAAAAGGTCAGTCGCTGCTGGTTTTTCAGATAGGGAATGTCGGCAACCCTGCCCACATAATTGGGGACGGATTCCAATTGGCCCTTGGCGATGGCCAAGAGCACGGCGGGCACATCCGCAACAGTCACCGAACCGAAGCCATGGCGCTGGCCGTCGTATTCCACCTCCACCAGGGGTTCAAGCCAGAACAGCCCGCGGGAGCCGTTGCGGATCAGTTCAATATCAGCCCCGTTGTTGTCAGCGGTTTTGATAATAGCTGCGGCCACCCGGTTAGCGCCAAGAGCGCAGGCGGTGGTATCTTGCGGAACAAAAAGCCGCACACTCATTGGCCAACCTCCACACCCAACTCGGCTAACAGGGCATCAAAGCGCGACGCATCCATATTGGCATAGACTTCATCCGCCACTGCCACAGAGGGGCCGCAACTGCAATTACCGAGGCAATAAACCTTGTCCACTGTCACCAGGCCATCGGTCGTAGTCTCGCCATAGTCAACATTCAGCCGCGCTTTAACATAGTCGGACAACGCCCGACCGCCTCGCGCCTGACAGGCTTCGGCACAACAGATTTTGATCTGGTGTTTTCCCGGCGCGGTGCTACGGAAGTCATGGTAAAAGGAGAGCACACCCCGCACTTCCGCGTTCGACAGATTCAGCGCTTTGGCAATAGCCGGCTCCGCTTCCACCGGGATATAACCGTATTGCGCCTGAATGCCGTGTAGCAACGGCAATAACGACCCTTCAATACGGCTGAATTTCTCTAGCAAAGGATCTAGTTCAAGGGATAACGTCATATGCTATGCAGTCAGGTGCTGGCAGTGAAAGCGAATATGATCTTCAATAAAACTCGCGATAAAAAAGTAACTATGATCGTAGCCCGCATGCATTCGAATATCCATGGGATAGTCGTTATCAATACTGGCTTGCAATAACAGCTCCGTTTTAAGTTGCTCCTTCAGAAATCCGTCAGCTCCTCCCTGGTCAACCAGCACGGGCAGATGGGTTTTCGCCTTTTTGACCAATTCGCAGGCATCGTATTCTGCCCAGGCAGCGGTATCATTCCCCAGATAATTGTCCAGCGCCTTTTGCCCCCAGGGGCAATGGATGGGTGAACAGATGGGGGAGAAGGCGCTGACAGCGCGGTATTTTCCGGCATTTTTCAGAGCGATGGTCAGCGCACCGTGCCCCCCCATGGAGTGGCCGAAAATACCCACCCGGTTGCCATCTACAGAAAAGTGGCTGTTCACTAGCTCGGGCAGCTCTTTGACAATGTAATCATACATCCGGTAATGAGTTGCCCAGGGTTGCTGTGTAGCGTTGACATAAAAACCGGCGCCCAGACCAAAATCAAATGCGCCTTCAGGGTCGTCAGGCACGCTGTCTCCCCGAGGGCTGGTATCCGGGGCGACTATCGCCACCCCGTACTTGGCAGCATATTGCTGTGCCCCCGCCTTGGTAACGAAATTTTCATCGGTGCAGGTCAGTCCGGATAACCAGTAAAGCACTGGCACCTTTTCACCATTGTGCGCCTGTGGCGGCAGGTAGATTGAAAACGTCATTTCGCACTTGAGCACGTCAGAATGGTGGCTGTAACGCAGCTGTTGGCCGCCAAAGCAACGGTTATTGCCAATCTGTTGTACAGCCATCAGTAGAGCACCACAGAGCGAATACTCTCACCGGCATGCATCAGATCAAACGCCGTATTGATCTCATCCAGGGGCATGGTATGGGTAATCAAGTCATCAATATTGATCTTGCCTTCCATATACCAGTCGACAATTTTGGGAACATCGGTGCGGCCACGGGCGCCACCAAAGGCCGTACCCCGCCATGAACGACCTGTCACCAGCTGGAACGGGCGAGTGGAAATTTCCTGGCCGGCGCCGGCGACACCAATAATGCAACTCTGCCCCCAACCCTTGTGGCAGCACTCAAGAGCCTGACGCATCACATTCACATTGCCGATACATTCAAAGCTGTAGTCGACGCCGCCACCGGTCATTTGAATCAGATGATCCACCACATTGCCCACCTCCTTGGGATTGACGAAATCCGTCATGCCAAATTTCGTTGCCAATTTAACTTTCGAAGGATTCAGATCGACACCGATAATACGGGTGGCGCCCACCATTTTGGCGCCCTGAATTACATTGAGGCCTATGCCGCCCAAACCAAAAACAGCGACGGTGGAGCCCGGCTCCACTTTCATGGTGAAGGCCACTGCACCAATGCCTGTGGTGACGCCACAACCTATATAGCAGATCTTGTCGAAAGGGGCATCTTCCCGAACTTTGGCCAAGGCGATTTCCGGCAATACTGTGTAGTTGGAAAACGTGGAGCAACCCATGTAGTGGAGAATGGGCTTGCCATCCAGGGAAAAACGGCTGGTACCGTCAGGCATCACGCCCTGCCCCTGAGTGGTTCGAATAGCCTGACACAGGTTGGTTTTGGGATGCAGGCAGTAATCGCACTCCCGGCACTCCGGGGTATATAGGGGTATCACATGGTCTCCCGGTTTCAAGCCTTTGACCCCAGGCCCGATCTCAACCACCACGCCAGCCCCTTCGTGACCGAGAATCGCGGGAAAGGCGCCTTCAGGATCATCGCCCGATAGAGTGAACGCATCCGTATGGCAGACACCGGTGGCCTTCACCTCTACCAAAACTTCGCCGGCTTTGGGGCCTTCCAGATCCACATCGACAATTTCCAGGGGTTTTCCGGCGCCAAAGGCAACCGCAGCACGGGTTTTCATCTTTTTGCTCTCACTCGTATTAATTCAAAACGACACTGTAAACTAAACCAAGAGGTATTCGAAAGTGCACATGGACACCCCCTTAAAGGAAGTTCTGATTAATTCTGTTTTCATCACTCCCGCGCAGGCGGGATTACAGAAAGATCAAGCATAGATTCCCGCCTGCGCAGGAATCACATCAAGCAGAGCTTCCTTAAATAATCTGGTTAATTGGTATTGCCGCCGAGGGATGCGCTGTTGCCATTTGTGCCAATGTAGGTAAAGAGTTCTCCATGATAATCCGAGGGATCGCCCGGCGAAGACTGATTGTGTCCACCACCAGGTATTGCCTTGCACATTGCGAAAACCTGGGAAGATTATTGATCAGCACCATCACAACTGCCTGCTGGACACACCCGCTCCTTTGCAATTCAGGGAAACCGATCTTGCTCTTGTGCCTACCAGGGACGACTGTATCAACCTGATTGATCTCCTGCGTAAGTAGCAAAAGCAACTGTTACAACAGTGCCTGCACTGAGGATTTGTTTCATTCAATTAAGGTGGAGATCATCCATGGGAAGCAATTCATCATCAGGGGGAGGAATGGGACAAACGGTATTCGAGCACATTGAAGTGCATTACAATCGACCACTCCGGCATAGCGCCAATGGCAACTCCATGGATCGCAAGGATTACCCCCTGGCAGTGAATGTCTCTGGTCGCCGAATAGATACAAAGCCTTCCAGGCAGCTGAAGCGTATCTGAGCAGGCATGGAAAACATGGCGAAAAGCGGCTCCAATTTGTCCAAAAATACCGCAGAAAAAACATTAAGCGATTGTTTTATATGAGTAATATTGATAATTCCGCGCACACCCCCATGATGCATTGGTATGTTGCCATTGATTTATATTGATTTTTTTTAAAATAAACAAAATTGCTACACCTAATGCCATACCAAATCATTAGATCGGATTAATCTAAATTAGACCAGAATAGACCTTTCAGCAGAGAGGAATTGCGGGAAGTTTTCACACCAAGAACACAGCCCACTTGATGTAAACGCGCTTAAGGAATTCGACACACGTATAACAGCCACCTATCAACCTTCTAATCCGTATACTGTAACCCTTTATCCTATCTGTAGAGTCCTGCGAGCAAACCGCTGTAGCCTGCCATTTGGCCTGCTCCCCGTTTTCTGCATCAGGCCGTACTTAGTAGAGTTCGTGATCCGTAGTGGAGATGGTAGTGAAGTATCGTTTTACGGAAGAGCAGATTCTGGATTTTCTGAAGCAGACCGATGCAGGTGTACAGATCAACAAATTCTGTCTTCGATACGGCTTAAGTGATGTTTCGCTCTATACGTGGCGCGCAAATTTCGGCGGCATGACGGCGCCAGACACAAAACGGCCGAAAGAGCCGGAGCAGGATAGGTTGAAAAAGTTACTGAGCGAAGCACACCTGGACATCAAGGCACTTAAAGTCGTTGTCCGGGTAAAAGGTAAGCCCAACAGAGCGGCAAGAGACGGTCAGACATGTGCAGAATCACACCGGCATCTCCGAGCGCCGCGCATGCCAACTGATCGGGCTGTCCCGCTCGTTATAGCGATACCAGAAACGCACGCAGAAGTAGAACACCATACTGTAGAAGCAAGGAAATATCCCCCGGACAAGCCGGGGCTTTAGTTTTGTGATCCGCTCGAAGCGGCCAATGACGGAACCTTCGGTTCCTTTAATCCCCTACTACATCAGTTTTCTCTGGTCAATTCGCCGGTCTTCCGCTTCTTGGTGCCGGATATATTAGTTAATAACTTACTCATCCCGACCCAATGTCGCTGCGAGATACCCTTTTACCCAGAAGTACTCTCCGACAAAATTCCTCTGGCGGCCCAAAAATTATCACGATATACGGATCGCATTCTTGCCCTGATAAATCCTACCATCTGGGCCACTGCATACTTCTGCGGCATCGATATCATCAAGTGTACATGATCTGGCATCTGATGGAGCCCTGAGTCCACGGTCATAGCGCTCAACCAGTGGGCGTATCAGCGAGGCATCCAAAAGCGCCTGAAAAAACACTGGTTCTTCACACTGTCAGAAGGGAGAATGACAAGGGATTGATGTCAACACATTTTCCATGGGTTTCATGTTGAATAGTTATCTGAGATAAAACAGCTGCTAATTCTGCGAAATTCGCAGAATTAGCAGGCTTTTTTCATACTATCTTGGCAACCAGGGCATGGTGTCCACCCACTGGGCTAAATTGCCTTTATAATTTGGAGCAACAAACAATGCCACTCTTCCATTTCGCATTAGCTCGTCTAATGCTGGATCCAAGCGGGCCTTCTGGCGAACACCAGACGGTCCTGAGTTTTGCATATATGAGCGTTCAACATCCCTATAATAACGATGTCCCGGCATCCTAAATCTGTCTAGCCATTCATCCAGGCTCCATGAATCCTGCTTTTCCTGCGGAATCGGAGTGAATATACCCCTAAAATGTGCGGAGGCAGCATCCACAATGTCAATTGCGCTTTGGAGTGTTTGCCAGTCAACTTGACCGTGGTATCCTTCAAATTTATGCATTGCGCCGGCAACCCTCGCAGCGTTCTCAGCCAACTTTGAAGCATGGTCAGCCAGCTCAAAGTATATCCCACCAGGGAGTTGCTGATCTTCTATTCGGTTGTAGTAATGTATGTAGAGTTCTTCCGCATCTGGCGAGAACTCCAACACTTCTGGCTTAAAATCCGGATCGAGCTCAGCCTCAACGTTTTCTACTAATAACTCTCGAATACGCTCGTTGAACATATCAAGGTGCTGCCAGGACAATGTAAAGTTATTTACTCGTCTCGCTCCCTGCTTGCTTGGTGGAAACCAAAGTATCCAACGCGCGCAAAGTCCCACCGCCCGGATATCACCACCCTTTTTTTGCAAGAAGCTAAAAAACCAATCAGGCTGAATCATCATTAGTACGGACAAATATATGTCATCAAGCAAAATGGTTTGCCCATTCGCTCGATCAAACCGTATTGTCTGGCCATCCCACGCTTGATTTTGCTTCGGATAATCAGCGTAAGCTTTGTTCGTTGCTAGAAGTTCGCTGCCCTCCAAAGATATTAAACCAGCAGAAGAGGAATTCTTATAAATTCCCTGAAACAAACCAGCTGTAGTAGTATCCTGGTATAAAATCCGGAATACTTTCGGCTCACTAGGCTTTAGCAATGCATGTTCAGCCAGATCCCATTCTGATTTTGTTAAATCTTGCCTTTGGTTGGCACATCGCTCTCTCGCCCTCTCAAGGAGTGATTGCTTTTTCTGCCACTTTTTCTGGTCACGAAGAAAGGTTACCAATTCATTTTCGTAACTACGTCGTAACTCTTTTTCAAACTCGTCAAACTCGGAAAAAAACTTATTAGCCGTTGCGGACTTTCTATCCCCGGAGTTTCCTCCGCAAACCGTTTGCGTCGAGACAGGCACTATTGCCCCATGGGGCAACTTTATTTTAACGAGCTTTTGCGTAGCTAACGAAGCCGCAGATAGGGCGCAATAAAGTGACATACCGTCAGGAGACTTAATGTTGTTTTCCACTTCATCCGCTGCTCTCTTAGCAATGTGAAAACGAACCCTTCCAAATGGATTGTCCGTAACCTGGGGGAGTATCAGTACGTTATTCATCGCCAGCACCCCCCTCTAATTTTTGGTTAACCCATGCATGTATATCGCTATCACGATAACGAACGCATCGACTCGATAGGTAAATTGGCTCAGGAAAATCAGCCTTATGCCGTGGCGATTTTTCGTTCAGCCAGTCATACAACGTGCTTTCCGCTATGCCAAAGTATCCACAGACGTCGCTTGGGCTCCAGAGATTGGGGGCAGCATTTTTAAGCATTCTATATCCTCTATATCCGATTGTTTTTACAATGATATTTAACTGCTATCAGGGACTCTAAGTCCGTAGTAGCACGTATCAGAATAGAGATAAAATTGGGAAAAGCAGGGGGAAAAAAAGTAAAAAATTCTCCCCACAGAAGGGGCTGTCTATGAAATATTGAGAGGATATCCTTTCCAAGACTCACTATCATCAGTGCCAGCAACTAATGGCGATAGCTTCCTAGCAGCTTCATCTGGATAACCAAAATCTACCGTTAGACTTCTCAAGATTTCGTTTGCCTCAAAATCTCTGCCGGCTTTGTAATGCTCCGCAAATGCTTTGAATAAACTCATAATATTCAATGATCTAAGCTGATCGTCGTCACTAATGCCAGCCCTCTTCAAGAATCTCTTTCGTTTCCCAGATGATGATTTTGTGTTGACTATTAAAGTAGCGATATCCTCCGCGAGCTTTTTCCCAAAACCCACGATAACAAGCTCCTCGACGACTAACTTCCTGTTCACACGTTCGCCTAGTTTTGCACGATCAAGATTCCTACACGTAATCACAAATATGTAAAAAAGCTTTTCAGGAAAATCAAGAAAAGGCATAGCCTCCAAGTCCATCAGGCGTAACAAATAAGATTTGAATTCCTCCATCTCAGAAATAAGAGCCTTTCTATAACCAAGCACAAGAAGTTTTGTTTTTTCTACGTACAAGTTCATCTTGTTAACTTCGATTCTTCGAACCCTTTCTTCATCCAACGTTATTGGTCTGTCCGGCTTTTCTTTTTGCTTTTCACATGTTATGAAAACTTTTGGCAGCGAATCATCGTTTTGCACAAATTTGTAGTGCCTGTATTGACTTGATTCAGAACCCTCACCCCCATTTCCTTGAAGATATTTATTATCTTCCTTCCTAACCCCCTCCATGAAAATGCAGAGCTGATTGCTGGTATGCCACCTTAGATCTTGAAATGAAATCAACAAATAATCCATGTCCATAGGCACCCCTACACTTACGAGAACATGTGTATCAGGGATCAAAATCCCGAGGGATCCAAATGCATCTCCCGACAAGACACTTAGATAATCCAATTCGCTTTTGATTTGGCTTAAGAGCACATCTCTTATTGGAAACAGCCGTATATCCGCGTCTTCAGGAGGCTTGAACCAGACTTCTATATTTCTTCTCTTTGCTTCTTCAAGAAAGCTATTCTTGGATAGGCCAGCGATTCCGCACAGGTGAGACAACGGAAAAAACTCATCCAGCACTTTAAATTTTTCATTCAAATACAATAAAAAAAATTGGGGGTTAGGTTTTTTCGGATTCCTATCAGTCATCTTCTGTTTAATCCCTTGATTCAATGAGTATTAAAATACATATCACTTACTTGCGTAGACCAGCAATCGCAGAATCACACCGGCATCTGTTACCCAATCACCCCACTGGGATCCCCAAATCCTGCCGAGACAATATTGGAATCACAGAATCTGTTAAAGAGGGCGCAACTATTTAAGCGATCCTGGCCTGTTTAATCAACTTACACAAAGCCGCCACAACTACGTCCATACATGGGAACTGCATTGCCAGCATACGGTGTAACCCGCCGGCTGCGCTTCTGTATGGAACCAGAACAAAGTCTGACCGAAGCCTCAACCCCCCTTCCTCTGGATCCTCATAGAAGCTTAAAAGGTCTTTACTTCATTTTAACACTTCAATGAAGATTGAAACCTACATCACCTCTATGAGCCCGGCGGACTCGCTGCCGGGCCTTTCCACTCATACGAGGTAATTCCTATGACACGTTGTCCCGTCTGTCGTTCTGATCATGTTCTCTCCCGCAACTACGCCAAGCGCGTGGGGCGCACCCTGGGTACCGCTGCCGGCATCGGCGCCGGTGTTTCCGCCACGCTGAAGGGTGCCCGCATTGGCACTCAGGTCGGCCTCATCGGCGGCCCACCCGGTCGCCTGGTTGGCGGACTGACCGGCGCCATTGTTGGCACACTGCTTTGGGGGGTAATGGGCGGCAAAGCTGGCGCCACCCTGGGCGAGGTGGTGGATGAGCACATGCTCGACAATCACCAGTGCCTTCGCTGCGGCCACCGCTTCAGTCAGCCCTCCAATCACCTGGTGATCGATGGCCAGTTTACTGCCACACATCACCCCGAGGGGCGCGCTCGCTACGCTGGAGACGGCTATCCTGGCGACTATCCGGACGGCTATCCGGACGGCTATGCGGAAGATTATGTCTGAGGGCAGCGCCTGGCTGGCTCATTCTACGCTTCTCCCAACTTTCCTTTTCCATTGTTCATTACCCCTGGCTGCTGCCGCAGCCGGGGTATGTCTGTTTCTGACAGGAGATTTACCATGACACACCTTATCGACAATATGGCCTACATCGGCCAAACACCCTGGCACGGCCTGGGCAATCGGCTTACAGCCAACCGACCTATCGAAGACTGGGTCATTCAAGCCGGTCTGAACTGGCGTATCGAAGAAACCCCTGTACGCTTTTTAATCGGCGATCGGGGTTATCTGGGGGAGATCAAGGCCTTCCCCGAGAGCAAGGTACTCTATCGCTCCGACACCCACGACCCCTTGTCGGTGGTGGGTCACCGCTACAACGTGGTTCAGCCCCAGGAGATCCTTGAGTTCTACCGGGATCTGACAGAAGTGTCGGGCTTTGCCCTGGAGACCGCGGGTTCCCTGAAGGGAGGCCGCAAGATCTGGGCGCTGGCGCGCACCGGACAGTCCACGGCGCTCAAGGGCAAGGACGTGAGCAATGCCTACATCCTGCTCGCCACTGCCTGTGACGGCACCATGGCCACCACAGCCCAGTTCACCAGTATCCGGGTGGTGTGCAACAACACCCTGGCTGTGGCACTGAACCAGCAATCCACAGGAGCTGTGAAGGTACCCCATCGTTCGGTCTTCGATGCCGACAGCGTCAAACAGCAACTGGGGATCACGGTGTCGTCCTGGGATCAGTTCATGTACCGCATGAAAGTGCTTAGTGAACGCCGGGTGAAACACCACGAGGCCAAGAACTACCTGTTGCGTGTCTTTTCCGACCCCAACAAAGCGGTGACTGGCGCCAACACCAATGAGCGAGCCATGGCCAAATCCCTGTCCCTCTTCGAAGGGGAAGGACGAGGTGCGACCCTGCCATCGGCGGAGGGCACGGCCTATGGTCTGCTGAATGCAGTGACGGAGTTCATCGACCACGAGCGCCGCGCCCGCAGCGTGGATTCCCGGCTGGATTCCGCCTGGTTCGGCCAGGGGGCGACAATCAAGCGCAAGGCGTTGGACGAAGCCCTGCTGATGGTGGCCTGAGGGGTTATTCCGTTATCCAAGGCTCCTCCCCGTAGCTTTCCCATCCCTTTACTTCCACTACCCACGTCAGTCCCTTTCCCTTCGCCCTCCTCCAGCACAGACAACCCCGACAGCGGCTGACGCTGTCGGGGTTGTTGCTGTTGGAGCTGTGGCAGAGAGGACGGGACTACCAGGAGAAAAGACCATGACCATACCCACGAAACGTAACAACACTGAAAGTCGAAGACCGGCTCTGCGGCTGGTTTCCACCCGTCAGATGCCCCGCGAAGACTGGCTGGCGGTGCGCAAGCGAGGCATTGGCGGTAGTGATGCCGCTGCCGCCGTCGGGCTCAACCCTTACCAATCCGCTCTTGAGCTGTGGCTGATCAAGACCGGCCGTGATGCTGGCCTGCCCAAGGCCGATGCTGAGGATGACAGCTCGCCGCTGTACTGGGGCAACATCCTGGAACCCATCGTGGCTGCCCACTACACCAAGCGCACCGGACGCAAGGTGCGGCGGGTCAATGCGGTGCTCCAACACCCGGATCCTGACAAGCGCTGGATGCTGGCCAACCTGGACTATCAGGTGGTGGGCGATAGCGACGTCCAGGTACTGGAGTGCAAGACCGCCGGAGAATACGGCGCCAGGCTGTGGCGAGATGGAGTGCCGGAGTATATCCAGTGCCAGGTTCAGCACCAGCTGGCGGTGACCGGCAAGTCGGCCGCGGATGTCTGTGTCCTGATCTGTGGGCAGGAGATCCAAATCCACCGCATTGAGCGGGATGAGGCTTTGATCGCCAACCTGATCGGGCTGGAACGTCGCTTCTGGGATTGTGTGGTGAATGATACGCCACCCCCGGCAGATGGCACCGATTCGTCCGCCAGAGCGCTGCAGTGCCTCTTCCCCCAGGACAACGGGGAGACACTGGACTTCGCCACCAACTCCCAACTCTGCGCGATGTTCGATGCCCTGGTGTCCACCCGGGAGGAGATCGCCGAGCTGGAGCGAGTGGAGCAGGATCTGAAGCAGACGCTGCAACAGACCCTGGGTGACGCCACCAAGGCGGTATTCCATTCCGGCTTTGTCACCTGGAAGCGCAGCAAGGACAGTACCGGCCTGGATACGGCGGCGCTGCTGCGGGATCACCCCGATGTGCTCGAACGGTATCCCCTGATCCGACCCGGTAGCCGTCGCTTTCTGGTACGAACCTGAATCCAGGGCAGTCAGGCATCGTCACCGATAGCTGCATTACCACGCACCATTCCCTCCCCCTGGAGCCTTGCCGGTGTCGGGACTGCCCCGCACCGGCCTTTTTATGTCCCCAACACCGGCTTTGACCGGTTATCCATTTTCCATACCGTCCATTCTTACTATGAGGAACACCACCATGATCAAAGGTCTCGCTATTACCCCGCCCGTGCTGGGCAGAATCAGTATCGGCCGTGTCGTCGAGAAGAACGGCAAGCGCTTGCCGGAGAAAGACGACCAGTTCACTCTCACCAGCCTATTGCAGACGCCCGAGGGATGGATCAAACATCCCCTCGATGAGCAGTTGCGCCAGCAAAAACCTCACGGCAAGTTGCGGGAGATCCCCGTAATGCTGCTGTTCAACGATCCCGACCTGAATTTCCGAGCCGCCTACACCCTGTTCGACCGCAGCAATGGCCGACCGGTGTGTGCCGGAGATGGGATCACCTGCCGGCGCCATACCGCCGATGGCATGTCCACCCTGCCCTGTCCCGGCCCCAACCTCTGCACACTGGGGACGGGCGGGCGCTGCAAGGCCTATGGGCGGCTGAACGTGCGCATTGGTGACGATGACAGCCTGGGCACCTTCATCTTTCGCACCACGGGCTTTAACAGCATCCGCACCCTGATGGCACGGCTTGCCTACTTCGAGGCGGTGTCCGGGGGGCTGTTGGCCTGTTTGCCGCTGGAACTGAAGTTGAGGGGCAAGAGCACCACCCAGAGTCACCGGGCGCCCATCTTCTTTGTGGACATTGGCGTGCGCGACGGCATGACACTGGAGGATGCCATTGCCGAAGCACGGACCACCCATGAGCAGCGTCTGGCGTCTGGGTTCAACCAGGCAGCCCTGGATGAAGCAGCGCGTCTGGGCTTTGCCAATGCCGCGTTCGAGGAGGATGACGAGGAGGTGCCGGCCATTCTGGAGGAGTTTTACAACGACAGTGCCGGTGAGGCGAGCCAGGACGGAGGCACAGCATCAGCCGCCCCGGTTTCTGGATCCCCCGACGGGCAGGTGGTTGGTCAGGCAGGCACACCCACCCTGGCGGCCAAGCTTCAGCGCAAGGCCAACGATGCCATTGAGGTAACGCCCCAACACAGCCAACTGGCCACGGAGGAGTGAGGCCACCCGTGGCCCCGTGCCGTATCCACTGCCAACGGCAGACATAACCCCTGTCACCCCGGCGGGGGTGGCAGGTCACTTGAGGACGCAATCATGAAGCAAAAAGATGAAGTCAACGACTGCCGGGCCTATGCCATCCGGGCCGGCGATTCCGATACCCTGCGCCTGATGAACGAGGACGATGTACTGGCCACGGCGAGATCTATCATGGAATCCCGTTTCCAGCGCAGTCACTACCTCACCAGCCCCGATGTTACCCGGCAGTATCTGACCCTGAGTTTGGCCAATGAGCCTCGGGAGGTGTTTGGCCTGGTGTTACTGGACACACGCCACGGGGTACTGGGGCTGGAGATCCTGTTTCAGGGTACGATTGATGGTGCTGCGGTCTACCCCAGGGAGGTGGTCAAGCGGGCACTGGACGCCAATGCCGCTGCAGTCATCCTGGTGCACAACCATCCCAGCGGCAACCCAGAGCCCAGCCGGGCGGATCAACTACTGACCGAAAGGATCTGCAAGGCCCTGGAGACCGTCGAGATCCGGGTACTCGATCACCTGATCGTGGCGGGCAGTGGGGTGGTGAGCTTTGCGGAGCGGGGGCTGCTCTTAGGGTGACCAGAGGCGGAAGCGTTGCTCTGCGCCACCCCCCCCCCTTGGAGTGCGTCTCGCCATAAGCCCCCTT
>JALOAH010000104.1 GCA_023228865.1 Porticoccaceae bacterium | reverse complement strand
TTTTCCTCGAGCTCGGGGGGAGAATTTTGGCAACGGGCGCAACTTCCAGATTAAGTTGTGCCGGCAACCAACTGGCTTTTATATTCCCGGGCTCTGGCACAGTATTGCTTCGCGCCCATAGCGATCTTGGCAATTTCTTTTTCGCTGAGTTGACGGACGACTTTTCCGGGAGTCCCCAAAACCAGGGAGCCGTCAGGAATGACGGCATTTTCGGGAATAAGGCTGTTGGCGCCGATAAGGCAGTGGTTGCCAATTTTTGCGCCATTGAGCACCACGGCATTGATGCCAATGAGAGATCCGTCGCCAATGGTGCAGCCGTGGAGCATGACCTTATGACCCACCACGACACCCCTGCCGATGCGCATTGGCGAACCGGCGTCCACATGGAGAACGGAGCCATCCTGAATATTGGTCTCCTCACCGATGGTGATACGGTCGTCGTCTGCCCGTATCACCACATTGAACCAGACGCTGGCGCTGGCGCCGATGTCAACGGCGCCGATAACATGGGCGCCTGGAGCGATAAACACATCGCCATGGAGAACCGGGGTCTTTCCTGAAAGTGTATAAATCACAATATTCTGCCTCAACAAGTACTAAGGAAACTCTTGGGGTAAATAAACCCCGGTAATCAGATAGGGCCCCGTCGGCGAACACCATTAGAGTCAGGAGATTAAACTCCGCAAACAGGCCGGATGTAAGACAGCGATCGATTCTTAACGTCAACCATTGTTACTTGGCAAACGGGCGGTGTCCATGTAAGAGTTTCCCTAAGCCATAAAGCGGTCAAGCCTAGCAGGAAAATGCTGCTGAGATCAAAATGCCTGTACACCCGGAAATCGCGATTATGGATGGAGCATGGAGGCAGAGCCCGTCCCAATTGCGCCATGGAATTGGTGTAGAATGCCCGCCTCGTCGGTGAAAGATAAACCTATGCCCCTATTAAAGCTCGACAATGTTTCCCTCCATTATGGCCAGAAAGTCCTTCTCGACGCCGCCAGCCTTACCCTGCGCAAAGGTAACCGAATTGGCGTGCTCGGTCGCAATGGCGAGGGCAAAACCACGTTGCTGAAAATGATCGCCGGAGAAATCATTGCCGACAGTGGGGAGCGTTGGAAACGCCCTGGCGTCAAGGTGTCCTGGCTTCCTCAGGAGTTGCCGGAAGCCAATGAAGACAGCGTTTACGATGTCGTCGCTAGCGGCCTGGATGAAGTGGGCGAATGGTTGCGGCAATACCATGCCCTGATCATGGCGCCAAATCCCGATCTCAAATTGTTGGAGCAGATCCAGCATAAGCTGGAAGCGGCGGATGGCTGGAGTCTGCAGCAGCGTGTCGACACGGTGCTGGCACAGCTGGAATTGCAGGCAGATGTCAAAATGAAAACCCTGTCCGGGGGCTGGCGCCGCCGGGTTGCCCTGGCAAAAGCACTGGTGTCCGACCCCGACATTCTTCTGCTCGATGAGCCCACCAACCACCTGGATATTCCGTCTATCGAATGGCTGGAAAAACAGATCAATGAATTTCGCGGCGCTCTGCTGCTGGTCACCCACGACCGCACCTTTCTTGCCCGTGTGACCAATATGATTGTCGAACTCGATCGCGGCAAGCTGTTTCCCTGGGAAGGCAATTACACCAGCTTTCTCACTTACAGGGAGGAGCAGCTGGCCTCGGAAGAAAGAGCTAACGCGCTGTTCGACAAGCGCCTCGCCGAAGAGGAAAAATGGATTCGCCAGGGCATCAAGGCGCGCAGAACCCGCAACGAAGGCCGAGTGCGAGCTCTCAAGGCAATGAGAGATGAACGCCAGGCGCGCCGGGAGCGCCAGGGCAACGCAGATTTTGCCGTTGAAAGCGCCGACCGCTCCGGCAAAATTGTCGCCGAGCTCAAGCATGTCAGCCAGAGCTATGGGGGTCGTCCCATCATTAAAAACCTGACGACAACCATTATTCGCGGCGACAGAATTGGCATTGTCGGCGCCAACGGTGCCGGAAAAAGCACCCTGCTGAAAATTCTCCTCGGCCAGTTGCAGCCGGAAGAGGGGGAGGTCAAGCTGGGCACAAAACTGGAGGTGGCGTATTTTGACCAGCTGCGCCAGCAGCTCGATCCAGAGCGCAATTTGCTCGACAACATCTGCGAAGGCCGGGAATTTATCACCATCAACGGCAAGGATCGCCACGGCATCAGTTATCTCAGCGATTTTCTGTTTACACCGGAGCGCATCCGCACGCCGGTGAAGGCGCTGTCTGGCGGAGAGCAAAATCGCGCCATTCTTGCCAAGCTGTTCAGCAAGCCCGCCAATGTACTGGTGCTCGACGAACCCACCAACGATCTCGATATTGAAACTCTGGAGTTGCTGGAAGAAATTCTCATCAATTTTGACGGCACATTATTGCTGGTGAGCCACGACCGCTCCTTTATGGACAATGTGGTTACCAGTATCCTGGTTTTTGAAGGTGAAGGTGTTGTCAGCGATTATGTCGGCGGCTACAGCGACTGGGCGGCGAAAGGCGGCAAACTCTACGCCCAGGGCGATAAACGCCAGAAAAATATATCGCTAGAGGATTCGCCGGAATCGCAAAAAATTCCAAACAGCGAAACAGTAGTCGCCAAAGAGGCGGCACCGAAACAGAAAAAACGCAGCTATAAGGATCAGCGGGAATTGGACAGCCTGCCCGGCCAGATCGAAAAGCTGGAGGGAGACATTGCTAAACTGGAAACAATGATAGCCGCCCCCGATTTTTATCAGCGGGATAAGGCCGACATTGAAAAACACCTGAAAGCCCTGGCGGATGCCCAGGCCGCCCTGGAAAACTGTTTTGGACGCTGGGCGGAACTGTAGTAAAACATCACCGCAACCCCAGCTTGCTAGGGAAGCTCTGATTCATTCTGTTTTCGTCACTCCCGCACAGGCGGGAGTCCAGAAAAATCAAGCGATTATAGAGTCCCGCTGCGCGGGAATGACATTAATCAGAAATCAGAGTTTCCATAGCTGAGGGTATTTGCCCTGTCAGGAAATCTCATGCTAGAAATCCCCCCACAGCCCCTGCAAAACACTTAAAACCGCCAGCGGCGCGGTTTCGGTGCGCAAAATCCGCGACCCCAGGGTCAAACTCTGGAAACCCTTTTCACCCGCTTGGTGTATTTCGCTTTCTGACAATCCCCCTTCCGGGCCAATCAGCAATGCGGCGGAAGCTGGTTGAAGGTTGGCCAATGTTTGCAGAGTCTGGTTTGAACGGTGGTGAAGCAGCAACCTGATGTCGGCGTCAATGTTGAGATAGTGAGTCAAAGGTTGCGGCGGGTGCAGAACCGGCAACAGATTGCGGCCACTTTGTTCGCAGGCGCTGATAATCACCTGTTGCCAGCGGCTGTGTTTTTTATCTTCACGATCGCCTTTGAGTTTGACTTCAGTGCGCTCGGTATAGAGGGGAAAAATCTCGGTTACCCCCAGTTCGGTGGCCTTCTGCAAGACCCATTCAAAACGCTCGCCACGGGAGATACCAATGCCCAGCAGTGTTTTCAGCGGGGATTGGCGATTGTCGGCATCAAAAGCGCCAATCCCAACCACCACTTGCTTGGCATCGGCGGCGATAATCTCGCCGTAAAATTCGCCGCCCTGGCCATTAAACAGGCAGACGGCATCGCCGGGTTTCTGGCGTAAAACCGTCACCAGATGGCGCCCTGCGTCCTTGCCCAGTGTCACCTCGCCGTGGTGGTGGAGGGGCTGATCGGTAAAAATTCGCGTGATGCGCATGTGCTGTTTTCTGCCCTGTGAGCGTCAATTAACCCCTGTTGATACCCAGATTGGCAACAATGCTCAGGGTTGGCTCCGCCTGATTCATGGTATAGAAATGAAAGCCGGGTGCGCCTGCGGCGAGGAGTTTTTCGCACAGGCGAGTCACCACTTCTTCGCCAAAAGCTTTGAGTCCCTGGCTGTCGTCGCCAAAGGCGCTGAGGCGCTGGCGCAACCAGCGGGGAATGTCGGCGCCACAGGCATCGGAAAAACGCACCAGGTTCTGGTAGTTGGTAATGGGCATAATGCCGGGAATAATGGGCTTGTCGATCCCCTGCCGGGCGCATTCATCCATGAAATAGAAATAGGCATCGGCATTGTAAAAATACTGGGTAATGGCGCAATCGGCACCGGCGCGTAATTTCTCGCCAAGCCAGAAAATATCCCGCTGGTAATTTTGCGCGTCCGGGTGAATTTCCGGGTAGGCGGCGACATTGATATGAAAATGGTCGCCAAAATGCTTGCGAACAATGGCCACCAGTTCATTGGCATTGACCAGCTTGTGAATACCCATCCCCGAGGGCATATCGCCGCGCAGCGCCACCAGCTTGCGGACACCGGCATCCTTATAACTTTGCAGCAGGCCGAGAACAGCCTCTTCGGAATCGCCGCCAAAAGACAGGTGGGGCGCCACAGCGTAGCCGTCGCTGTGAATTTGCAGGACGATATCTCTGGTGTTATCCCTGGTGGAGCCGCCAGCCCCATAGGTGACAGAAAAATATTCAGGTTGCGCTACCGCGAGCTGGTCGCGGGTGGCGAGTAGCTTTTCCCGCCCTTCCGGGGTTTTAGGCGGAAAGAATTCAAAGCTGATTTTGGTTGTTGCCATGGGTGTTCCGTTAAATAGTCAGATGTTTGGCGGGAGACGATAGATGATAGATGTGAGACGGGTCGCACTGAATTTGTCTCCCGTCTCCCGTCGATCAATACCTGTAAGCTTCCGGCTTAAACGGCCCTTCCGGCGCTACGCCGATATAGCTGGCCTGCTCAGGCTTGAGCCGGGTAATCACACCGTTGAATCCTTTCACCATATGGGCAGCCACTTCCTCGTCGAGTTTGCGGGGCAACACTTCGACGCGGATTTTGGCGGCTTTTTCGCCTTCCGGCAGATCGGCAAAGCGCTGGCTGTAGAGATGGATCTGCGCCAGTACCTGGTTGGCGAAGGAGCCATCCATGATCCGCGAAGGGTGGCCAGTGGCGTTGCCCAGATTCACCAGGCGACCTTCCGACAACAGAATCAGGTGATCGTTGTTGCAGGCCTCTTTCGAAGCGCCGCGATAAATCAAATGTACCTGGGGTTTAACCTCTTCCCATGTCCAGTTTTTGCGCATAAAGGCGGTGTCGATTTCGTTGTCGAAGTGGCCGATATTACTGACCACGCAGCCGCTTTTCAGCGCCTTGAGCATATCGGCGTCGCAAACGTTGAGGTTGCCGGTGCAGGTCACCACCAGATCAATCTGGGCGAGGAGAGTTTTATCCACACCTTTGGCCGGGTCGCCATCGATAAAAGGGGAGACCACTTCAAAACCGTCCATGCAGGCCTGCATGGCGCAGATCGGATCGATCTCGGCAACGCGCACAATCATGCCTTCCTGGCGCAGTGACTGGGCAGAGCCCTTGCCGACGTCGCCGTAGCCGATTACCAGGGCGCGCTTGCCGGAGAGCAGGTGGTCGGTAGCACGCTTGATGGCATCATTGAGGCTGTGGCGGCAGCCGTACTTGTTGTCGTTTTTCGATTTGGTGACCGAATCGTTGACGTTGATGGCAGGCACCTTAAGCTCGCCCTTGGCCATCATTTCCTGCAGGCGGTGAACCCCAGTGGTGGTTTCCTCGGTAATACCGTGGACGGCGTCCAGTACGCGGGGATATTTGTCGTGGAGAATCAGGGTGAGGTCACCGCCATCATCCAGCACCATATTGGCATTCCAGGGCTGGCCGTCTTTGAGGATGGTCTGCTCAATACACCATTCGTATTCGGCTTCGGTTTCCCCTTTCCAGGCAAACACGGGAACCCCGGAGGCGGCAATGGCAGCGGCGGCGTGATCCTGGGTGGAGAAAATATTGCACGACGACCAGCGCACCTCGGCGCCCAGCGCCACCAGGGTTTCGATAAGCACGGCAGTCTGAATGGTCATGTGAATACAACCGAGAATTCGCGCCCCGGCGAGGGGTTGCTGATCGCGGTACTGTTCCCGCAGCGCCATCAGGGCGGGCATTTCGGTTTCGGCGATGTTAATTTCCTTGCGTCCCCAGGCCGCCAGGGTAATGTCGGCGACTTTGTAGTCGGTAATAACGTCGGTACTAGGTGTAGTCATAGTGTTCATGGTCTTTCCTCTTAATCAATGGCTTGCCAATAATGTAGGAGCCAGCCTTGCTGGCGAAAGCCTTAGCCCCGTTGATCGCTTGCAGGGCAAGCTCCTACACATGGTGAAATCTATTTGTTAGAGCGCCGCCTTTAAAACTTCGGCCTTGTCGGTTTTTTCCCAGGTAAATTCCGGCAGCTCGCGGCCAAAATGGCCGTAGGCGGCGGTTGCCCGATAGATTGGCCGTTTCAGATCGAGCATGGCGATCAAACCTTTGGGGCGCAGATCGAAGTGCTCGCGAATCAGCGCCACAATCTCATCATCGCGCAGCTTGCCGGTGCCAAAGGTATTGACGGAAATGGAGGTGGGTTCGGCGACGCCAATGGCGTAGGACACCTGAATTTCACAGCGCTCGGCAAGGCCGGCTGCGACGATATTTTTGGCGACATAGCGCCCCGCATAGGCGGCGGATCTATCGACCTTTGACGGGTCTTTGCCGGAAAAAGCGCCGCCGCCGTGGTGCGCCATACCGCCGTAGGTGTCGACAATAATTTTGCGCCCGGTAAGGCCGCAGTCCCCCATGGGGCCGCCGATAACGAATTTGCCGGTGGGGTTGATATGGTAGCGTGTCTTGTCGTGTAGCCATTCTTCCGGCAGTACCGGTTTGATGATCTCTTCGAGCACCGCTTCCTGAAGGTCAGCGAGGGAGATGGCTTCACTGTGTTGAGTTGAGAGCACGACGGCATCCACAGCCACAGGTTTGCCGTTTTCATAGCGCAGGGTAACCTGGCTTTTGGCATCGGGGCGCAACCAGTGCAGAACACCATGCTTGCGCAGGTAAGCCTGGCGCTCCACCAGGCGGTGGGCATAATAAATAGGGGCGGGCATCAGCACATCGGTTTCGTTGGTGGCGTAACCAAACATCAAACCCTGGTCGCCAGCGCCCTGCTCCTTGTCGTTGGCTTCATCAACACCCACGGCAATGTCCACGGACTGTTTGCCGATGGCGTTAAGCACCGCGCAGGAGGCGCCGTCAAAGCCGACGTCGGAGCTGTTGTAGCCTATGTCGAGAATCACCTGGCGAACGATATCTTCCAGATCCACATAAGTGGAAGTGCGCACTTCCCCGGCGATAATGGCCATACCGGTCTTGACCAGAGTCTCCACGGCGACGCGGGCATCCCTGTCGTCCTTGAGAATGGCATCCAGAACGGCATCGGAAATCTGATCGGCCATTTTGTCGGGATGGCCTTCGGAGACAGACTCAGAGGTAAAAATACTGTATTGGCTCATGGCTAATTTACTCGGTGTGGTGGCTGCAGTCCGGCACTTGGCGCGGCCTTGTGAAATTGACGGATCTGGATGGAAAAGCCGTTTTTAAGGGCGAGAAATTCGCTGCCGCCATCGTTGAGGCCGGCGAGGCTTGCCCAGCCGCTGAGATCTTCGGGATCAAAGCCAAGCCAGAGATCGCCGCAGGCTTCGCGCACCCAATCCTGGTCGTGGCGGCAGAGTTCGGCAATCACCAGAACACCATCGTCGCTGAGATGGCGGGAGAGATCGCGGATAATGGCGGCGGGGTCTGGCGTATGGTGAAGTACCATATTCAGGGTAATGGCGTGGGCGCGAACCCCATTCAGTGCCGCTGCGGTGGTGTCACCGCAGATAAAGCGAATCTGTTCGAGGTTGTTGCGGCGGGCAAAATTTTCCGCCCGCGCCAGCATTTCCGCAGAATTATCCAAGGCCAGGATCTGGCCAAAACGCTGGCAAAGACCGGACAGTAATTCCCCCTCTCCCGGCCCGATCTCCAGCGCCAGCTTGTTTTTCAGTGGCTGGTAACGATCCAGGGTGGCAAGGACGGCTTCACCGTACTGGGGGTAACTGGCGATCAAATCCTGCTGGCTGCGGAATTTGGCGGCATTGGTGCGGAAAAAATCCCTGGAAGCGGCGGCGCGACTTTCCTGAATGCTGTCCAGCCGGGATTGCAGTTCCGTTGGCAGGGCAATGGCGTCGGCGGTGGCCAGAATTGCCGCACACAGATCCCGGTATTGCCCCTGGGGATTGCTGCGCCGATAAAAAATATGTGTGCCCTCCCGCCGTGAATTCACCAGCCCGGATTTCGACAGCAGTTTGAGGTGATGGCTCATGGCATTCTGGCGCATGGCAAAAATATCGCTCAACTCAAGGGCGCCAAAGGCATTGTTGCTCAAAACCCGCAATATCTGCAGGCGCATGGCATCCCCCGCAGACTTGAGCAGGGCGGCGACGGTTTCTGCATTTGCCGCCACCGTTTCGGTGGGCGGCGGCAGATTGGCAATCTGGCGGCTTTGGGTGTTCATGGTGTGGGCATACTACCATCAAAATTTTCTATATCAAAATATTTTGATATAGATTTGGGGCGGAGAGGATCAAGTCTGCGTGCTAGACTGGCGGCAAAAAAAGGATAGCTTCTAATGAAACTACTTGTCGTCGCCGTTTTCCTGGTGGTGGGGTTGCTGGCGCTGCATTTGGGTGTGGTCGCAAAAGCGGAGGTCATGGCCGCACTATCCCTGCTTTTTGTGATTGCCGTGTTGTGGCTCACGGAAACCCTTCACATCACGATTACGGCACTTCTGGTTCCGGTGCTCGCCGTTATCACTGGCCTGCTGGATATGCCTGCGGCCATGAAAAATTTTGCCCATCCCATTATTTTTCTGTTTCTCGGCGGCTTTGCTCTTGCCATTGCCATGCACGCCCAGGGGTTGGATAAATGGCTGGCGGATGTCATTCTCAAACGAACCCAAGGGCGCTTGGACAGGGCGGTGATTTTATTGGCGGCAACCACCGCCCTGATGTCCATGTGGATCAGCAACACGGCAGTTACTGCGGTGATGTTGCCGTTGATTCTCGGCATTCTTTCAGAAAAACAGGGTTTGCCCTTAAAAACCCAGGCTTACAGTCTGTTGGTGATTGCCTACTCCGCCAATATCGGCGGCATAGGCACCATTATTGGCACCGCACCCAATGCCCTGGTGGCCGCGGAGTTGGATCTGTCCTTTGTCGACTGGCTCTTTATCGGCGTGCCCATTGTGGTGATCTTGTGGCCGCTGATGATGGCGGTGCTGTGGTGGGTGTTGAGGCCGGATTTTCTCGACAATCGAGTCAGCGTCGATCACAGCGAATTCGTGTGGACCAAAGAACGCAAGCTGTTGATCGGTATTTTTGCCGTTACGGTGACCGGCTGGTTATTTGGCCAGCCATTGTCCGCCTGGCTGGGAATAGAATCCGGCTTCGACACCTGGGTGGCTCTGGGCGCCATGGTGATGATCGGCGTCAGTCGCGTGGCAACCTGGGCGCAGATCGAAAAGTCCTCAGGTTGGGGCGTACTCCTGCTGTTTGGCGGCGGCCTTACCCTAAGCGAGGTGCTCAGTGTCAGCGGCGCCAGTGTTTTTCTCGGCGAGGGTCTCGCCGCCATGATTGACGGCTGGGGTGTTCTGCTGATTATGGCAGCGCTGGTGACCTTTGTGGTTTTTCTCACCGAAATTGCCAGCAACACCGCAACCACGGCGCTGCTGGTGCCGGTGTTTGTATCACTGCCCGCAGGTTTGATGGATCCCGCCAGTGCAGCGCTGGCCATCGGCATTTCCTCGTCCTGCGCCTTTATGTTGCCGGTGGCCACGCCGCCCAATGCCCTGATCCACGGCACCGGCAAAGTCACTCAGCGCAATATGATGGGGGCTGGCATTTATCTGAACCTGGTCTGCATTCTGGTGCTGACATTGGTGTTTTCTGTCATCAGAATGTCCCCCTGAGGATCGATACTGGAGAGTCTGGCTGGTGAGAACCCTTGATAAAATCCCTGGAGTGAAACAATGAAGCAACAACGCAATTTCTCAACACCAAAAATGGCCTCTGCGCTGCTGGCGTTGGCTGCGGCAATTGCCGCTGCCCCCTGTTTTGCCAACCCCGGTCGGGACGAGCAGAGAACAACTGCCTACTGGCAACAACAGGGGCAAGCTGCACTCGAGCAGGCGCTGGCGGCACAGGTCAATACCCGCAAGGCAAAAAACATCATTCTTTTTGTTGGCGACGGCAACGGCATCACCTCGGTAACGGCGACACGGATTTTTGACGGCCAGTCAAAGGGTCTGGCCGGTGAAGATAACCAGCTCAGCTACGAAAAATTCCCCCATGTTGCCCTCGCCAAAACCTACAACACCAACCAGCAGACCCCCGACTCGGCGGGCACCATGACCGCCATTATCACCGGCGTAAAATCCAGCGCTGGTGTGATTTCCGTAAAACCGGAACTGGAAGTGGCCAACTGCAAAGAGATGAATGACATCGGCCTGGTAACCCTACTGGAAGAGGCGCGTCTCAAAGGTCTTGCCACCGGTATTGTCTCCACCACGCGAATCACCCATGCGACACCGGCGGCAACCTATGCCCACAGCGCCCATCGGGACTGGGAAAGCGATGTGGATATTCCCGCAGAGATGCGGGACTGCGCTGTGGATATCGCCAGCCAGCTTATCGACAACGGCACCATCAACGTGGCATTGGGGGGAGGGCGCAGCTACTTTATGCCCGCAACCAGCGCTGACCCGGAATATCCCGGCAAAAGTGGCAGGCGTCGCGATGGCCGCGACCTGATCGCAGAATGGACGGCCGCCAACCCCGACGGCCGCTATATTTGGAACCAGTCCCAGTTCGACGCCATCGCCAAAGATTTCAGCGGCAATATCCTCGGCCTTTTTGAACCTTCCCATATGCACTACGAGGCGGATCGCCAAACCCTTGAAGCCGACGAGCCATCCCTTTCCGAAATGACAGCTAAAGCAGTGGCCAGGCTGAAACAAAATGAGCGCGGCTTTTTCCTGATGGTGGAAGGAGGGCGCATCGATCACGGCCACCACGCCGGCAATGCCTACCGGGCGTTGACGGATGGTCAGGAATTTGCCCGCGCCGTTCAGGTGGCGGTGGACAGCACCGATTCCCAGGATACTCTGATTATTGTCACCGCAGATCACAGCCACACCCTGAGCATGGCGGGTTATCCCGTCAGGGGCAACCCGATTCTGGGGACGGTTGTCGGTAACGATGACCACGGCCATGCCAAAAAAACGCCAGAACTGGCGGCAGACGGCAAGCCCTACACCACCCTCGGTTATATCAATGGTGTCGGCCACGGCCATGTGACCACTCAGGATGAGCGCTACCAGCAGGCGCCCAAAGCCGGCAGATTTTTAGAGGCGGGGGAGCAAACCGGCGGCAGCGACTTTCACCAGGAAGCTCTGGTGCCCATGATGATGGAAACCCACGGCGGCGAAGATGTGGCCATTTACGCCTCTGGCCCCTGGAGCCATTTATTTGGCGGCGTTCACGAGCAAAACTATATCTACCATGTGATGAAGCACGCGCTATGGCCGCAAGGTGATGATAAATCCCCCTGAAATTGTGGCGATTCGCGGTTAAATCTTGTCTTCGTCGGCATTGGCTATTTACTGAACAGCCCCGGTACGGGAAAATAGCGACCCTTTGACGTCTTTATCTCAAAGGGTCGCTATTGCCTTCCCTTTGACAGCCTGCTTACTCAATACCAAGGAGTCTCTCCACAATGCCAACCCGTCGTGACCTCGCCAACGCCATCCGCGCCCTCAGTATGGACGCTGTCCAGAAAGCCAACAGCGGCCACCCCGGAGCACCTATGGGCATGGCGGATATCGCCGAAGTGCTGTGGAATGACTTCATGGTGCACAACCCCGCCAATCCCAAGTGGCCCAACCGGGATCGCTTTGTGCTCTCCAACGGCCACGGCTCCATGCTGATCTACTCCCTGCTCCACCTCACCGGTTACGATCTGCCCCTGGAGGAAATCAAAAATTTCCGCCAGCTTCACTCCAAAACGGCGGGTCACCCCGAGTACCACGAAACCCCGGGAGTGGAAACCACCACGGGACCCCTGGGGCAGGGCATAACCAACGCGGTGGGCATGGCGGTGGCGGAAAAAGTGCTGGCGGCTCAGTTCAACCGCGACGGCCACGATATTATTGACCACTATACCTACACCTTTCTTGGCGATGGCTGCCTGATGGAAGGCAT
>JALOAH010000103.1 GCA_023228865.1 Porticoccaceae bacterium | reverse complement strand
GTGGATGTCGCGGATTCGCTCCGGCATCAGCATCTATGGCCTCTCATCCAACCCCAGGGCGCTGCGCGCCATGTGCCTGTACCGGGGGGTTATTCCCATGGCCATGGCGAATCCCGTCACCCAGGTTGCCGACGCCATCGATTGCGCCATTGAAGAGCTGAAAACCCAGGGCGTACTCATACCGGGGGATCAGGTGCTGGCGTCCTTTGGCAACAACTATAGCGACCGGGGAGAAACCAATACCCTAAAAATTATCACCGTCGCCTGACCCCGTGTAGAATTGGCGCACCAACAACATTGAGAGATAAACAAGCACCGTGGATCAACTAGGCTCCGTGGGCATAGTCAGCCCCCAACTGTTCAAATTTGACGAACCCCTGGAACTGGCCTGTGGCCGGGTGTTGTCCGGTTACGAGCTGATGGTGGAAACCTATGGCGAACTCAACAGCGACGCCAGCAATGGCGTGCTGATCTGCCACGCCCTCAGCGGCCACCACCACGCCGCCGGTTACCACAGCGAAGACGAAAAGCGCCCCGGCTGGTGGGATCACTACATCGGCCCCGGCAAACCCATCGACACCAATCATTTTTTTGTGGTTGCCCTCAACAACCTTGGCGGCTGCCATGGCAGCACCGGACCGCGTTCCATCAACCCGGACACCGGCAAAGCCTGGGGCAGGGAGTTTCCGCCGCTGCGCGCCCGCGACTGGGTTCACAGCCAATCCCGCCTCGCCGCCAAACTGGGCATTCGCCAATGGGCGGCGGTGATCGGCGGCAGCCTGGGGGGCATGAACGCCATGCGCTGGGCGCTGGAATACCCGGAACGGGTGCGCAACTGTGTGGTGATTGCCTCCGCCATGAAACTCAGCGCCCAGAACATCGCCTTTAACGAAATTGCTCGCCGCGCCATTACCACAGACCCGGAATTTCACAACGGCGATTATCTCAAATACAACAGCCTGCCCCGCAACGGCCTCGCACTGGCGCGCATGATTGGCCACGTCACCTACCTGTCTGATGAACTGATGGGCACCCGCTTTGGCCGCGAATTGCGCCAGGGTTCCTTTGAGCGCGGCCTCGAAGGCCCCATTGAATTTCAGGTGGAAAGCTATCTGCGCTATCAGGGCGACAGCTTTTCCGGCAGTTTTGACGCCAACACCTATCTGCTGATGACGAAAATTCTCGACTATTTTGACCTCGCCCGGGAATACAACCACGACCCGGTGCAGGCTTTCCGCCACGCCCTGAGTAAATTTCTGGTGATCTCCTTTTCCAGCGATTGGCGTTTTTCACCGCAGCGCTCCGAGGAAATCGTCAACGCCCTGGTGGCGGCCAACCGGGATGTCAGTTATGCCCGCATTGAATCCGACCTCGGTCACGACGCTTTTTTGCTCCCCAACGAGCGCTACGAAGCCGTATTTTCCGCCTATATGCAGGGGGTTGCCGCCGATATTCGCACAGAGCGGGCAAATTCCCGGGGAGGTGCCTGATGTTGCGGCTTGATCTCGATATTCTCAAACAGTGGATTGCCAGAAGCAGCCGCGTCCTCGACCTCGGCTGCGGCGACGGCACCCTGCTCCACAGTCTCAAACAGAGCCACGACATCGAAGGCTATGGTCTCGAAATCGATGCGGCGCAAATCACCGCTTGCATTGCCAAAGGCGTCAACGTTATCGAAACCGACATCAACCAGGGGCTGTCCCATTTCGGCGACGACAGTTTTGACACAGTGGTAATGACCTATTCCCTGCAAACCCTGAAACGCCCCGACAAAACCATTGCCGAAATGCTGCGCATCGGCAAGGAGTGCGTGGTCACCTTTCCCAACTTCGGCAGCATTCGCGCCCGCAGCCACCTGGTATTCAAAGGCCGAATGCCTGTGACCAAACAGTTGAGCTGGCAGTGGTACGACACGCCCAACATTCACTTTTGCACGGTCAAGGATTTTGAAGCCCTGTGCCGGGACATGAACATTCGTATTCTCAATCGGGAATTTACCACCCAGCATTCGCCAGACAGGCAACTTAAAGGAATATGGCCTAATCTGTTTGGTGAGACCGCTATTTATCACCTGAGCAAATAACGCCCTACGGGAGCTACAACGATGAAAATGATGATTCTGGTCGCAAGCCTGCTTCTCTCGTCTGCGGCCACCTTTGGCCAAGAATCCGCAACAAAAATCTTTGATGACAACAAAGTTTATTACAGCGCCTTTAACAGCAGCTTTATCAGCGCTGAAGTTGCCAGCATCTACAAAATAACCCGCGGCAAGGACAAGGGTCTGGTCAATATCGCCGTTGTTCCCGAAGGGGCGACGGCAGGCAAAACCGCACTGGTGGGCGGCACGGTCAACAACCTTATTCAGCAGCAGCAAACCCTCAACTTTACTGAAATCCGCGAAGGGGATGCGGTTTATTACCTGGCGCCCTTCACCTTTGATAACGAAGACCCTCTCACCTTTACCATTCATGTGCGCCCCGCAGACAGCGACCAAACCAACACCTTCACCTTTCAGCGCACCTTTTATCTGGACTGACTGCCATGAGCCACAGTATCGTTCTGGCCAGCGGCAATAAAGGCAAACTCAAGGAGTTTCGCCATCTCCTGGCAGGCCAGGATTTTACCGTTGTGCCGGTGGCGGAATTTTCCAAAGCTGAACCGGAAGAAACCGGTTTGAGCTTTGTCGAAAACGCCATTATCAAAGCCCGCCACGCCGCCAAAATCAGCGGCCTGCCCGCCATCGCCGACGATTCCGGCCTGGAAGTGGATTACCTTCAGGGCGCGCCGGGGATTTATTCGTCGCGCTTTTCCGGCGAAGGCGCCAGCGACGCCAGCAACAACGACAAACTGCTCAAACTCCTTGAGGGCATTGAAGAAGAAAAACGCAGTGCCCGCTTTCAGTGCCTGCTGGTGTTTATGCGCCACCACGAAGACCCCACACCCCTTATCTGCCAGGGTACCTGGGAGGGGATCATCGCCGACAAACCCAGGGGCGAACACGGCTTTGGCTACGACCCGTTGTTTTTTGTCAAAGAGCAAAACTGCACCGCCGCCGAACTCACCAAGGAAGTCAAAAACACCCTCAGCCACCGCGCCCGCGCCATGCGCCAGCTTCTCGACAAACTCAGCAACAACCCCAAGCTCTTTCCCTGATGCTCGTGCTTCCACCCCTGTCCCTGTATGTGCATATTCCCTGGTGTGTGCGCAAATGCCCCTACTGCGATTTCAACTCCCACGAGGCCAAAGGCGACATTCCCGAAGCCGACTATGTGGCGGCTCTGATCGCCGACCTGCAAGCGGATCTGCCCCAGGTGCAGGGGCGCAAACTGATTTCGATCTTTTTTGGCGGCGGCACCCCCAGCCTGTTTTCTCCTGCAGCCATTGGCGAAATACTCAACGCCGCAGAGCAGCGAATCGGCTTTGCGGCAGATATCGAAATCACCCTGGAAGCCAACCCCGGCACCTTTGAACAGGCGCGCTTTCGCGGCTACCGCAGTGCCGGTGTCAACCGCCTTTCCATCGGTATTCAAAGCTTCAACAACCAGCAGCTTTCCGCCCTTGGCCGCATTCACGACCGCGCCAGCGCCATCACCGCCGCCAGCAGCGCCCGCAACGCCGGCTTTGATAATTTCAATCTCGACCTCATGCACGGCCTGCCCGATCAGAGCGTCAACGCAGCGCTGGCCGATCTCAAACTGGCACTGGATATGAACCCCACCCACCTGTCCTGGTACCAGCTCACCATTGAGGCCAACACCGCTTTCTACAAACAGCCGCCGTCACTCCCCGACGAAGATATTCTCGGCGACATTCAGGAGCAGGGTCACCAACTGCTGACCGCCGCCGGTTTTAACCACTACGAAGTCTCGGCCTATGCGCAACCGGAGCGACAATCTCGCCACAACCTCAACTACTGGCAATTTGGCGACTACCTCGGCATAGGCGCAGGCGCCCACGGCAAAATTACCCAGGCCGACAGCGGCCATATTCTTCGCCACAGCAAAACCCGCGCCCCCGCCAACTACCTGGCGCGCAGCAGGGAAACAGCGGGCAACTTTATCGCCAGCAGCACTCAAATCGCGCCACAGGAACTGCCCCTGGAATTTTTAATGAACGCCCTGCGCCTGATGGACGGCGTGCCGTTTGAATTATTTCAACAAAGAACCGGTGTCGACTTTGCTGTCGTTGCACCTCAATGGCAAACCCTGGTAACCAAAGGATTGCTGCAACCGGCGGATAAATACTTGGCAACCACGCCCCTGGGATTTCGGTTTTTAAATACGGTGCTGGGGGCGTTGGCGGAAGTTGACAGCCAAAGCAAATAGTTACCGACTCTCGCGCTGACAGAGACGATCTAAGCTCTTAACTAAAGGGCACATTTAAAGATTGCTGAGAGGACTCTTTACCCCATGCGCTCCTTGTTTGAGTACGTGCGTGTACGATGTGCAGGACGCACAAGTGCCGCCAGAGGCAGGACGCCGGAAGCAGCAATTTCGGTAGTTTTCACATCCGCATGGCCAAGCTGTTGCTGCACCGTGCGAATATCAGCACCCGACTGCAATAAATGGGTAGCGAATGAATGGCGTAGCCTGTGGCAAGTTACATCTTTTTGTATCCCTGCATTTCGAGTGGCCGTTTTCAGAAATCGGTTGATGCCGTTTTCATCAATGTGATGTCGCCGAATCAGTCCATTTCTGGGATCAACACTTAAAGTGGCGGAGGAAAACAGGTATTGCCAGCTCAACGTCCTATTGGCATTGGGATATTTTCTTTCGAGGGCATCCGGCATAAATACCCCAGCGAAATTAGGGTTGCTCAGATCTTCAGACAAATAAAACTGAACTTTCTTTACCTGATACTTCAAGGGTTCAACCAGCTCTTCCGCCAGCGTCACCAGGCGGTGCTTGCCACCCTTGCCACCCTTGCCACCCTTGCCACCCTTGCCAAAGATGATTCTCAACTGGAGATAATCAAAATCAACATCCTTCACCCTCAAACGCACCAATTCAATACGGCGAAGTCCGGAGCCATACAGCAGCCCGGCAATCAGTTTATGTGTTCCGGACAGCTGGGCAAAAAGATCAGATATTTCCTTTCTTGTAAGCACAACCGGCAACTTTGCTTGCCGGTTCGCTTGACGGAACTCACTCACATCACCGACAGGCTTATGGAGCAACCTGTCATACAGAAAGACAATAGCATTCAACGCAACTGCCTGAGTAGAGCGCGCAACTGAAGCTTTAACCGCGACATAAAACAGAAATTCAACTATTTCGTCCTCCCCAACTTCGACGGGTGCGCCTTATTGCGGAACAGAATAAAGCGCTTTGTCCAGTATACATATGCGTCTATTGTACGACGACTATAACCTCCTACCAGCATGAATTCACGAACGGAGTTGAGAAAGGGCGACTGGCTCATGACAAACACCTCCATGCTTGAAAATAGAAATCCTTTCCTGCGTCATAGTTCAGCTATTACAAAGGCGCCTGCCTTTATAATGAAAGCCATAGTAGCGAATGCTCGAAAAATACCTAATTTATCAACATGATGAAAACAAATAGAATTCCGTGCCTTCATTATGAAGGCGTCTTTATAATAATGATTATGCGGCACCTTGCTGCATAATCAGGCTATTAGGTAATCCCCCCATTTTTAACCGCAGTTAAAAGTAGAGGTTGAACTAAACCGCTGCGCGGTGGCTCCATCTCCACCTCCTCTGCCTCCCTGAGTCCTCTCCCTCCGATCTTGTTCCACACTTATCACACGGCTTCTGAGGCCGGATTCTCAAACCAGCATGAGGTGATAAGTCATGACGCCATTACGTCAAAAAATGATCGATACCATGGTGCTGAAGGGACTCTCACCCGCCACCCAACAAACCTATCTCTACGCGGTTGCCAAAGTGGCGCGCCACTTCAATCGCTCTCCAGACCGTATCGCTGTCGATGAACTGGAACGCTATGTGCTCCACCTGTTGACCGATCAGCACCTGGCCGCCGCCAGTGTCCGTCTGGTGGTCAACGGTATGCGCTTTCTCAATCATCAGGTGTTGCAGCGCCCGCCAACCCTGTATGCAGTGCGCTACCCCCGGCAGCCTCAGCGGATTCCCGAATTGCTGACGCGGGACGAGGTTGGACGGATACTGGCAGAAACAGCCAATTTGAAACACGCGACGATGTTTGCCACAGCCTATGCCCTGGGCTTGCGCGTCAGCGAGCTACTGCACCTGCGGGTCGCGGATATCGACAGCACCCGGCATTGGGTGCATATCCGCCAAGGCAAGGGTGGCAAGGATCGCACGGTGATCCTGCCCGACACCTTGTTGCAGTGGCTGCGCCGCTACTGGCTGGCCTATCGGCCTCGGGAGTGGCTGTTCTATGGCGCCGAGCCATCGCGCCCCCTGGATCGCACCACTCTCGCCAAGGCATTTCACCGCGCCAAGACGGCTGCCGGTGTTCACAAGCAGGGTAGCCTCCACAGTTTGCGTCACGCTTACGCCACCCATCAGCTGGAGGCGGGAATGCCCACCTACAAACTCCAGCAACTGCTCGGCCACGGTGATCTGAAGAGCACGCTGCGCTATATCCATTGGCTGCCCACCCATGTTCAGCAAGGCAATCTGGGCAGCGATCTGCTGCACGATTGCCAGGAGGAACGACCATGACGTCCGGTCACACCACCGCCGCCATCCTGACACGATTTCTGCCGCAGTATCGCCAACATCACGTTCTCTCTCCCCAGCAGGCCAAAGTGGCTGGCTTGGTATGCCGTTGTCGCACCGATGCCCTCGGCAGCGTTGCCTTGACCTGCCCCCGATGTCAGCACCAGCAGACCTGTCATCGATCCTGTCGCAATCGCCATTGCCCTCAATGCCAACGGCAGGGCTCCGCGGCCTGGCTGGCGGCACGCTGTGACGATCTGTTACCCGTACCGTACTTTCATGTGGTCTTTACCCTGCCACACGCACTCAATGGCTGGGCACAACGGCATCCCGAGGTGATCTACCGGCTGTTGTTTCACGTGGTCTGGCAAACCCTCGCCTCCTTTGGACGCGACCCCAAACGACTGTCAGGACAACTGGGCATGACCGCCGTGTTGCATACCTGGGGTCAGAATCTCAGCCAGCACATCCATCTCCATTGCCTGATCCCCGGCGGCGCCTATGACCGACAACGGGAGCAATGGCATCCTGCCAAATCCACCTACCTGTTCCCCGTCAAGGCGCTGTCCCGCCATTACCGGGGTGCGATGGTCAGCGCCCTGCGCCAGGCCTACCGGGCGGGGGAATTGCCGGGCATCACCCAGCCCGATGACGTGGATAGTACCTTGAAGACGCTGATGGCCACCGACTGGGTGGTCTACAGCCGCGCTACCTGCACCCAGTCCACGACCGTATTGGCCTATCTGGCTCGCTACACCCACCGTATTGCCCTGAGTGACAGTCGTATTCGGGAGGTGACGGATCGTGACGTCAGCTTCGTGTATAAGCGCTACGCCCAGGGTGGCAGTCTGGAGGAGATGCGGCTGGCGGGGGACGAGTTCGTCCGGCGCTGGTTGTTGCACGTTCTGCCCCACGGATTCATGCGTATACGCCATTATGGCTTTCTGGCCAATGCCTGCCGCCGGAAACACCTGGGGCGGATACGCCAGTGCCTGAATAAGACGCGCACAAACAACGGCCACGATCGACCCGTGCCCGCGAGCAGTCTGCCTGCGCAAGTCATCCATCGCCGCTGGCCACCCCAGTGTCCGTGTTGCGGTCTTTGTGCGCTGCAAATTGCTCCAGTCAGTGATTCGCCACTGGGACGAACGGCCTTGAGGTAACTGCGGGCATTGCAAAACACCGCGTTCAACCTCAGGCGGTAAGCGAAGACGGTGTCCCTAAGGAAGCCGCTGGCGGATTATGGACAATCACCCGGCAATGGGCTTAAATGAAGCCCATACAGCCCGACAGGCACAGGGTTAAAACGGAGGAAGTGCACCGATGCAGGAGACTAACCCTATCACGGAGGCGGCCAGTCTCCCAGGTATCATCGCCGAAGAAAAAACAATCCCCTATAGAAGTAGTAGCCCATTCCGCCACCGCGCAGCGGTTCAGCTCAACAGGCATTTATACGGCATGCGCTGCATACCGCATAAATGCTAAGGTGTTAGTGGGTTAGCTGAGCTAACCGTTGTTTTGGGGTTATTCCTCCAATGGCCATATTGGGTCGCTCATGATTGTAAATCCACAACCACTGAGTTGCATAATCCTGCACGTCAGCAATTGAGTCAAAGCAGTAGTGACTGAGCCAATCATAGCGCACTGTTCGGTTGTAACGTTCTATATAGGCATTTTGTTGCGGTTTGCCAGGCTGGATAAATGACAGCACAATGTCATTCTTCTCTGACCAGGTTGCCAGCGCACCACTGATGTATTCGGGGCCGTTGTCGCAACGCAGTCGCTTGGGTTTGCCTCGCCATTCAATCAGCCGATCCAATGTCCGTATGACGCGCTCAGAAGGCAGAGAGAAGTCCACCTCAATACCTAAACCCTCCCGGTTACAATCATCAATAATATTGAGCAACCGATAACTGCGACCATCGTCTAACTGATCATGCATGAAGTCCATCGACCAGGTTTCGTTGATGGTCAAGGGGACTGCCAGCTCTTCGGGTTTCTCGCGCTTCAACCGCTTTTTGGGTTTGATCCGGAGGTTCAGTTCCAATTCCCGGTAAATGCGGTAAACCCGTTTGTGATTCCAAGGGAAGCCCTTCACGTTGCGCAAGTACAAGAAACACAGGCCAAAGCCCCAGTTCCGTTGATTGTGAGTTAGCCGCAGCAGCCAATCGGCGATAACCCCATTCTCACCACGGAGCTTGGCCTGATGGCGGTAACAGCTTTCACTGATCCCGTAGGTCTCGCAGGCTACCCGAATGCTGACACCTTGTTGATCAACCGCTGCTTTGGCTAGCTCGCGCCGCTGGCAGGGCTTTACCACTTTTTTTCGAGGGCTTCCTTGCGCAGCTCTGATTTGAGGCGTTCCTCGGCATACATCTTCTTAAGTCGTCGGTTCTCATCCTCCAACTCCTTCAGCCGGGACATCATCGAGGCATCCATACCGCCATATTTACTACGCCATTTGTAGAATGTGGCACTGCTCATGCCGTGCTCTCGACATAGCTCAGGGACGGGTATACCGCCTTCGGCTTGTTTGAGAATGGCCATGATCTGGCTGTCGCTAAATTTTGATCGTTTCATGCAGAATCTCCTGCGTATAGAGTACGAGAAAATTCTACTTTTGACTCCCGCTAATTCCTGGGGGGATTACCATAAAGTTGTAAATCAGCTGGTTTTTTTAACAGCATTAGTAGCAAAGAGACCGCACTGAAAACCTTCCTAGTCTTGCTTCAATTTGATATTGTCTACCATAAATAATCTTCAGACATCGCCAGCAGGGCTGGCTCCTACAAATAAATGATTATTCGGTAGGAGCCAGCCCTGCTGGCGATAGCAGCTCGATAAGACAAAATTAAATTAAAAGAGCACGAGGTTCCTGCCTACGCAGGAACGATGGCTGTCGTTTAAGTATTACTGTACCGAGCATGACTCAAATTCCTTTATATTTCAGGATTAAGGCAAACAGCCTACATTTATTCCGGGCAGCAGTGCGTCTACGCGGGAATGACAAAAATCTTGGCTTTTGTGTTGAGGCAGTGCCATTCGTGTCTGATACCGAATAGGCTCCGGGATCTAATTTCTTCTGACTGCGAATTTTAAAAAATCAAAATTTTATCGTCACCATGGCAGTGGTTGTTTATTTATTTATAGACTATATAATCAACCCAGTATTCATCAAACCATGCTATAACCATGAACAATCCTACTGTCAACATAAGTCTGCATATCGCCTTCCTCATTTAACCGGGTGTAACCCCTAGTTACACCCGGCTCTCACCTCATAACTTAAAGATGTTCTTATTATCCCTTGCCGAAGTCGAGGGCGGCGTTCTTGCGCCATAGCAACGCAACCTTCACTAACCATGGCAACCAAGTAA
Source organism: Porticoccaceae bacterium (assembly GCA_023228865.1). Next base: position 2,322 of record JALOAH010000103.1, on the reverse strand, counting down.
GAATTTTTTAAATACTGGCAGTGGCCAATATCTGTTTTGTTGATGGAGAATATTATGAATGCCGAGTTTTTGACAGATATCCGTAATTTTATCTCGATATTTAAAAATTCTAGCGAACATATCAATGTTTTTAAGCCAATCACCCTACGTCCCGTAGAACTTGCCAGCTTGTTGGAAAAACTAGAAGGAATATACGACGAACCAAAATTACCGCTGGAGACGAATGTGGTTTTAATTGGCTCTAAAGTAGTTATTTTGGATATGTTCGATTACACCGAAATGAGTGTTGTCATCTCCCTGCCTGATGACAGCGACCCATCGCAAGGAAAAATCAGCATTCTGTCGCCACTGGGATCTTCCTTGCTTGGCCGCAAGCGCGGGGAAACCTTTGCTATTTTCTGCGGCAATCGCATGAATAGATTTCGCATTATCTCAATTGATCAACAACCCTAGATTGTCAATCACCAGGAGGAATAGCGCCATGCAGTCTTTTACTCGCCGACATGAATTATCTTATTTTATTAATTTATTACCAGGTTGATCTCAACTCTCTCGGCAATTTTTGAATCAACTGATCATTAACAAAAAGGTTATCAACATGAGTAAGGAAAAAATCAAAAAGCAACCGAAAAAAACTTTGAAAGAAAAGAGAAAAGAAAAACGCCAGAAAAAGACTGGCAACTCTGCCCTATAACCAAGGAAACTCTGATTAATGTCATTCCCGCGCAGGCGGGAATTTATAATCCCTCGATTTTTTGGTCTCCCGCCTGCACAGGAGTGACGAAAAAAAATTAATCAAAATTTTCCTAAATACATTATGGGCATCCTCAGGGCGCCCATAATTTTATCGATAGTTTCCTATTTTTATTTTTGCCGTTACACCAAACCCCACAGCTTTTAGTGGGATCACTTCATCCAGTGCCTGGGAATTGATAACCCTGTCGCGATTTTCGCCGCTGTCTGCCAATCGAAAAAAGCGATAATTAACTTGTTTATTATTCTGGCAAGGCAGCCAACCTGCGCCATCTGCAGGACTATTTTCAAGCATAGAGATGACGGAAACTCGACTATTTTTTCTTATTCCCCTTGCATTTGCCTTTGATTTTTGTCAGATTGGATCTTTTCTACTTTTGGCCGGGAAAAGGCCAAAGCAAATTTTATATTGGCAAAAATATCGATAAATAATGGGTTGCTACTATGATCAAAGATACAGATATTGCATATCACACACCAGAGAACTGCCCTTTTGAGTGGGCAGAAACCAGCTATTTTTATTTCTATGTGCCTGAGGCCAACTTGATGGGCTGGGTTTATCTTGTGGCACGACCCGGCGTTGGCGCTATTGTTGCCGATATTCAATTTCAGGGTGATATGTCCACCAATCCACTGGATACCTGGTATACAGATATTCAGCAGCATTTGCCGCTACCAGCAAAATTTGAATCCTTTAGCTTACCAAACGGGCTCGATTTTAAAGCCGACAATATTCGCAAATATCGCCTGGATTATCAGGGCGTTGATAATACCGAACTTCATCTTGATGTTATCGGTATCATGGAACCTTACGACATCAATGATCCGGATATGGATCCCATGGCTAAAAGGGTCAAGAAAGATGGAGGCTCGGGTTCAGAGTTTTGGGCAGCCTATTCCAGCCACTTTGACATGACCTGCAAAGTCACTGGAAAAATCAAGGTGCGCGGTAAAGCATTCGATATCAATTGTGTTTCGACCATGGATCACAGCTGGGGACTAAGACCCCAGCGGGGAATGACGCCCATGTCCTGGATTAATGCCCATTTTGGCGAAGATTACGCCTTGCATTCTATTTGGCGTTATGAGCCCAGAGAAGTGCCGGAGAAGCAATTCACTTTTGCCCATGGCTATGCTTTGGTGGGTGGTAATGTGAAAGCCTTTAAAGAAGGTACGATGGTCGTTCAACGCAATAAGTTCGACCGTTTTGGTGTCGCTTTTGATGTCAGTTGTATCGACATAGAAGGTAACACACACACGGCTTTTGCCTCACCTTTAAGCCAGCATCCCTGGAGCCCTTACAGCTGCACCTATGTTCCCAATTATTTTCTGCGCTGGCAATCCGGCAGTCGCATTGGTTATGGCAACGCTCAGGAAAACAATCCGCTGGATAGGGAAACAGGCTCAAGATTGCGCGCATAAAATACCGTTCTGCGCTTTTATCAACCTGACGACACAAATTGTCAGGTTGATAAAAGTAGGCGCCTACACCTGAGATGTATCAGGTCGCAGTCCAGCCACCATCCACGGCAATATCTGCACCGGTCATGTAGGAGGATGCATCAGACG
>JALOAH010000102.1 GCA_023228865.1 Porticoccaceae bacterium | reverse complement strand
AGAGTTTCGAGGCTGTAATCTGGTGGTCTCATCCTAAACCATTGGCTGGGAGAGAAGCATGGTTACAGTCGGTCTGTTTGCATCCAACTTGTTACTGCTAGTTCACATGTGCTAAAAAAAGACTGTATCGAAGGACTCTTTCCCCTGCGGGATATTCCCATATGTTCGAGCCTTAACCCGTCGACGCCGCCTCTGATCTGATAGGGCGCAGACTGGCGACCGCGATGGGAGACGGCCATGGCCAGGTTACAGCTAAAAACAGTGAAAAAGCAGTTGGGCCGAAGCCCTAAAACAGGTAGAATGGCGCGCCTTGCGGCATTGTCTCTAGATCTTGCCGCGACAAGCACCAAAATTCATGTGCAGTTTTGCACCCGTAGCTCAGCTGGATAGAGCGTTGCCCTCCGGAGGCAAAGGTCAGAGGTTCGAATCCTCTCGGGTGCGCCAAACATAAAACCCCACCGCGCGTGGGGTTTTATGTTTGTGCTTAAAGAAGGTTCGAACCGGTGGGGGTTCGACAAATTCCGCCGCCAGGACATCAGGCAATGGCCTACACATGTCCAAGGGAAAAAATCACTACTTTCAGAAGTACCTCAAACCTGAGTTACTATTGGGATACAGATTTCACGGTGACAGGAAAAACCATGGTTGATCGCTGCCCCCTCTGCCTGCAAACACAGACCCATTTTTTCCTTGCCGATGCAAAACGGGATTATTGGCGCTGCCAGAATTGCTGCCTGATTTATGTGCCAAAATCATTTCACTTATCCCCTGATGATGAAAAAGCCCATTATGACCTCCATCAAAACAGTCCCCATGACCCGGGCTACAGGGGATTTTTGGGGCGTCTCTTTCAGCCCATGGTAAAGCGATTGGCGCCCACCGCTTCGGGTTTGGATTTCGGCTGTGGTCCCGGGCCTACGTTGTCGGTCATGTTTGAAGAGAGTGGCCGCAGGGTAAGGCTTTATGATCCGTACTACGCCCGCGATGAACAAGCTCTGGCTCGAAGCTATGACTTTGTTACTGCTACTGAGGTTGTTGAACACTTCAGCGCAGCCGGTGAAGAGCTGGATCGCCTGTGGTCGTTGCTAAATCCCGGTGGTTGTCTGGGCATAATGACCAAGCTGGCGCTGGATAAAGCGGCCTTCAGTCGCTGGCACTATAAAAATGATCCCACGCACATCAGCTTTTTCTCAGTGGCCACATTTAACTGGCTGGCTGGAAAGTGGGGGGTTGTTGCCGAATTTTTCGCCGATGATGTGATTCTGTTTTGCAAGCCGCCCAACTGATAGGAAGTGCCGGGGGCAATCGCCGGGTAGTGGCCTGAAGCAGATTTACAGGGGCAGAGCATCTGTTAATGCGGGACAAAAGGAATGGAAAAAGGCCGGAAAAAATCCGGCCTTTTTTTGAAAAAAGCCCTAAAAATTACTCTTTGATCGCTTCTTCTGCGTCTTCAACAGCTTCTTCAACAGCGTCAACTGCATCACTTGCGGTTTCTTCGATGTTGTCTGTAGCATCGTCGGCAGCTTCTTTCATTGAATCCATAAGGCTTTCAGTGCCGTCTGCAGCTTCATCGGCAGCTTCGCCTGTTGCTTCCATGGCGTCATCGGCCATGTCGGCAGCTTCGTCCATGGCATCGCTGGTTTCTTCAGCGGCGGAATCCATGGCTTCAGAAGCAGCTTCGGTTGCTTCTTCCATTGTTGCTGGCGCTTCAGCTTCGGTTGCAGCATCGGCTGGTTGGCTGGCTTTGTCTCCACCACAAGCGGTCAGAGCAAGGGAAAAAGCAGTTACAGTTAACAGGGTTGTGAGGGTTTTCAGGTTGACCATGAGTTTGACTCCAAGATTTTTTATTCCGGGACGTTATTATAGGTGTATGTTTGAGGATAAGGTCAATAGATTATTTGGAAAAAAGTGCCATTTTTTCCAAACCTTAGGGTCTGTTAGACTTCTGCAGGCTCCTTTCAGGGGAAAAACCGGTGAAGATACGCGAACTCATTAATCCCGCCCAACAGTTGCGCCGTTGCCTGCAGGAGGGGCGGTCTGAATTTTTCACTTTTGAATTCGAACAGTACTACCTTTCAGGGGCACCATCCATTCTTCTTTTTGCCGCTATTGCCTGGCCGGATGTCGATGCTCCCGTAGTTGTGGTCACTGAAAAAGTGGCGCAAGCTCGCCATTGGTTGGGCGTGCGCGGTTTGACAGTCTGTTTGCAACTGACAGATGTCGATGACCTGGCCTCATGCCTGCAGGCAGCGGTGGTGCCATTGAACAGGTTCTGGCGGTTGCGGCCTGTGCATATTGCCAAACCCTGGGGGCGGGAAATTTGGTATACAGGTATCGAGCAAAGAGGGCAGTCGGAAGTGACCGATGGCCGTTATTCGGTGCCTTTGCCCTGGCTGATTGCCCTGGGAGCAGATCAACTCCTTTGTTGCGGATCTGAGGCGCCGAACCTGTTGAAAGTGTTGGATCCTCTCCATGAAGAGGCTTTTGGCGATCTTTACTTTGAACTGCACCAGCAAAAGCAGGAAGTTTATGTGGTCACGGCGATTGCGCCGCAAGCCTGGCCCACTGGAGAGGGCGCTATTCGCTATGGTTTTTCGCCGTCAAAACGGCAGTTGTATGGCGATGACAACGGATTTCGCAGTGCCTATCTCGCAGCGGTTAAAAAGTATGAAGCTGTTCGGCGCAGCATCGATGCTATTCTGGATCAGTGCCGTGTTTCCGCCGGGGTGGGGCTCAACGACCCCGTGGGTGCTGAACAATTGAAGCGCTGGCTCCTTAATGTTCCGAATTCCCTGCTGGCGCAGGAGCTTGTGAGCCGCCAGGAAATGAACGATTTTACCCATGTGGTACCTCTCAGAATCGGCGATGTGGTCAAGGTGGACTGCCTCATTCCCCATGCTCTTCAGCGCGGTGTTCGTGCCGTTGAGTTTCAGTCTCCGGTGTATGAGCGAAAAATACTCAGTTTTTCCCAGAAAGTATTGACGCAAAATCACTGGGACACGGAGGAAGCCGTACAGCTTATGGGTCTTGATCCCGGCGCTGTCGAGAAACTGGTGCTTGTTGAAAAGACATCAAGCTTTTGCCTGGAGCAGGTTGTCGCCTTTGACGATTTCAACGTTTATCGCTTGACCCTGAAGGCGGGGGGGAAATACCGTTTTCCCTGCCGAGGCAGTTACTTTTTGCTAATGATGGTCGCAGGTCAGATCAGTATTGGATCCGATGTGCTGGCGCCCGAGGAAGCTTTTCTGTTTCCTGCCACGCTGTCGTCAAGCGAATGCACCAATGGCGGGAGTGGTGATGCCATCGTTTTGATCTCTACCCCCTTTGCCCTGTGAACGCCTGTTTTGCAATCAATCTCGCGCTATTTTGACGGGAAAATTCAGGCAGCTGATGCCATTCTCGGCTGGCGGGTTTTACTGTAGGGCGCAAATTGGCAAATGACCAGTAAAAAAGAACAGTATTGGGTTTGGCGCGTCTTTTTTGATATTATTTGTTTCAGTCAAATAAATCTCTGTTGAAGTGCCGATTTTGCAGGAACAACAGTCAGTCTTGTGGCGCATTAACCGGACATAAAAGCTTGCCGGATCAATAAAACAAGATTTCATGAGCAGGCTTAGCCATCAAGTAGAGGAACGCATGACAGACTTAAAACAAGGCGCGACTAACTCAAAAGCCGTCCATAGTGATCCTTACGACAACAAAGGGTACAGGTATTACGTTCTCGGCATATTGACGATGACCTATATGTTTAATTTCGTCGACCGTCAGATTCTCTCTATTCTTCAGGAACCCATTAAAAACGAGCTGCAATTGTCCGATACCCAGTTGGGCTTGCTGACCGGATTTGCGTTTGCCGTTTTTTATATTGTTCTCGGGCTGCCCATTGCTCGCTGGGCTGATCAGGGAATTCGCCGCAATATTGTCGCCTACGCCCTGGGTTTATGGAGTTTGATGACGGCTGTATGCGGCATGGCGCAAAATTTTATACACTTGCTTCTTGCGCGCATGGGGGTTGGCGTGGGGGAGGCTGGCTGCAGTCCGCCGAGTCATTCCATGATTTCCGATATCTTCCCGGTAAAAGAGCGCGCCACTGCACTTGCCACTTACAACAGCGGCGTCAACATCGGCATGCTGGTGGGGTTTCTGCTGGGGGGCTGGATACATGAATTTTTTGGTTGGCGGGTTGCGCTGTTGGCGGTTGGCCTGCCGGGCTTGGTTTTGGCATTGATTGTTCGTTTCACGGTGGCGGAACCGCGGAGAGATCCGGTTCCACTCAATGTTGATCAAAGCCCTGAAAAGCATCCATCATTCAAAGAGACACTGCTGCTGCTCTGGTCGCGCAAAACATTCAGATACATGGTGATGGCGGGGTCTCTGTCCTCGTACAGCGCCTATTGCCTGTTCAACTGGATGCCGTCGTTTTTGATTCGCAGCTACGATCTTGGAACAGGCCTTGTCGGCACCTGGCTGTCGATGTCCATTGGTGTTGGCGGCGCTGTTGGCACCTTTGCCATCGGCTATATCGCCGATCGTTTTGGCTCTCGCGATGCCCGCTGGTATCCCTGGGTTGTCGCCGTGGTCTATGGGCTGGCACTTCCCTTTGTTATCGGCATGCTGCTTAGCGATAACAGCGCGCAGTCGCTACTGCTGTTTATTTTCCCCGCCGCTATTCTGGCAAGCTATCTTGCGCCGCTGATCACCGTGACTCACAGCCTGGTCAAGGTGCGCATGCGCGCGGTATCCTCGGCCGTGGTGCTGCTGATGGTAAACCTGATAGGTTTGGGACTGGGGCCTGTGATGGTGGGCGCCTTGAGCGACTACATGGTTCCCGGTTTTGGTGTTGAAAGCCTCAGGTATGCCCTGCTGATTTTGGTTGCTAGTGCCCTGACACTTGCCATTTTGTGCTACGTCCTGAGTGCGCGCCATATTCGAGAAGAAATGGCACAAATGCCCCGCTAACCCGGATTTGAGCGCGTACTCATGCAACTTTCGAAGTGGGTTCAAATCGAGAATCCGGGTGGCGAAATTTTGACGGCGGGCTTTTCGGTTGGCTGAAAAAAGTCACCGCATCCGTGAGGGATACCCTGGTGGTAAGGCTGGCATTGACTGGCGCATCATTATTTTCATGGCCAACAGAAATGCCGTTGAGAATGACCCGGTTGCTACCGATCCCCAGGTGTTTTTTAACCACATCGGGATAGAGAGTGAGAACACCCTGGGCGCAGCTTGGTAAACCAAAATTGCGCAACATCGCCGCCGGTGCGGCCAACTCTATCCTCCCTGGCGACACCAATTTGCAACTTTCTGCACAGAGCCATGGATTTTTCGCCCTGGGAGGGCGCAGGTTTTCAGTTGGAATTTTTGCGAACCCAGGTCGGTCGCGTGTTTTTCCTGTGAGTGTGGTGTTCGCAGTGAAGAAAAATAAACAAGAAGCACCCATATTTGGTTAGACTTGGGCATTCATCTTATAAATTTTTTATTGCTTGATGTTTGTTCGCCGACCAGGTTTTCTGCGCCAATATCTGATAAAAGGTTCTGCCCATGCCAACTGAAAAAACCCTTGAAGAATTTTTTGAGCACCGCATAGCCAGGTTCGCGGCAAAGCCTGCCTTTACCTGCCTTGGCCATACCCTCAGCTACGGGGAAATCGACAGGTTGGCCAGTGTCTTTGCCGATTATTTGTATTACGAGTTGCAAATGGAGCCGGGGAATAAACTGGCCATTATGCTGCCTAATTTACTTCAGTACCCGGTGGTAGTGCTCGGCGCCATTAAAGCTGGCGTGATCATCGTCAACACCAATCCGCTCTACACAGCCCGCGAACTGCGTCATCAACTTAATGATGCTGAGGTTAAAACCATTCTGGTGCTTAAAGGCGTCAGTGCTACCCTGGCGAGTGTCATTGCCGAAACCCCCGTGAAGCATGTCATCATTACCCAGGTTGGCGATTTGCACCCAGGGCTAAAACGGTTTGTCATTAACACCGTGGTCAACTTTAAGAATCGCGCCATACCTGCCATCAGGGATGCGGTTTATTTCCGCGATATCATCACAAAAAAACTGAACCGAACCCTGCCAAAACCTTTGACTGTTTATGATTCTCTGGCTCTGCTTCAGTACACCGGGGGCACCACCGGCGTTTCCAAGGGCGCCATGCTCACCCATGCCAATTTGCTGAGCAATCTCTTTCAGGTTCGAGAGGTGTTTGCGGATTCCCTCAAGGACGGCGGTGAGATTATTGTCGCGCCGCTCCCTATCTACCATATTTTTGCCTTTATGCTCTGCATGTTGCTGGGGTTCGAGATTGGCGCTCGGGTGATTCTCATTCCCGATCCCCGCAAGACCCGCGATTTCAGCAAAGCCCTTAAAGGGGTTCGCTTTACGTTTTTTGCCGGCTTGAATACGCTCTTTAATGCCCTGTGCCGCAATCAGGATTTTCGTGCTCTGGACTTTAGCGGCTTAAAGCTGACCATCTCTGGCGGTATGGCGTTAATAAAGGACACCGCAGAAAACTGGGAAGCCTTGACCGGTTGCAAGGTTGTCGAGGGTTACGGTTTGACAGAGACCAGTCCTGTAGTTGCTTTAAATCCGCCCCCGGCGCCCAAATTGGGAACTGTCGGGCGCCTGCTGCCGCGCACCCAATGTCGTCTTGTCAATGGTGCGGGGGAACAGGTTGGCAAGGGTGAACCCGGAGAGTTGCTGGTGCGCGGCCCGCAGGTGATGAAGGGTTACTGGAAGCGGCCGCAAGCCACAGATGACGTTCTTGACAGTGCTGGCTGGCTGCATACAGGGGATGTGGCGGTAATCGATGACGATGGCTACCTGAGTATTGTCGATCGCATCAAGGATATGATTGTGGTGTCGGGTTTCAATGTTTATCCCAATGAAATTGAGGCTGTTATCAGCAAGCATCCCGATGTCGTCGAATGTGCGGCTGTGGGTGTTCCCGATTCGGACACAGTGGAGGCGGTGAAGCTGTTTGTGGTCTCCGCAAACAGTGCTCTCACAGAGGCGGATATCAAAAAGTTTGCACGAGAGAATCTCACTGGGTACAAAATTCCCAGCCAGATTGCTTTTATTGATGAACTGCCCAAATCCAACGTCGGCAAAGTGCTGCGCAAAGAGTTAAAGGGGCGGTGAGGGCAGGGCAGTGGTCGGATTGGGTTAACCCGGAAATTGCACCAGTACACTCTGAAATCTGAGTTTTGCGCAGGTATAACAGGCGTAGTCTGAATTATTGCGCCACCCCGATGTGAGTGTGCTCACATCGGGGGATGTCCAGTACAAGACCGCCAAGCCTGTTGTCAGCCCAAAATCCGGAGTTGAGTGTTGCCGTGTCAGTGGCGCAAAGGATTTAGTGGTTTTACCCCCCTTTGGGTGCGCAACCAGTTTAGTCCCCTGAAAACAGCGGGAATAGCGACGATGCGTCTTTCCAGCTGATATTTCCCCGGATAATCCATGAGTAACAGACCCATGGCCATGGTAAGAATTCCCTGGCCGGGAATGAACAGCATAAGAACTCCCCCCACGAGCAACACATAGCCCAGCAGGTTTTTCATTATCAGCAAAACCGCCCTTAGGAGTGGATGCTGTGTTTTCCATCCCGTGGGCGTGCGTCTGTCATGGTTAAAATAGTCTGCGGGAATTTTTGCCACCAGCCAGGGCAGAGTCATCAGGCTGATAATCAGGGTGGCAATTGATGCCGTGCCTACCCATAAAAGAATTTCCTGGCTGAGCACTCAGTTCGGCTCTCCGCCAAATTTTTCGTCGTAGGGCAGGCCGAGCATTTCAATCGGCAGGGGGGAATCGCCAATAATCAGTGTGTTTGCCGTTGCCGCATCTGCAGTGAGGACGGCCAATATTTCCTGAGTGCCGGTGTCGCACCACTGCGCCATAACCAGGGTTCCCTGGTTGGTTTTGTCTTCCGTGTGGATACTGGTTCCAGGTTCCAATAACCTCTCTGCCTTGATGCGAAGGCGATACATGCGTCTTTTCAGTTTGCCCAGATACTGCATCCGGGCAACAATTTCCTGACCCGTATAGCAGCCCTTGCGAAAATTGACCGCGCCCAGGTGCTGCAGGTTAAGCATTTGGGGAATAAATTCTTCCCGAGTTTGCGGGCGAACTTCACCAATCCCGTTTGAAATATTGATAAGGTTCCAAAAGGGTTCCCCCGCAGGTTTGTGGGTAGCTGTCAGTGACTTCCAGATGTTTTCTGCCCGATCGGCGGCGATCAATAGCAGGTGTTGCTGTTCGGCAATGCTGGCGCCGATAATTTTAGAGCCTGCCGGTAAGTCGCCAGTGATACCGACAAAAACATAATCATCACTGCCGTCAGTAACTGTGACTTTGTAAAAGACAGCATATTTTTTCAGGGTTGCCAGGGTGTCTTCTACCAGTGATCTGGGCATGATCAGTAAAACAGTTTCCGGCGCTGTTCTGATTGCGATGAAGTTGCTGATCATTCTGCCTTTGGTGTCGCAGAGTGCGCCGGGCAGGGCGCCTTCAAGTTCCAGTTGTTTGATATCGCAGGTCAGTTGACCTTGCAGCAGTTTGTCGGTGTCCACGCCGGTTATTTTGACGGCGCCGCGATCGCTGAGGGGAACCATGGTCGCTTGCGACCTGAGGCTGTTGTAGTCTTTCGGCTGCTCACCGAAAGAGATAACTGCAGAATCCTTCAGTTGTGCATTTTCTGAGGAGAGAAATGATAGCCAAGTGTTCATAAGTACCTGTCTGATGCAAAAAAGCTATGGTAGTGAGTAATCCTGCCAGGTTCCACTATAATAGCCACTCACCTGTTTTAGAGTTAACAAAGATGGAGAGAAATCGCCTGTTTTGGGCAAGTCGCCGCGGCATGCTCGAGCTCGATCTGATTTTACTGCCCTTTCTCGACAAAGTTTACCCAGGATTGTCCGAAGAAGATAAGGTTCGCTATCAGAAGCTGTTGGACAGCGAAGACCAGGACATGTTTGCCTGGTTTCTGCGCAGGGAAGATCCCCAGGATCCTGAGCTGTTGAAAATTGTCCGTATCATTCGCGACACCAGGCAGCAGGTTCTTCAGGAAACCCGCTAAACCGTGAATGCCGCCGAGGGGGATGACGATCTGTGCCTGCATGTGGATGCGGGTTTGACCTGTGCCCTTGTTGTGGCACACGGGTTTGCCGCTCTGTTGGTGCTGGTGTTGAGCTATGCCTCCCCATGGATCGCCGGGTTGCTGTTGCTTCTTGTTATGGCGAACCTGACGTGCAGGCTTTACCTGGCGAAACGCCGAAGCGGCTGGAGGCTGTGCCATGAAAATGGTGTCTGGGTGTTGGAAAAACCTGTTGGCGGCAGTGGCACGGGTTTTGGGGAGCAGACAGAGTTTGGGGTTTGCTGCGAGTTTCCCTATGTGACATCCTGGTTGGTGACAATAACCCTGAGGGGACAACAGCTGCCCAAGCCCCAGACCTTTGCTTTTGTTCCTGCCGCCACCTCTGGGGAGGGATGGCGGCGCCTCCATGCCCTGATCAAGGGTGACAGACAATGACGTCCTGGGCGGCAAAATTGATGGGAACCAGAATGGTATCCTGGGCAACCGCAGAGGTTTCCGGGTAGTCCAGAGTGTAGTGCAGTCCACGGCTTTCCTTGCGCTGGGAGGCAGAGCGAATAATCAGTTCGGCAACCAGCGCCAGGTTGCGCAGCTCGAGTAGGTCGCTGCTGATTTTGTAATTGCTATAGTATTCCTGAATTTCTTTTTGCAGCATGCGGATGCGGTGTTCGGCTCGCTCCAGTCTTTTGCCTGTGCGTACGATGCCCACGTAGTCCCACATAAAACGCCGCAGCTCATCCCAGTTGTGGGAGATAACCACGTCTTCGTCGGAATGGGTAACCCTGGATTCATCCCAGGGGGGGGCAGCGGCGGGTTCTGGAATAGTGTCCATTATCTGTTGAATATGTTCTGCGGCAGACCAGGCAAAAACAAGGCATTCCAGCAGGGAGTTGCTGGCCATACGGTTGGCGCCATGAAGCCCGGTAAAGGCTGTTTCGCCAATGGCGTAGAGATTTTTCAGGTCGGTGCGGCCGTTAAGATCTGTCAAGACGCCGCCACAGGTATAGTGGGCGGCGGGCACTACGGGAACCTGATCCCTGGTGATGTCGATGCCGTATTTGAGGCACTCGCTTTTGACGGTTGGAAAATGGTTGTCGATAAACTCAGCAGGTCTGTGGGTAATATCCAGATAAACACAGTCTGCGCCCAGGCGTTTCATTTCATGGTCGATGGCTCTGGCGACAATGTCTCTGGGCGCCAGTTCGGACATCTCGTGAAATTTCGACATGAAACGTTCGCCGTTGGGCAGGCGCAGATAAGCGCCTTCGCCGCGAAGCGCTTCGGTGAGCAGAAAAGACCGCGCCTGGGGATGAAACAGGCAGGTGGGGTGGAACTGATTGAATTCCATATTGGCAACCCGGCAGCCTTTGCGCCAGGCAGCGGCAATACCGTCGCCGCTGGCGCCGTCCGGATTGCTGGAATAGAGATAGACTTTGCTGGCGCCTCCGGAAGCCAAAACCACGGCTTTGGCGAGAAAAACTTTTACCTGGTCGCAGGTTTTGTCCAGTATATAGGCGCCGCTGCAGCGTAATTTTTTGCTGTTTCGATCCGATTGGGTGATGAGGTCGACAACAAAATGGTCTTCGAAAATTTCGATGTTGGGATGGGCGTTCAGCTTTTCGGTAAGAGTGCTGGAAACCGCTTTTCCGGTGGCGTCTGCGGTGTGAAGTATGCGGCGGTGGCTGTGGCCGCCTTCTCTGGTGAGATGATATTCGCCAGTGTCCTGGTTTTTGGTGAAATCCATACCCTGTTCAACCAGCCAGTTGATGACATCGGGGCCGTTTTCCACCGTAAAGCGCACGCTATCCTGGTGACATAGCCCCGCTCCCGCTATAAGAGTGTCTTGAATATGGGATTCCACACTGTCTTCGGTGTCGAGTACTGCGGCAACGCCCCCCTGGGCATACCAGGTGGATCCCGAGTGCATTGAGCTTTTGCTGAGCACGGCGACCCTGTAATTATTGGCAAGGCGCAGAGCCAGACTTGCTCCTGCGGCGCCACTGCCCACCACCAAAACGTCGTGACGATAATATTTGTTCATTATGCGGGGGTAAATTCCTACTCAGAAAGCGGGCATGATAGTATAGCTACCAGAAAAAACCCATTGGCATGGCGGGTAATTTGCGTCTTTTCGCGCTTGGTCTACAGTGTTAGTAGAGGTTGCGTTTGTGGCAGAAGTGCCATTCTGGCAATGGGTTTCGGGTTTTCTGACCTGTGATGGTGGCGGTGCTGGAGAACTTTTCCAGGTGTCCGCTGTCTAGTTCAGGTTGAAAAAAACAATGAAGGCTGGAGAGGGAGAATTGGATGGACGCCGACAAGGCGCCTGATTCGGATAAACAGTTGGTAGAAAGGGTGCAAAAGGGCGATAAGCGTGCTTTTGACATGCTCGTGTTGAAGTATCAATACAAGGTTCATGGAATTGTCAGCCGATACATCAATGATTTTGACGAAGTTAACGACGTGGTTCAGGACGCCTTTATCAAGGCGTACAGGGCTTTGGGTAACTTTCGTGGCGAAAGCCAGTTCTATACCTGGCTCTATCGGATTGCCGTTAATACGGCAAAAAACTACCTTGTCTCCAGAAGTCGGCGCCCCCCTGCCAGCGATGTCGACTTTGAAGAGGCCGAGTTTTATTCAGGCAGTGACGGTCTCAAGGATGTCGATAGTCCAGAGAATCTGCTGTTTCGCGACGAGTTGGAAAAGGTCGTCGACGATGCTATTCAGTCTCTGCCCGAAGATCTGAAGACCGCGCTCACCTTGAGAGAGTTTGAAGGCCTGAGTTATGAGGATATAGCAACAGTGATGGATTGCCCCGTCGGCACTGTGAGATCGCGGATCTTTCGCGCCAGGGAGGCTATTGATGGCCAGATCAAAAATCTTATGGGTGATTTGCCCAAGTAAGGGAACTCAATTGCCATATAGCGGTCACATTGGTTAGACTTGCCGCGACACTCTGATCGTCGGCTGTATAAAAAGGTAACTGAAGCGCGAAAGCGCTAACCGAGGAATACTGGATGGCTATCAATAGCAATGTTGAGGAAACGCTCTCTGCCCTGATGGATGGTGAAGCAAGCGATCTCGAAATCAGGCGCACCCTCAGAGACATTTCCGATAATGCTGAGCTTCGTGGTACCTGGCAAAGGTATCAACTGGCTTCGGCGGCTATGAAGAGAGATCTTCCCCCTCGAGTTACCGACCTTTCATTGCGCATAAGCGCCGCCATCGACGAAGAATCCACACCAAAATCATCACTTTCCGCCCTGCTTCCCAGGTTTGGCAAGGTGGCCATTGCCGCTTCCGTGACCCTGGTTGCCGTATTGGGGGTGCAACAGATTCAGCTGACAAATACCTCGCAACAGCTGCCGAAGATGGCGGCGGCCGACACCAAGGCAACGGGGAATTCCCAATTTCAGTTGCCCGCCGGTTACGACTTGCCACCCGTGACGGCGCGAACCGTCAGCGCCGGTTCTGTTCCTCAGGCGCAAACCCGTCCTAC
>JALOAH010000101.1 GCA_023228865.1 Porticoccaceae bacterium | reverse complement strand
CTGGCGGTTCCGGCAGGCTGGCGCGCCAGCTCTGAGATAATGCCGTTTTTGGCGCTGTAATCCAGGTAGGCGCCGTCAGAGACCAGGTTAAATACACCAATTCTGACAACTTCCTGCTCTGCCTGCTCGCCGTCAGCCTTGACAACGGTAGCGGGGAACTTAACCACTTTGCCACTTTCAACCATTTCGCGGCTCATCTCAGCCCACAGGCGTTCGATTTCAGCGAGACTCGGCAGTTTGGTGTCACTGCTCATCTTGGTGATCAGGCCGTCAAGAAAATCGGTGCGGCCAGGAATTTGAGCGCTGACGATGGACTGATTGAGGTTGGCGCGAACATCACCAGCGGTTGACGTCAGGTGACCAAAAAGTTCTTTCAGTGAACCCAGACGCTCATCCAGTTGCTTTCTCAGGGCTTCGATTTGAAGATCGTTTTCATCAAATGTTTTTTCCAGCTGGTCACTGCGAGCCTCTTCATTGCTCATAGTCGCCTTAGCCTGCGCCAGAATCGCCTGCTGGTTTGACTGGGCTTTCAGAAACTCGGCTTCACGCTGTTTGTGTTCTTTGGATTCGTTGATCTTGGCGCTGTTGATCAGCTTCATCAGCTCATCAACGGAAGCGGCCTGCTCCACAGCAAACGCTGGGGCGGCCATCATCAAACTGCCTGCAACCAGGGTCAGGCACCGTTTACGAAATGTCATTTTCATTGTGCTGCCTCCGGAGCCGGAATGGGTAGGGTAAGGATATCGATAGCAGCCTGTTTCTTGGCAATGCGAATGCCTTTGGCTACCGCAGAGCGGAAATCGTTAACCTCTTGCCAGGTATTGTTGTCTGCATCCCAAACGCCGGTTACTTTCTGGTCGCTTGTTTGGAACATCAGGGCAATACGGCCAACGCGGAAGAAGCTCACCTGGCGCTCCTGGCCATCGATATCAACCATGCCTTCGTACTGATCTATGGTGCGGCTGTACTGGCTTTCGATATCGTAAAGCTCAAGGATCTGGCGGAATTTCTCAGCGGCGCTGAAGCGATCGCTGTCGAGATTTTCGCGCACCTTGTCGATTGCAGCGATACGTTCACCCTTCTTGAAGGGGAGATCCAGCTCGATGAACTGCTTGAGGGCATCCAGCATTTTCAGAGTCAAGGGAAGAATCTGGCGCTCCATTTCTGTCGCATTTGCCATGGATTCTTCGAGGTCTTTCATGGTTTGCTTCTGGTTGGCGATCTGCCGATCCAGCTGCGCGTTATAAACCCTCAGGCCTTCGATCTGTTTGTTAACGGTTTTGAAATCCTGGAGGATGTCATAGGTTTTATCGGCAATGGAGTCAACACGCTTTTGTGAAGCCTGAGCCTGAGCCACTTTATCAGCTCCGGCTTTAAGCGCCGCATCCACGTCAGCAGCATAAGCTGTGCCGGTCAAAACACCAGTCGACAGCACTGCGGACATCGCCATCACTTTGAGTCGATGATTTTTCATATTTCCCTCAGATTGGGTATCACGCGGTTTAAAAAAGTTGTTGTCCCTGAACCGCACAGTACGAGACAACACCAACTTATGGAGTTAGGGGTGGCATTATGAACCTTGAAAAAAAGAGAATTCAATGAAGATCGAAAAAAATTACCTTTTGAACTTCAAAAATAGTTTTAGTGTTACCTTGCGTAACAGCACCCCACACAGCAGAGAATGATCATTCCCGCGCCAGGGTGACAAATGAAAATTTGAGCCCAGCAGTGCTCGAGCAACCGTCTTCTCTGACCAATTGCCGCCACTGGCTCTGGTCAAATTCAGGGAAAAACGCGTCTCCGTCAACATCAGCATCAATACGGGTGAGATAAATACGGCTGGCGAGGGGCAGGCACTGGCGGTAGACCTGCTCACCGCCGACAATCATCACCTCCCGCTGTTCCGCGGTCAGATACTGCTCCGCCCGCGCCAAGGCTGCATCTAAAGTTGAACACACTTCCACGCCCTCCCGCTGCCAGTCGCGCTGCCGCGTCACCACCAGGGTTGTTCTTCCAGGAAGCGCCCTGCCGATCGAGTCAAAGGTTTTACGCCCCATGATCATTGGCTTGCCCATGGTGACATCCTTGAAGTGGCGCAGATCCTCTGGCAGCCGCCAGGGCAAACTGTTATCAACGCCGATTACCCAGTTGCGGCTACAGGCGACGATAATCGAGATTTGCATATCCGCCATCCTCAAACCGCGATGGGCGCGGCAATGCGGCTGTGGCTGTGATAATTTTCCAGCTCAAAGTCGTCATATTTAAAGTCAAAAATACTGGCGACCCCGGGATTGAGTTTTATCTGCGGCAGCGGTAACGGCTGGCGCTGCAACTGCTCGTCGGCCTGATCGATATGGTTGTTGTAAAGATGGGCGTCCCCGAGGGTGTGAATAAACTCCCCCGGCTTTAAACCTGTGACCTGCGCCACCATCATGGTGAGCAGGGCATAGGAGGCAATATTGAAGGGCACGCCGAGAAAGATATCGGCACTGCGCTGGTAGAGCTGACAGGAGAGCCGACCATCGGCGACATAAAACTGGAATAGCGTGTGGCAGGGTGCCAGCGCCATCAGCCCGCGGCGAGCATTTTCCTGGGGAGAGATGCCCTCATCGGGAAGCTGTGCGGGATTCCACGCCGACACCATGAGGCGCCGTGAGTTGGGACGCACCCTGATTTGCTCAATAACGTCCGCAATCTGATCTATGGCGCTGCCATCCGGCGTCGGCCAGGATCGCCACTGGTAGCCGTAAACCGGCCCCAGCTCGCCTTCATCGGTAGCCCATTCATCCCAGATGCTGACGCCATTTTCTTTAAGATAGCGAATATTGGTTTCGCCCTTAAGAAACCAAAGCAGTTCATGAATAATGGATTTGAGATGGACTTTTTTGGTGGTGACCAGGGGAAAACCCTCCGCCAGGTCAAAGCGCATCTGGTAGCCAAAAACGCTTCTTGTCCCGGTGCCGGTGCGATCCCCTTTTTGGGCGCCCTGATTGCGGACATGGCGAAGAAGCTCAAGGTACTGTTTCATAGCGAGGATTTCCCTGTTTTTTTGTTGACACCATCCCGCCACAAACCATAGCCCGCAAGAGCAGCCCCCGCCAGGATCATGGGCAGCGACAGCAACTGGCCGCGGGTCAACCAGCCCAGGGCATCGAAACCTATATGGGCATCCGGCTCCCGCGCAAATTCGACAATAAAGCGAAACACGCCGTAAAGGATAAGAAACAGGCCGCTGATGACGCCTGTTGGCCGGGGGTTTTTACTGAACCAAAAAAGAACAACAAAAAGCACCAGGCCTTCGAGAAACGCCTGGTAAAGTTGGGACGGGTGGCGCACCAGCTGCTCGGGGTCGCGGGGAAACACCATGCCCCAGGCGCCATCGGTTTGCCGCCCCCACAATTCCTGACCAATAAAGTTGCCAAGACGGCCGAGCCCGAGCCCGATAGGCACCAGGGGCGCGACAAAATCTGCTATCGCCAGCATGGGTTGATGAACCTGACGGGCAAAAATCACCATCGCCACGATTACCCCCAACAAACCGCCGTGAAAGGCCATGCCCCCTTCCCAGATGCGCAACAGCCACAGGGGATCCGCCAGCCATTTTTCAAAATTATAGAAAAGCACGTAGCCAAAGCGCCCCCCCAAAATAACGCCGAAGGCCATATATACCACCAGGTCTTCCACCCGCTGGCGGTGCACGGGCGACCACGCCCTGTCGCTGCGCCGAATCGCCAGCAGCCAGGCGCCGCCAAAACCGAATAAATACATCAGGCCGTACCAGTGCACCTGGAGAGGCCCAAGGGCAAAAGCAACAGGATCAATCTGGGGGTAGCTTAGCGACATGGAAACCTTGCCTTCAGTTTTGCCAGCGGCAGCAATTTCGTGATTGTATAGTCCGCCCCTCGGCTTCGAGTCGCGGCCTGCTTTTTGACAGTTTAAGCGCCCGAGGGTTTTACGACCTCAGACTGATAATTTTCCAGCCCCGCTGGCGCGCCACTTCGGCGAGACTGTCATCCGGGTCGACAGCGACGGGATTTTCCACCACGTCGAGCAGCGGCAGATCGTTAATGGAGTCGGTGTAGCAGTAACTGCCCTCGAGGTTTTGGCCACTGTTGGCAAGCCAGGCTCGCAGGCGAAGAACCTTGCCCTCTCTGAAGGTGGGCTCGCCATCCACCGCGCCGGTGTAAAGGCCGTTGTGAACCACCAAATCCGTAGCGAGAAAATCATCGACACCCAGTCTGGCACAGATAGGCTCCACCACAAAACGGTTTGTGGATGTAATCACCAGGAGATAATCACCCTGGCGGCGGTGCTGCTGAAGGAGGCTTACCGCCTGGGGCAGCCACATGGGCTGAACGACCTCCGCCATAAACTGGCGATGCAAAAGAGACAACTCTTCCCTGCTCATTTGCGCCAGGGGCTGAAGGGCGAAAGCGAGGTAATCGCGAATGTCCAGAATACCCTTTTGGTAGTCCCGGTAGAATTTTTCATTCATCTCCCGGTATTTGTCGCCATCCACCTTGCCCTGCTGCACCAGAAATTCACCCCAACTGTAATCGCTGTCGCCAGCGATGAGGGTATTATCGAGATCAAAGATTGCCAGCGCCATTTACCGCATTCCCGCACAATTAAAACGTCGCACAGGATACTGACATCACCACTATTGCTCAATCTCTGCGTTTGAGTCTTTTCTCCGCGCTGGAGACGGCAACCCGTAAATAATTTTTAAAACGCCTCTTTCAAGCACCGCCAGTGTGCATTCACATTGCTGAATCAGGTGAGTTTGTGGAACAATACAAGCATAGGTTTAAGGGTGACGCCCAAGTGATTGATCAAGAGGGTTACAGAGCGAATGTCGGTATTGTCCTCTCCAATGGGCAGGGTCAGATACTGTGGGCAAAACGCATAGGGCAAAATGCCTGGCAGTTTCCCCAGGGCGGCATCAACAAAGGTGAAACCCCCGAACAGGCGCTTTACCGGGAACTCTATGAGGAAATCGGCCTTCAGGAGCACCAGGTAAACCTGCTCGCCCAGACCCGCGGCTGGCTGCGCTATCGACTGCCGCAGCGCTTCATTCGCCGCCACTCCCAGCCTCTCTGTATCGGCCAGAAACAAAAGTGGTTTTTACTGGAGCTCACTGCCTGCCCCAGCAATATCCGTTTTGACTGCGGGGAAAAGCCTGAATTTGACGGCTGGTCCTGGGTCAATTACTGGTATCCTGTCGGTCAGATTGTCGATTTCAAACGGGATGTCTACCGCAAGGCTCTCAAAGAGCTGGCCAGCATTCATACGGATATCGAGAGAAACATAAATAGAGCAGGATGATATCAGGTGCTTGATTCCCTTCGAAGTATTGTTCAGGAAGTCAATTCAGCAAAGGATTTTGCTGCGGTTCTCAATATCATCGTTTCGAAAGTCAAAAAAGCCACCCATACCGGCGTTTGCTCCATTTATCTCCACGACCCTCTGTCTGGCAGCTATGTACTGACGGCGACGGACGGCCTCTACCCCGAGTCGGTGGGCAACATTCGCCTCCACCCCGGCGAAGGCCTGGTGGGCATTGTTGCCGGCAAGGCTGAACCCATCAACCTCGACAACGCCGAGTCTCACCCCAACTTTGCCTACTTTCCGGAAAGCGGCGAAGAGCGTTTTCGCTCCTTTCTCGGCGCCCCCATCATTCACCATCGCAAGGTGCTCGGCGTCCTCGTGGTACAGCAGCAGGAACGCCGCCGTTTTGATGAGAGCGAGGAGGCTTTTCTTGTCACCGTCTCTGCCCAGCTCGCCGGTGTTATCGCCCACGCCAACGCCACCGGCCAACTGGCGCGACACCTGGCTCCAGACGCCTACCAGGGCAAGGCCAGCGAAACGGTTTTCAAAGGCATTGCCAGTGTTCCCGGCATCGCCATCGGCACTGCAGCCATAATTGCCGCTCCCGCCGACCTCTATGCGGTTCCCAGCCGCCAGGCCGAGGATATCGAGCAGGAACTTCGCCTTTTCCACCAGGCGCTGGCGGACACCAAACGGGATCTGCGCACCGTCCACGAAGGTCTGGCAACCCGCCTGAACACTGAAGAACGGGCGCTGTTTGACGTCTATGTCAGCATGCTCGACGACAACTCACTGGGCGGCGAAGTGCGTGTTCTCATCAATGCGGGGCTATCGGCTCAAACGGCGTGGAGCGAGGTCATTATTGAGCATATTCGCAATTTCAGCTCCATGGAAGA
This sequence comes from Porticoccaceae bacterium, assembly GCA_023228865.1. Next base: position 6,537 of record JALOAH010000101.1, on the reverse strand, counting down.
CGCCTATTTGCGGGAGAGAGCCTCGGACGTTCGCGATCTCGGCACTCGGGTTCTGGGCTATTTGCAGCAATCCCAGGTTGAAGAAAAAGAATACCCCGCCAATACCATTCTTATCGGCGAAGAGCTGGCCGCCCCCAATCTCGCGGATGTCACGGTGGAAAAAATCGCCGGCATGATTTCCGTGAAAGGCTCCCGCAATTCCCACCTCGCCATTCTTGGCAGATCCCTGGGGATTCCCACAGTGATGGGCGCCATCGATCTGCCCTGGAAAGAACTGGACGGCACCCAAATGATCATCGACGGCCACCAGGGGCTGGTGATCAGCAACCCCTCGCCCGAGGTTTTGCGCTCCTACAAGGCACAACAGCAGGAAGAAAAAATCCTCGCCGAGGATCTCGAACGGCTGCGGGACGAGCCCAGCGTTACCGCCGACAACTACCCCATCTCCCTGTGGGTAAACACCGGCTTGCGCCTCGACAGCCTGCTGTCTCTGGATCGCGGCGCCGAAGGCGTTGGTCTCTACCGCACTGAAATCCCCTTTTTTATGCAGGAGCGTTTCCCCTCCGAGGAAGAGCAGCGCAAAATATACCGTGAACAGATGGAGATGTTTGCTCCCAGACCCGTGACCATGCGCACCCTGGATATTGGCGGCGACAAATCCCTGCCTTATTTCCCCATTGAAGAGGCCAACCCCTTTCTGGGCTGGCGGGGCATTCGCGTAACCCTGGATCACCCGGAATTCTTTCTCGTTCAGTTGCGCGCCATTATGAAGGCGAGTCAGGGCATGGATAATCTGCGCATCCTGCTGCCGATGATTTCCAATATTCCCGAACTCGAAGCCGCGCTGGCGCTGGTTTACAGGGTCTACCATGAACTCACGGAAGAGGAAGGCTACACCCTGGCCAAGCCCGCCGTCGGCGCCATGATTGAGGTTCCGGCAGCGGTTTACCAGATTCGCGACATCTGCAAACGGGTGGATTTTGTTTCCGTGGGTTCCAATGACCTCACCCAGTACCTGCTCGCGGTGGATCGCAACAACCCCAGGGTTGCCGATCTTTACCACACCATGCACCCCGCTTTGCTGAAAGCGCTCAAAGACATCGTCGATGGCGCGGCGCTGGAAAATTGCCCGGTGAGCATTTGCGGCGAAATGGCGGGCGACCCGCTTTCGGCCATCCTTCTTCTCGGCCTCGGCTACACCACCCTGTCGATGAGCGCCACCAGCCTGTTGCGCGTCAAAGCCATACTGCGAGAGATAACCCTCAAACAAGCGCAAAAAATAGCCAAAACCGCTCTGACACTGCCAGACAACAACAGCGTCAGGGAATTTCTCGAAGAAACCCTGGACAGCCCAGAAATCGCCAGACTCTACAGGGGCACCAAAGGGCGCCAAGGCAAAAGCGGCGCCAAGAAATAGCCGCAGCGCCAAAAAATCCTCGACAAAATACCCGCTGTACGCTTTTTCATCAGCCCCGGAGAGGGTATGATAATGCCCTTTTTCCGCGCGCGGCGCCTGTCGAACTTCGGTATTCGCAATAAGAAAAGCCCGGTTTTGCCACGCGGGCTTTTCTCCAGATAGTGCTGCCGACCCCCGACAGACTTCTGGTAGCGCGCCCTGAACCGGCTTGCATCAGGTCAATGCCCGTTGATACCAACAGCAAAAACCCAGAAAAGAGACCAACTTTTGTTCAACATCGGCAGCTACAGTATCCCGTCGCCCACAGTTCTGGCGCCAATGGCCGGCGTCACTGACCTGCCGTTTCGCCAGCTGTGCCGTGAATTTGGCGCCGGCCTCACCGTCTCTGAAATGATCACCGCCGACACCCGCCTGTGGCACACCGACAAATCCCGGCTGCGTCTTCCCCACGCCGATGAACCCGGCCCTCGCATGGTACAGATCGCTGGCAGCGATCCCGCCATGTTGGCCAATGCCGCCCGGGAGAATGTTCGCCTCGGCGCGGAGATCATCGACATCAATATGGGCTGTCCGGCAAAAAAAGTCTGCAAGCGCGCCGCCGGATCTGCACTGCTGGCCAATGAATCCTTAGTGGCCAATATCCTTCAAACTGTTGTTGGCGCAGTGAACGTCCCGGTTACGCTGAAAATTCGCACTGGATCAACCCCTTCAAGCCGCAACGGCGTCACCATCGCCCGCATCGCCGAAGACGCCGGTATTGCCGCCCTCAGTGTCCATGGCCGCACCCGCGCCTGTAAATTTGAGGGAACTGCAGAATACGACACCATTGCGGAAATCGTCGCCGCCACCGCTTTTCCGGTCATCGCCAATGGCGATATCGATACGCCCCAGAAGGCAAAAAAGGTTATGGCGCACACCGGCGCCGCTGCCGTTATGCTGGGGCGCAACGCACAGGGGAAACCCTGGATTTTTCGCGAGATCAACCATTTTCTGGCCTCGGGGGAATTACTGCCGCCGCCGCGCCCGGAGGAAATTGGCTGCGCCCTCCTGCGCCACGTCAAAGCACTCCATCAGCACTACGACGACTTTATGGGGGTTCGTATCGCCCGCAAACATGTCGGCTGGTATCTCGATGGCCTGCCCGATGGCGAACACACGCGTCGCAACTTCAACGCTCTCAACGATTGCCAGCAACAGCTTGATGTGCTGCAAAACTACTTTAATACCTTAATAAATTATCAGGAACGAGCTGCATGACTGCCGCCAACAGATTTACCCTTAATGCCGAAACGGAAGGATCCATCGAAATCCAGAGTCAGCCAAAACGCAGCGCCCTGCGCGAGCACGTGGAAGAGGCGATGGCACATTATTTTTCACAGCTGGACGGTCAATCCGCCAGCGATCTCTACCAGCTGGTGCTGGAACAGGTGGAAAGCCCGCTGCTTACCGCAGTGATGACCTACACCGGTGGCAACCAGAGTAAAGCCGCTGAAATGCTCGGACTCAACCGCGGCACTCTGCGCAAAAAGCTGAAACAATACGACTTGTTGTGAGGTAGCGACACCCGCAACCTCTTATTGAAAGACACCCACCCCAAAGCACCAACATCTCGCCCACACCTGGAGACAGACCATCATGACCAACCAGCTCAAACCCGTACGCAGAGCGCTGATCAGCGTGTCCGACAAATCCGGTATCGTTGATTTTGCCAGCGCCTTGCACCAACAGGGTATTGAAATTCTCTCCACGGGCGGCACTTTTCGGCTTCTTCGCGACAACGGCATTGACGCCGTGGAAGTTTCTGATTACACCGGTTTCCCCGAGATGATGGACGGCCGGGTGAAAACCCTGCACCCGAAAATTCACGGTGGCATCCTCGGTCGCCGCGGCACTGATGATGAGGTAATGGCAGAGCATGACATCAAACCTATCGACATGGTGGTGGTCAATCTCTACCCCTTCAAGGCCACCGTCGCTGACCCCAACTGCGATCTGCCCACGGCCATTGAAAATATCGACATTGGCGGCCCCACCATGGTGCGCTCGGCGGCCAAGAACCACAACGATGTTGCCATCGTGGTCAATGCCAGCGACTACGCCCCCATTCTCGCCGAGCTGTCCGCTACCAATGGCCAGCTCGGCTATGAAACCCGCTACCAGCTCATGGTAAAAGCATTCGAGCACACCGCTCAATACGACGGCATGATCGCCAACCACTTTGGCGCCCGTAACACCGGCAACGAAAAGCGGGACTTCTCCGATACGTTTAATCTCCAATTCGTCAAAAAGCAGGATATGCGCTACGGCGAAAACCCCCACCAGAAAGCGGCTTTTTATGTGGAAGCCGAGCCTCTCGACGTGGGTATATCTTCAGCGGTGCAGCTGCAGGGCAAAGAACTGTCCTACAACAATGTGGCCGATACGGATGCGGCGCTGGAAACCGTCAAATCCTTTGCCGAACCCGCCTGCGTCATCGTCAAACACGCCAATCCCTGCGGTGTCGCCACCAGCGCAAGCGGCATAGGTGCGGCCTATGAACTGGCCTACCAGACCGATCCGGAATCCGCCTTTGGCGGCATTATCGCCTTTAACCGCGAACTCGATGCCGCCACCGCCAAGGCTATCGTCGATCGCCAGTTTGTCGAAGTGATTATTGCGCCAAAAATTTCTCCCCAGGCTCTTGAAATCACTGCCGCCAAACAAAACGTCCGCGTCCTTGAATGCGGGGAGTGGCCAGCTCAACGCCCTGCTCAGTTTGACTTTAAACGGGTTAACGGCGGACTGCTGGTGCAGGATGCAGATCTGGGCATGGTGAGCGCAGGAGACCTTAATGTGGTCACCAGGCGCGCCCCTACTGCAGCAGAAATACAGGATCTTATTTTTGCCTGGAAAGTGGCGAAATTTGTCAAATCCAACGCCATTGTCTACGCCAAAAACTGCCAAACCATCGGCGTCGGCGCAGGCCAGATGAGCCGAGTTAACTCCGCCCGCATCGCCGCCATCAAGGCGGAACATGCCGGGCTTGACGTCAAAGGCGCAGTGATGGCATCAGATGCCTTTTTCCCTTTCCGCGACGGCATTGATAACGCCGCCAAAGTCGGTATCAGTTGCGTAATCCAGCCCGGCGGCTCGATGCGCGACGCAGAAACCATCGCTGCAGCCGATGAACACGGCATGGCCATGGTCTTTACCGGCATGCGCCACTTCCGTCATTGATTTCCGCCCTCTGGAGCACATTATGAATATTCTCATTATCGGCTCGGGCGGACGGGAACACGCCCTGGCCTGGAAAGTCGCACAAAGCCCCCTCGCCGACACCGTTTTTGTCGCCCCCGGCAACGGCGGTACCGCCACCGAGCCCAGGGTTGAGAATGTCGCCATCGACATCAGCGATTTCAAGGCACTGGCGGATTTTGCCAAGGTCAACCAGGTGGGTCTGACCATTGTCGGCCCCGAACAACCCCTGGTGGATGGTGTCGTCGATTATTTTGAAGCCGAGGGTCTCGCCATTTTTGGCCCCCGCAAGGGTGCCGCGCAACTCGAGGGTTCAAAGGCCTTCACCAAGGATTTTCTCGCCCGTCACAAAATTCCTACCGCCGAATACCAGAACTTCACTGACGTTGAACCGGCGATCGCCTACCTGAAAGAAAAGGGCGCCCCCATTGTTGTCAAAGCCGACGGCCTGGCCGCCGGCAAAGGCGTCATTGTCGCCCAAACCCTGGAAGAGGCTGAAAACGCGGTTCGCGATATGCTCGCAGGTAATGCCTTCGGCGAAGCGGGTCACCGCGTTGTCATCGAAGAGTTTCTCGCTGGCGAAGAAGCCAGCTTTATTGTCATGGTAGATGGTGAGCACGTGCTGCCCATGGCCAGCTCCCAGGATCACAAAGCGGTCTTTGATGGCGACAAAGGCCCCAACACCGGCGGCATGGGCGCCTATTCACCAGCGCCCGTGGTGACCCAGGACATCCACAATCGCGTCATGGCCGAGGTTATTCTGCCCACGGTCAAAGGCATGGCTGCCGAGGGCAACACCTACACCGGTTTTCTCTATGCCGGGCTCATGGTGATGGCGGATGGCACCCCGAAAGTGATCGAATACAACTGCCGCTTTGGCGATCCTGAAACCCAGCCAATTATGATGCGTCTGCAATCCGACCTCGTTGAACTCTGTCTCGCCGCCCTCGCAAAAAAACTCGATACGGTCACGGCAAACTGGGATTCCCGCGCCGCCCTGGGAGTTGTGCTGGCTGCGGGGGGCTATCCGGGAGACTACACCAAGGGCGACGAGATCAACGGCCTGAATTCAAACAGCTCCGCCAATGCCAAGGTTTTTCACGCTGGCACCAAACTCAGCAACAATGCCGTAGTCACCAATGGCGGCCGGGTTCTCTGCGCTGTCGGCCTTGGCAATACTGTTAGCCAGGCTCAAAAAGAAGCCTACAAACTGGTGGATCAGATCAGCTGGAACGGCATGTTCTGCCGCCGGGATATCGGTTACCGCGCTGTCGCCCGCGAACAAAAGCAGGCGCAACAGGCGCAACAATAGGGCTGTTCCGCGATTCACGGCCAAGACAAAAAAAGCCCGGCATCAAAACCGGGCTTTTTTATGTCATTTGCTGAGCTGTGAATACAACAGATCAGATGCGCTCAAACAGTACAGCAATACCCTGACCGCCGCCGATGCACATGGTGGCAACCGCATAACGGCCACCGATGCGCTCAAGTTCGTACAGGCACTTGATAGCGAGAATGGTGCCAGTGGCAGACACTGGATGCCCCAGAGAGATACCGGAACCGTTGGGGTTCACTTTTTCCGGTGGCAAACCGAGGCCGCGGGCAACCGCAAGCGCCTGGGCAGCGAAGGCTTCATTGACCTCCCAGACATCGATGTCGTCAATGGTGAGGCCAGTTTTTTCCATCAATTTTTGCACGGCGGGAACAGGGCCGATGCCCATAATTTCCGGCGCCACACCCACCAGGGTGTAGGCGACGACCTTGCCCATCGGCTTGATGCCCTTGGCTTCGGCAACGGACTTTTCCATCAGCACCACGGCGGCGGCGGCATCGTTGATGCCAGATGCATTGCCAGGCGTTACAGTGCCGTCTTTTTTGAAGGCGGG
>JALOAH010000013.1 GCA_023228865.1 Porticoccaceae bacterium | reverse complement strand
GATAACCCGGTTATCCCTGAACCCATAGGGCAACATATTGACGCTCTCTTCAGGGCGTCGGCAACAGCTATTGTGGTTGCCTCGATAAATTTTCACAGCCAGTTTCCCGATTACGGGTTCCTCGTTTTTTTCGCCAGTTTGCTGGCGGCTGCCCTTTATTTTATTGTCGCCTATTTAGCCGGTTATAGTCGCAGCGAAGAACCCCCGACAACCAGGCAACAGGGATTTTTTGCCTCTCTGGATGTGGTTATTCTTGGCGCTATTGTTGTGGTAATGCCGTTTTCGTTGACAGCCTTTGCCGCCATTTTACTGCTCACGGTCATTAGATCCGTCGCCCTGGGCGGCATACCCCGGCTTTTGAGCCATAGCGCCCTGTTCAGCGCCAGCATCCTTGTTTTGTATGTTATCAAACAGCCAGCTATCAGCATTCAGCCCCAGGAACCTGTTTCCCTGGCGGTATTGCTGTGCACGCCGCTGTTTCTTTGTTATCTGGGCTGGCAACTTTTTCAGCGCCAGCAGCGGCTTAGCAGCGACCTGCAGCAGGCCAAAACCGACAATCTGCAGTTGAAGCTCAACAATTACAAGCTTGCCAAATATCTGTCGCCGTCCCTGCGCAAGGCCATACTGTCCGGCAAGCGCGTTACCCTTGAAACCCAGCGCAAGAAGCTCAGCGTGTTTTTTTCCGACATCAAGGGGTTCAGCGAATTATCCGAAGAGCTGGAAACAGAAGCGCTCACCGAAATGCTCAACCTTTATCTCACCGAAATGTCGAATATTGCCCTCAAGTTTGGCGGCACCATCGACAAATTTATCGGTGACGCCATTATGGTTTTTTTTGGCGATCCCGTCAGCCGCGGCGCCAAGGAGGATTGCATTGCCTGTGTATCCATGGCCATCGCCATGCAGAAGCGAATGAAAGATTTGAATCTGCGCTGGCAGGCTCAGGGGATCAAAACCACCCTTGAGATTCGTATGGGCATCAATACCGGGTTTTGTACCGTGGGTAATTTCGGCACCGAGAACCGCCTCGACTACACATTGCTGGGCACGGAGGTGAACAAAGCCAGTCGTCTTGAATCCTCCTGCGAACCTGGCGAGATTCTTGTTTCTGCGGCGACCCACGAGTTGATCAAGGATGTGGTTTATTGTCAGCCCAGGGGGTTTATACGCCTGAAAGGTTTCAAACAGCCCGTGGAGGCCTTTAGAGTGGTGGATTTGCGCGCCAATCTGGGCAGGGAAGATCTCTGTATCGACAAGGCCACCGAGGGCTTCACCATCTACATGGATGTGGACACTATTCCCCATATGCAGAAGCAGCGGGTTATGGCGTCACTGGAGGAGGCTTACGAGCAGCTGCGTCGGGATATTGAACGCAACACCAAACCCAACATTAAAATCATCAAATAACTTCCCGCCCCACCCTTTAAAGGCAGACATCCCCGGAAATCACTGGCGCGAAATGCGGCAGAATGGTGGTAACTGCTGTGTCGTGCTGCGATAAGGATTGATATCCAAACCGCCGCGGCGAGTGTAACGGGCATAGACGCTCAGATCTTGCGGACGGCAGCGCTCCAGAATGGCGGCGAACAGAGTTTCCACGCAGTTTTCATGGAAGTCTTGATGCTGGCGGAACGACACCAGGTAGCGCAGCAAACCTTCTTTGACTATGGGTTTTCCGGTATAGCTTATCTGTACAGAGGCCCAGTCCGGCTGGCCGGTTACCGGGCAGTTGCTTTTTAAGAGGTGGCTGTAAAGGGTTTCGCTGACAGGGGGTTCGTCCAGCACCGCAAGCAGTGACGGCTCGGCGTCGTAGCTGTCGCAGACAACGGGGAGATCGTCGAGGCAATCGCCCCTGAAGGGCTGCAAACCTTTGCTGGCGTACTCGTCAAGGGAGTACAGGAGCACCTGAACAGGACAGCCAAAACCTACCGCGAGATCCTTCGCCAGTGTTTGTAGCACCTGTTCGCGGTTGTCAAAGCATTCCTGGTTGAGGGAATTCAAATAGAGCTTGAATGACTTTGACTCCACAATCGCCGCGGAATCGCAGGGCACCACAAACTCGGCAATGGCGACGCTGGGTTTGCCGCCGGGATTCAGCCAGGAGATCTCGTATGCGGTCCAGACATCGACGCCGTACATGGCGGTGGCAATGTTTAGCTTTTCCCTGGCGGGGGCTCTGGGAATGCTCACCAGCAGCTGGGGATCGTAGCGCTCCGGGTATTGGGTTTCAGCCCCCAATTGGGGTTTATTGCCTGCCATCAGCTGCGCAACCCTTTGCTGGTACGCAGCAGATACATGGAATAAGCCCAAAGTGCAACAATAAATCCGATGATGATGGTGAAAGCAAAACCTACATTGATGTCTGAAATGCCGAGCACGCCATACCGAAATGCGTTGATCATGTAGAGAATGGGATTGATATGGGACACTTTCTCCCAGAAATCCGGCAGCATATCCACCGAGTAGAAAATGCCGCCCAGGTAGGTCAAAGGCGTCAGCACAAAGGTGGGGATAATGGAAATATCGTCAAATGAACGGGCAAACACCGCATTGATAAATCCCGCCAGGGAAAACAGCACTGACGTCAAAAAAACCACAGCGCAGGTAATAAAAACATGTTCCACCTGGAGCTTGGTAAAAAACAGTGACAGCAAGGTAACAATTGCGCCCACCGCCAAGCCGCGAACCACGCCACCCATGACAAAGCCGGTGAGGATAATGTAATTGGGTACTGGCGAAACCAGCAGCTCCTCAATACTTTTGCCAAATTTGGCGCCATAAAAAGACGACACCACATTGCCGTAGGCGTTGGTGATCACCGCCATCATAATCAGGCCGGGGGCGACAAAATCGATATAACTGAAGCCGGACATGTCGCCGATTCGCGGCCCGATCAAGGTGCCAAAAATGACAAAATACAATGTGATCGTGATTGCCGGTGGCAACAGGGTCTGCTGCCAGATACGGGTAAAACGGCGAATTTCACGAATAACGATGGTGGCAAAGGCGATCCATTTTTCATAATTTGACATAATCAGTGCCCCCGCCGTGCTGGTTGTGGGTTCTGGTCATCGTTGGACGAATCCACCAGGCTGACAAAAAGCTCTTCGAGACGGTTTGCCCTGTTTCTCATGCTGATGATTTCCACACCCTGAGCGCTCAACTGGGCAAACAGGCGGTTGAGGGAATCATTTTTATCCACCTCCACCTCAAAGGAATGCTCGTCGAGTTGTTTGCCGGAAAATGAACCCAGATCGGGTAAGGCCGTCAAGGTCTCTCTGGTATCAAAGATAAACACCTCTTTTTGCAGGCTTTTGAGCAGGGTTTTCATGCTGGTGTTTTCGATGATGTCGCCCTTGTTGATGATGGCAATATGGCGGCACAGACTTTCGGCTTCTTCGAGATAATGGGTAGTGAGAATAATGGTGGTGCCGCGGGCATTGATATCGCGCAAAAACTGCCACATGGAGCGGCGCAGCTCAATATCCACGCCAGCCGTGGGCTCGTCGAGAATCAGAAGGCGGGGCTCATGGACAAGGGCTCTGGCAATCATCAGGCGGCGCTTCATGCCGCCGGAAAGCATTCGCGACTGGACATTGCGCTTATCCCACAAATCCAGCTGGCGCAGGTATTTTTCCGCCCTCTCCCGCGCCAATGTCATCGGCAGACCGTAGTAACCCGCCTGGGTGACAAGAATATCAAAGGGTTTTTCAAAGAAATTGAAGTTGAATTCCTGGGGAACGATGCCGATCTCTTTTTTCGCTGCTGAGAAATGGGTATCGATACTTTTGCCAAACACCCTCACCTCCCCCGCCGTTTTGCGAATCAGGGAGCAGATTATGCCGATGGTGGTGGACTTGCCAGCACCGTTTGGCCCCAAGAGGGCGAAAAAGTCCCCTTCATGAACTTCCAGATCAATCCCCTTTAACGCCACGAAGCCATTGTCATAGGCCTTGGTGAGATTTTTGATGGACAGTGCTATTGCGCTCATTGATCTCCAGACTCTGCGATTACATAGGTCAAAAAAGGCAGCTAGTCTAGCGGATAGAGGGGGTATAGCAAAGCCGCCATCGGCAAAGCACGCCGTCGGCGACACAATCATGGCCTGATTTCCCCTTAAACGCTGCCCTCAACAATACGATTGCGCCCTCTGTTTTTTGCCGCGTAGAGTCGCTGATCCACCAGAGCGATAAAATCCATGGCAATATCCTTGTGGTCGGGAATAATCGTGCCAACACCAATGCTCACTGTCAGCACCTGACTAACCCTGGATGTTGGATGGGGAATCTGTTCTTTAAAGACAACATCGCGGCAGCGCTCGGCAATTTTTTGGGCGATCTTTAGGGGCATCGGTTATGGTTGACGACTTCTTTTTGTGGGCAGAATGCCCTCTGCGTAACCGGCCTCTAAAAAGCTGTCTGACAAAGCGGCGCAGCTTTTTAGAGGCCGAATTGAGCCATCGTCAGGCCGATTGTTTCTTGGCCACCTCGGCAACATGGGCGCCCTGAAAGCGGGCAATGGCGATTTCGTTCTGTGACGGCTGGCGGCTGCCATCAGCACCGGCAAGGGTGCTCGCGCCATAGGGCGTTCCGCCAGTAATTTCGTTCATGTTGGTGAGTCCCTGACAGGAATAAGGGACACCGACAATAATCATGCCGTGATGCAGCAATGTGGTGTGAAACGAGGTAATGGTGGTTTCCTGGCCGCCGTGTTGTGTGCCTGTGGAGGTGAATACGCTGCCCACCTTGCCAATCAACTTGCCGCCAGCCCAGAGTCCGCCGGTCTGGTCAAGAAAATTGCGCATTTGGGCGCACATATTGCCAAAGCGTGTCGGCGTACCAAATATAATGGCATCATAATCCGGTAGCTCACTGGTTGTTGCAAACGGCGCCGCTTGATCGAGCTTGGCGCCCGCCTTTCGCGCCACATCTTCCGACATCAGATCGGGTACCCGCTTGATGGTGACCTCGACGCCAGCGACGCTGCGAGCGCCTTCAGCCACCGCCTTCGCCAAGGTTTCGATGTGGCCGTACATGCTGTAGTAAAGAACAAGAATCTTTGTCATTTTGACTCTCCAGGTTTCATGATTACACCCTAAGACCGGGCTATTGCAGACTGGCCGCTCGATAACTATAGCGCTAAATTCGAAGGCAACGATAGCGCCACAGCGATATGGCATAGCGGCCGCAAGCTGTGGCGATGCCCAGCGGTCAGCATTGAGCCAACCCCAGGGAGCCAAGCTGGCGCCGGTACTACCCGTCGTCAGTCCCTTTCCTGCTGGGAGTTGCTATTCACTTTCCAGATCCAGGGATTGGCGCAGATTGCTGCGGACTTCAGCGGCGTCAAAGCTGTCCACAACCTCTGGCCGCACGCCCTTGCCGAGGCGGATTTCCAGCTCGCTGCGGGCGCTGCCGCCCGCATCAAAGCCCGCACCGTATGCCCGCTCTGGATGATAGTAGGTGCGGCAGGCCACCAAGCCGCAATTTCGAGTTACCGCCGCAGATCGAGAAGCGCCGACACTTATGCTCGGCTCATTCCGGGAACGTTCAATTTCGGTTTTACGATCAAGCACGACAAACCAGTCATAGCCTTCCAGCAGGGTCAGCTCAGCAGCGCGCAGCAGAGCATAGTCGCGAATATCCCCCTCGCGGCTGGCAGGGGCATTGAAACTCACTCGATAGCGATCTTCAGCTATTCGCGTGTCGCTATAGCCGTAACGAGAGCCGTCCGCCGCTTTGTAGGCAGACTCGCTGGCACAGGCGGTAATAAGCACTGCAATTATCATGGTGACAGTGATCGTTGGTAAAAAATTCAGCCTTTTCATAGGGTTTTCTCCTTTGGTTTAGTTCCAATGGTTGGCCATCACTCGAGTTTCCGCAGCGGCATCCAGGGGGTCGCCGCTGATCATCTCGTCGAGAACCTGGTCTATTTTCACTGACCCTGCCCTTGACGCTGTTTGATACGAACTGCGATCCGCCACGGGTTGGCGCCCGCTATTCTCAACAGGTTGCCAGTGACCATTGCGGCGGCAGCCAATACCATCCAGCGCTGTACCGTCGCTGAAACTCTGACGGTACACGCGGCAGTAATCCCCCGTGTCGTCGATAAACGTCAGCCGGGGCATCAGTGTTTGGCCATCGGCAAGCGCGCGAACATGGCCGCTAGGGCTGGTTTCGAGGGCGCTCGCCACGGCGAGCCACTCCCGGTTATCGGCTGGATTCAATGACAATATCAGCGCCACACCGATGGCCATCACCAGTCCTGCGGCCATGGCTCGCGGCAGAAATTTAACCGCCGTAAACGTCGGTAACCGAATAATTGTTGCGGATTTTTTCTGGGGGCTAGCCAGCAACTGGTGGATAGCCTCGGGCACGGGTTCCTGGTCGATGCGCCTGTAGGTGGCAGCCACCAACTCATCCACCAGCGCCAGTTCCGCAAGGCGCTCGGTGAGCTTTTCGTCCAGAGCCACAGCGTCGCGAATCGCCGCCATGGCTGCGGGGGGCAGTTCGGCATCGAGAAAAGCGGACAATTGTTCATCGCTAATGTTCATGGTTTCGCTCTCTGGGGTGAATGCAGTTGGCGGCTCAAGGCAGCGCGCGCTCGAGCCAGGCGGCTCATCACCGTGCCGATGGGAATTTTCAAGACATCCGCCACCTCCTGATAGGCCAGCCCCTGCACGGCAACGAGGGCGAGAATGGCGCGCTGATCATTTGGCAGTGTCGCCATTGCCGAGTCCACTTCCATCAGCGTAATCTGGTTGTGGATAATAGCTTCACCGTCAATCGGTGTTTCCTGCAATGCCCCACAGGCTGTGGCCTGGCCGCGCACCTTGCTGGCGCGGTATTCATCGATCCAGAGGTTGCGGCAAATGCGAAACGCCCATTTCAGCAAGTCTGCGTCTTCGGGAACCGGTCGCGTCAGAATGCGCTCTACGGTGTTTTGCAACAGGTCGTCGGCGTCGTGAACCGACCCGGTGAGGGAGTAGGCAAAACGCCGAATCGCTGGCAGTATTTGTGTTAATGACTCATTCATCCACTACTATCCTGTCGTCTTTACAGGGATAACGGCTCGACAGCAAAAATATTCCCACCGCGCTGAAATTTTTTTCTTCGCCGCACGTCTGCTTTAATACCAGCAGTACCAACGTGAAAACGCCAGTGCAATTGGCGGTGGAGGCCAAAAATTACCATGAAAAACCCAGTGCGCTATTTTTCTGCGATTGTGACCCTGTGCGCATCCACTTCAGCGGCCGCCCAGCTGTTGCAAAACACTGCGGGCGGCGCCCTGGAAACGGTGGATCAGACTCTGCAGAGAACGTTGCCGCAGCCGCTGCCAGAGATAGAGCGCCAAGTATTGAAAAAACCACTTGCAGCAAGCAGGGAACGGCTGTCAAGGCTGCCACAGACTCTGCCAATCCTCAACGTTCACGGCGACACCGCCTTTGTGGAAGTGACCACGGATACCGGGTTTCGCGCCGTCGCGCGAGAGTGGCTGATCGCCATCGATTCCGGCGATCGGGAAAAATTGCGCCACAAGGCTGTGGATATCATCGAGGAGAAAGACTACCCGGCGCTGGCGCTAAAAACCCTGCGCATTCGCGTGCCGGCAACATGGGACAACGCCGACACCCTCCGTCGCCGCCTCGATCTCGACGAAAATGCGATGATTGATCGCAACCATATCTACAGCCCCCAGGCTCAGGCCGACGCCGCTGTGACTCCTGAGATTGAAATCCTGGCCAGTGCTGTTTGCGACAGCCCACTGCGCCTGGGCATGATCGATACGGCAATTAATGACCAGCATCCGGCATTAAAGGATCGCCCAATAATCAGCCGATCATTCCTGAACTCGGATTTGCACCCCGCCAGTGCCCATGGCACCGCCGTTGCCGGATTGCTCGTCGGCGCCGATCCTGGGTTGTCGCCCCTGATTCCCAATGCCACCCTGTATGCCGCCGCCATTTTTTACGGACGGGATGCCTACTCCCAGGGCGCCACCCTGGATGCCATGCTCGCAGCGCTGCAATGGCTGGCAGAACAGCAGGTGCCCGTCATCAACATGAGCCTTGCCGGCCCGCCAAATGCCTTGCTGAAACGGGCGATTTCCGCGTTGTCTGAACAACAGATTCAAATTGTTGCCGCAGTCGGCAATGAGGGGCCCGCCGCGCCACCGCTCTACCCTGCGGCCTATGACGAGGTGGTGGCAGTGACAGCAGTGGATGGCGCCAACAAAATTTATCGCTGGGCGAATCGCGGCGAGCATGTGGATTTTGCCGCGCGCGGCGTGGCCTTAAAGACTGCCCGGGGGAAGCAAGACGTCGGTTTGGAATCGGGAACTTCCATGGCCGCCGCCCTGGTGAGTGCGCGTCTCACCTGTGAACGAAGCCGCTCAGGGAGTATGGCCGAAACCCTTGGAATATTGATTCGAAATGCGAAAGACCTGGGGGAGCCAGGCCATGACCCGGTTTTCGGTCATGGCCTGCTGGAGCGCCATTGATGGAGGTTGAACAATGATCAAAAATGCAATTTTGCCGACAGGGCAAAGCGAGTTTTATCGTAACTCCAGGTGTCGACACTGGAGCTATGATCTGCGTACTGTACTTCGCCGACAACACTAAAGGCTCGATTCAGGGGTACTTCAAGGGCAAGGCGCACATTGTCGATGCGGTCGTCCCTGACGGCTCCCGGCGCAGCCGACGCTTCTGAAAGATTGCCAAAAATGGGCAGCTCATTGCCTGCTCCCGGCGCTACCTCTCCCTGTTCGCCGTAGTCGCGGCGGTCATGCTGCCAGCTGAGCTGCAGCTCCGGCCTCATCTCCCGCCAGGCAAACTCGCAGAACCACTGCACCCGCGTGCGCCAGCCCTGATAATCGAAAGCTTCTGTCACCGCTTTTTCATCCACCGCTGCAACACTTAAAGACAGATAATGGTTCAGGGTGTGGAAGTAGTACAAATCGCCGCCAACACTGCGATTGTCGGCATCGCGGTGGGACAGCGCGGCGAAGGATTTCTCCTGTTCCGTGACTGCCACCCGCCAGTACCACTGCTCATTGGCAAGCTTGCCTACAGATATTGAGGGCTGACGAACCTGAAGAAAATCATCGCCATTCAGTTCCGCCTCGGCGTAGTGAAAAGTGCCGCCAAAACTGTAGCCGCCCAGATCGTAACTTGCACCGCCGTGCACCAGATGGGTCAGGGTATCGAAACCGTCCATTTCCCGGTAATCCTGTGACCTCAACTGGTAGCCGCCGCTGAGTGTGAGCGCCCCTGGCGGCCTCCAGCTGCCGTCCGCCTTGACCCCGAGCAGGACGGCGTCGTCACTGGAGCTGGATGCCCGATCCAGTTCTTCAATACCGAGATTGTTGTCGTAGGCATATCCCGCCTCCACTTCAATACCCATCTCGCCGGTTTTATCCTCTGAAGCCAGCACCCCATCAGCCGCAAGGGCGAACAGGCAGCAATTCAGGGCATTTTTTGTTTTTGCGGTTAGCATCGCGCACCTCCTGCAATTGACCGCGGAGGCCGACGCTGCGGCCTCCATTTCAAGGCGATAATTAGCGTCCACCACCAACAATGCCGCCCAGGGTTTGCTCGATGGACTGGTTCACCGAAGTTTGTACGCTGTCAGCAACAGCGGCATTAACACTGTTGCTGACCGTTTGCTCGACGGTTTGCTGGAGGGTTTCCTCGACGACTTGCTGGACAAGGCCATCAACACTGGCGGTCACTGTATCCCTGAGCGCCCCCTGAATGCTGCCGTTGACCTGTGAATTGATGGCGGAGGTGACATCCGCTGTCACACCCAAGGGTTGAAGAACGCCGGTTGCTGTCGCCGCAATATCGCCGTTGTGCTCAACAGCAATTTCCTGAACACTGGCGACGCCGCCCAAAATCTCTTCAGGTTTGGCCAAAACTGCTGCCAGCGGAGTTTCCACAGCACCTGTTGTCATAGCCACAGCGGCTTCACCGGCACTTTCGAGGCCGGCGCCGGTTTCAGCGGCTTGCTGAGCCGAGGTCTGGCCTGTGGCGTCGGCGCCGTCCACGGTTTCAGACTCCGCAGCGCCCTGGCCGCTCTCAGTCTTTGCCGCTGCGGCGGAATTGGCAGGCAACAGCCTCTCTATTGCCAAACCGGTCTGCGCTCCCGTGTCGCCCTGCTGATCAGCACCCACAGTGACACCGGAACTTGCGGCACTGATGGCGATGCTGGTGCGGGATTGATGCTCAACTCCCAGATTTCCCTCGCCGCTGTTGATATTATCCTCGCTCCAGGCATAGACACTGGCGAGGGCTGTTAAGGTGATTGAAAGAGTTTGCTTCCACATAAGGTTTCTCCAGTGTGTTGTTAGTGACACTGAAGTAACGGATAGCAGCGGGGTTTTATTCCCTCGGTTTTTATTTTTTGACGATTATTGTCCGGACAGGGGTTTCCCACGGTCTTTCCGAGCCCTGAAGGCAGGCGAAAGCCCCACAAAAAACTCTGGGAGTGGTGGATGGCATGGCGTCGAGTAAAACCCTGGCAGGGGGCATAGGGACGCAATTTTCGAATTGACTCGAAAACCGGGAGACTGGAAGCCCGGGCAAAAAATAAGGCCAGAACCTTGAGGGAACTGGCCTTATCTATAAATTTGGAGCGGGATATCGGGTTCGAACCGACGACCTGTACCTTGGCAAGGTACCGCTCTACCAACTGAGCTAATCCCGCTTGATTACTAACTTTCAAGCAAATTTTTAAGCAAATTTTACATCAATCTTCAAACTGCCAAGCAAACTCTTCACAAGAGAAGTGGCGTCCCGTAGGGGAGTCGAACCCCTGTTACCGCCGTGAAAGGGCGGTGTCCTAGGCCTCTAGACGAACGGGACTTTGGCCGTCTCTTGGGATCAATCACTCATCCCTCAAGATGGCGCGCATTTTATGGAGGCCTCTGAAATCTGTCAAGGGAAAGGGAAGAATTATTTCATAATTTTTTCTGCCGATGCCTTTCTAGTAGAGTTTTTTGAAAAAACTGAATGCGTTTTGCATTGGCGCCGAGATCCCCCAAACCGACACGGGAAGCGGAGCGCATATCCACCCGGCTCCCCCCCATGGGCAAAGCGGTAACGCGGATGGCAATATCGTCTTCAAAACCAAAAACCAAACTGCGCGCCACAGCTTCAACCACATAACCGCCATCGCCATAATCCTTGACACCCAACAAGCGCCAGCCATGGGCAGCGACCAGTTGTCTGATCGTTTCGACAGCGGTTGTGACGTCAATCGCCAGCCCCAGGGGGGCGATATCCGGGTAGGCTTCCCGCTGCAAGCGGGCGATAACATCGCCCTCGTAGTCAACGGGGTGATCACCTTCGCTGCGATCCCTGGCCGCCAGTTCAAAGGGGGGTGGATTGTCGGTGTCGGTAGTAATATCGTGAATGGCTGGCGCCTGGAGACCGTCCACACCCACCGTCAATAACAGCGTTGCCATGGGCAGGAATCCCAGCACGCAGCGCCAGAGAATTTTTTGCGACAGGGGTTTGCGCAACAGCAGCCTGTAACAGACCACTGGCAGCAGCACGAGGCCATAAATCAGCAAAACCACCGCCGCCAGCGCCACCAGCCCCAGACCGAGATTAAGGGGCAAAATTTGCCAGTGAACCGCAGCGACAGCAGCAGCGAGAGCGAGCCAGCTGGCGAGAAACAGGATTGACGCCCAGCGCCCGGCTCTAGGGGTTGTCATCGCCGCTCCCCTCACTCTGCCCCGCCAGATTCACAGCGGGATCAAAATCCAGAGACACAGAATTGAGACAATAACGCAAGCCGGTGGGCGCAGGACCATCGTCAAAAACATGGCCGAGGTGGCTGCCACAGTGGCTACAGGTGATTTCTGTGCGGATCATGCCGTGGCTCAAATCCCTGGTTTTGTCAATATTACCGGCAACGGCCTCGGCATAAAAACTCGGCCAGCCACAACCGGCGTCGAACTTGGTGTCGCTTGTAAAAAGCAGTTCGCCGCAACAGATGCAGCGATAGCCGCCGGGGCGATGCTCGTTATTGTACTTGCCGGTAAACGGTCTTTCCGTGCCTTTCAGGCGGCAGACCGCATACTGTTCGGGAGTGAGTTTTTGCCGCCAGTACTCATCGGGCTTGTTTTTTAAATCGGACATCGCGTATCTCCTCTGGTCGATTTTGCCGCCGGCTCCTCTCTCGCCCCGGAACCGGCGCCAATGCAGCCGCTAAAATCCTCTTCGAGGCACAGGTTCCGGCCTTGGTTTTCGTATACAATACCGCACCTTGCACGGGAACCATGTGACTGATTACGGATTATTTTATGCAACATTTTCAGAAGTCTAACAAACTTAACAATGTCTGTTACGACATCCGCGGGCCTGTACTGGATCAGGCCAACCGTCTTGAAGACGAAGGCCACCGTATTCTCAAGCTGAATATTGGCAATCCCGCGCCCTTTGGCTTTAACGCGCCGGACGAAATTCTTCAGGACGTTATCCATAATCTCGCCGCAGCCCAGGGTTATTCCCATTCCAAAGGTATTTTCTCCGCCCGCAAAGCCATTATGCAACGCACCCAGGTTCAGGGCGTACCCAATGTGGAAATTGACGATATTTTTCTCGGCAATGGCGCCAGCGAACTGATTGTTTTTGCCATGCAGGCATTGCTGAACGACGGCGATGAAATTTTGATTCCAGCCCCGGATTACCCGTTATGGACTGCCGCCGTCACCCTGGCTGGCGGCACGCCGGTTCACTATCGCTGCGACGAGCAGAACGGCTGGCAGCCGGATCTCGAAGATATAAACCGCAAGATCAGCCCCCGCACCCGCGGCATTGTGGTTATTAATCCCAACAATCCCACCGGCGCCGTGTACAGCGAACAGGTGCTCAATGGCATTGTCGACATTGCCCGCAAGCACGATCTGATTATTTTTGCCGATGAAATCTACGACCGTATTATTTACGATGGCGCCGAGCATATTCCCCTCGCCCGCCTCGCCACCGATGTCCTCTGCGTAACCTTAAATGGCCTTTCAAAAGCCTATCGCCTCGCCGGATTCCGCTCTGGCTGGCTGGTATTCAGCGGCGCCAAACACCGGGCGCGGGGTTATATTCAGGGTGTTGAAATGCTCTGCTCCATGCGTCTTTGTGCCAATGTGCCCGCCATGTACGGAATACAAACCGCCCTTGGCGGCTATCAAAGCATCAATGATTATATTGTCCCCGGCGGCCGCCTCTATGACCAGCGGGAAAAGGCGCACAGCATGTTGACCGCCATTCCCGGCGTCAGCTGCGTCAAGCCCAGTGGCGCGCTGTATATGTTCCCCAAACTGGATCCGGCCATTTATCCCATTGACGATGACGAACAATTTTGCCTCGATTTGTTGCTCAAGGAAAAACTGCTGCTGGTTCACGGTTCTGCATTCAACCTGCCGGACACCCAGCATTTCCGCATTGTTTTTCTGCCCTGGAAAGATGATCTTGAAGAGGCCATCAACCGCCTCGATCGTTTTCTGGCCAGCTACAGAACAGTGGGGGCTGCCAGGGTCAGCGAAGCCCTGTAGACAGGATCTTTCCTGAATGTGGGTTTGACGCCAGCGCCCTCAAGCCCACAAACCACCGCTTCAATCAGGCGTGAGGAGGATTTTTTGCCGGATCAACGCTGCGAAAAACCGCCCGGTCAAAAACTCGGCAAGGGCATGATTGTCGTCACCTGGCTCGGAGTTATGGCGCTGCTTACCTATTATTTCAGCGGTGTTGAAGAAGATCGCTACAATCCCAACCGTGAATTTGTCAGCTCCACCGCCGCCGACTTCAGGGAGGTGGTTCTTAAGCGCAATCGCCAGGGTCACTACATTGCTACCGGCAAAATCAATGGCCACAGCGTCACTTTTTTGCTCGATACCGGCGCCACCGTGGTGGCCGTACCCTATCATCTCAGAGACCGCCTCAACCTCGAACCCGGCATGGCCGTCGCCACCAAAACAGCCAACGGCACCAGTACATCCTATACCACCACCATTGATGAATTAAGGCTTGGTGATATTCATGTCAACAATATTCGCGCTGGTATCGCCACAGGTCTTGAAGGCAATGAAATTCTATTGGGCATGTCGTTTTTATCCGATCTTGAGTTGATTCAGCGGGGCGATACCCTGGTGATTCGCCAATACAATTAAGGAAATCCTGAT
The DNA here is from genome assembly GCA_023228865.1 of Porticoccaceae bacterium. Next base: position 48,752 of record JALOAH010000013.1, on the reverse strand, counting down.
TAATTTTGTTTTCGCCATTCCAGCGCAGGCGGGAGTCCAGAAAAATCAATGGATTATGGATTCTCGCCGGCGCGGGAGTGACATTGATCAGAGTTTCCTGAAGAAATTGCTGAAACAACTGCATTGGTATTTTAAGCCTAATTTCGCCGCTATTTTTCAATCGACACTTTTCAATCGATATTCTTCAGTCGCCATTTTTAGTCGACGCTGACGAGATCAGCCATCAAGGCGGCCAGAAATCGTGCGGCCTCGCCGCCGGTGATGACGCGGTGATCAAAGCTCAGCGACAACGGCAGCACCGGATGCACGGCAGGCTGGCCTTTGAACGCCACCACCCGGTCGCGAATTTGCCCGGCGCCAACAATACAGACCATGGGCGGCACCACCACCGGATCCGCATAGCGACCAGCCATCATGCCGTAATTGGACAGGGCGATGGTGGCGCCCTGCAGTTCCGCCGGGGGAATTTTGCGCTTTTCCACGGCAACCCGCAGGGCGTCGAGGCCGGCGCGCAAATCCTCCGCCGTGCGCTCATTTATATTGCGCAACACCGGTACAAAGAGGCCGTCCGGGGTATCCACGGCGATACCCAGATCCACCTGTTTAAGCAGGCGGCGACGCAATGTGGCGCCGTCGAACCAGCAGTTGAGCCCCGGCTCTTTGCCACAGGCAACGCCAATGGCGCGCACCAGGCGCATAGTGACATCGAAATTCTTTCCCCAGGCGTGGAGATCGACGTCGTCCTCAATGGTGACCTTGACCACTTCGGCGTGAGCCTTGGCCATGGCGATGGCCATAGTGCGGCGCACGCCGCGCAACAGTTCAGCTTCGCCGTGGGATTCCCGCAGCCTCGCCGCCCGCTCAACGTCGTCATGGGTAATCATGCCGTGGCGGCCGCTGGCAATAACATCCTGCAAATTTACCTGCAAGCGCTTGGCGAGAGCGCGAATGGCGGGAGTGGCATGAATGTCACCATGACCACTGGAAGCAGTGCCGCCGATGATAAAGGTCTCCTCACCGCCGCGATCATCTCGGCTTTTGATCTCGCCAACCACAGTGCCACTGTCGTCCTCCCCGCCCTCGAATTCCACCAGGGGCTCGCCGATATGGAGAATATCGCCGGGCTTGCCAAACAGATTGGCGATAACCCCATCGCAGGGGGAAGGCACATCGACAATGGCCTTGGCGGTTTCCACCGACAGGAGAAGCTGGTCACACATCACCTGGTCGCCGGGCTTGACATGCCATTCAATGATTTCCGCTTCCTGCAGTCCTTCACCCAAATCGGGCAACTTAAAATAGCGCATAGCGAGTGCTCTCAGGCAAAATCCAGGGCTTTCTGCACTGCGGCGACAATATCGCCGCTATTAGGGAGATAATAGTGTTCATTTTTTAGTAATGGCATGGGCGTATCGAAACCACTGACGCGCTGCACCGGCGCCAGCAGACTGAGCAACCCCAGCTCACTCACCGTTGCGGCAATCTGCGCCCCCAGGCCGCCGTGGTGGGCGGCCTCGTGAACGACGACACAGCGCCCGGTTTTTTTCACCGAGTCGAGAATAGTCTGCATATCCAGGGGCGCCAAGGTGGCGACGTCGATGACCTCAACATTGACACCGAGATCAGCCAATTGGACGGCGGCGTCGAGACATTCAGGAATCATTGCACCCCAGGCCACCAGGGTCGCATCCTCACCCTCGCGCAGGGTAAAGCAAACGTCAAGAGGCAGCCCCTGGCCATCGTCGATCACTTCACGCTTAACGGCGCGGTAAATGCGTTTGGGTTCGAGAAATACCACCGGATCTGGATCCTGAATTGCCGACAGTAACAACCCGTAAGCCAATGCCGGCGACGACGGCACCACCACCCGCAAGCCGGGAATATGGGCAAGTATCGCCTCGGTGCTCTCGGAGTGGTGTTCTGGGGCGTGAATGCCGCCGCCGTAGGGGGCGCGAATCACCAGCGGGCAGTGGAGGCGACCGCGGGTGCGATTGCGCATTCGCGCGGCATGGCTGATAAGTTGCTCCAGAGTGGCGTAAATAAAGCCCATAAACTGAATTTCAGCCACGGGCTTCAACCCCTGGGTGGCCATACCGACAGCGAGACCGGCGATAAGATTTTCCGCCAGCGGTGTGTCCATCACTCGGCGCAGGCCAAAGCGCTCCTGTAAACCCAGGGTGGCGCGGAACACGCCGCCGTTGACGCCGACATCCTCACCAAACACCACCACATCGGGGTCATCGCGAAGGGCGCGAGCCAGCGCCAGATTCACGGCTTCCACCAGGGTAATGCGGGCGGGGGTTGCGACGTCTGTGTGCTGCTGAGGTGCTGCAACGGCTTTATTCATGGGATGTACCTTTCGAATGGTGCCCCTCAATTCCCGACTCTAGCGAATCTGACGGCTCTGCCATACGGGCGACCCTGTGCCGCAACATATCCCTCTGCCAGGCGTAGGCGGCGGGCCACTCGGCAAACACATACTCAAAGAGACTTTCAGGTACTGCCGGGGGTAACTGCTGATAGGCTGCCACGGCCTTTGCCACCGCTTCCTGGACTTCAGCCTGTAAGCCCTGCTCGCGCTCCGCAGACCAGAGACCACATTGATGCAGATAGGTTTGCAGACGCTTGATGGGTTCCTGCTGCCAGGCCTGTTTGAGCTCCTCCGCAGGGCGGTAGCGGGTGGCGTCATCGGCGGTGGTGTGATCCGACAGGCGATAACAGATGGCCTCGATCAATGTCGCCCCCTTGCCGTCATAAGCCCGCTGCAGCGCCTCGCTGACGGCGGCGTGAACGGCGATAAAGTCGTTGCCGTCCACCTGTTCGCCGGGAATGCCCGCCGCAATGGCTTTCTGGGCAAGGGTGGCGGCGCCGCTCTGGTATTGGCGGCGCACTGAAATCGCCCATTGATTATTGTTGACCACAACCACCAGTGGCAGCTGCCAGGCACCGGCAAGATTGATAGATTCGTAAAAATCGCCGCGAGACGTGGCGCCATCGCCGCAGGTGACCACCACCGCTTGCCGGAGTTTGCGCAGCTTAAAGGCGCTGGCGGCGCCCGCAGCGTGGGTAATCTGGGTGGCGATAGGCACGCAGTTGGGCAAATCGCGGCGCTGCCTGGCAAAATTGCTGCCGCGCTCATCGCCGCCCCAGTACTGGAGAATTTCCGTCATTGACACGCCGCGAAGCAACTGGGTGGCCTGATCCCGGTAATAGGGCACAAAAAGGTCGTCTTCAGCCATGGCCAAACCAATCGCCGCGCCTATGGCCTCCTGTCCCAGGCAGGAGGCATAGGTGCCCATCTGCCCGGTGCGCTGCAGGGCTATGGCCTTGGCATCAAAGATTCTCGCCAGAACCATGGCGCCATAGGCGCGCACCAGCAGTTCAGGGGCGCTGGACGCCGACGGCGCATCGTCGCCAAGAACTCCCTGGGAATTAAGATAGCCGCGATAACCAATGGAAAACTCAGCCACAGTGTGCATTGATCATCACCTCCCCGGAAAGCCGCTCCACCGCCATCTGATCGGCGACAGCCACAGTGGTAACACCCTGCCTGGCGGCGCGCTCAAATATTTCCTCAAGGGTTAAGGCAATCGCGTTCACCCGGGCGGGCACTTCCTCGCTGCGGCCATGATAGGCCATGGATACCAGAATCAAGCCTCCCGCATTGATCACATAATCTGGAGCGTAAAGAATACCCCGCGCCGCCAGACGCTCGGCATCTTCGTCGCTCTGCAGCTGGTTGTTGGCACAACCCGCCACCACCTTGCAGCGCAGGCGAGCAATGGTGGCGGCATTGAGAATGCCGCCCAGGCCACAGGGTGCAAACAAGTCGCAGTTGACACCGTAAATAGCCTCAGGAGCAATCACTTCGCCCCCGGTTTCTTGAGCGACGGCCTGGGCGCGCAAGTTGTTGTTATCGCTGATCAGAAGATAAGTGCCTTCATGGTGAAGCAGTCGCGCCAGGGTTTTACCCACATGACCCACGCCCTGAATCGCCACGCGAATTTCCGCCAGCGAGGCACTCTTAAACTGTCGCTGCACCGCAGTGCGTATGGCCACCAACAAACCCTGAGCAGTTGCCGGCGAGGGGTCGAAACCATCGCGAGCCGTGCCCACCACGTAGCGGGTGCGCTCTGCCACCACTGTCAGGTCTTCCAGCTCTGTACCGCTGTCGATGGCGGTAATGTAGTGGCCGCCAAGGCTATCGACAAAATCGCCGAACCCGCGGTACAGCGCCGTGCGGTCGACAGTTGCTTGTGACCTGGGTGCAGGCAACATAATCACCGCCTTGCCACCGCCCTGGGGCAAACCCGCCAGCGCGGCCTTGTAACTCATGCTGCGCGCCAGGCGGGCAACATCATTAAGGGCGTCATTTTCAGAATGGTAATAAATGCAGCGGCAGCCCCCAAGCGCGGGGCCAAGATGAGTATTGTGAATGGCAATCATGGCGCGAAGACCAGATGCCCGGTCATAGCGCAGATGCAATTCAGCAAGGCCTGCACCCTCGACGGCATCGAACATGTTCTATCCTCCTGCCCTTTAACTCTAGCCTTTAAAACCATCGTCCGGAATCACCGGATTTTGGCTTTCCTCGAAAGTATAGACGTGAATACGCCCTATGGGCGAAACCGTGGCGCTGCCACGAATGGGAAGGTTTTGTCGACGGCAAGATTTTATGGTTATGTGGGACAGCCGCTCTGCTCGAAAGAATATTGTTCAGAGACTTCTTGATCAGCCCCACAAAACAAAAACCCCTGCACTTTCGTGCGGGGGGTTTATGTTTGGTGGAGCTAAGCGGGATTGCGGAGCACTTCCCTGTGCTACGCCCTGCGGGGAATCATGCTTCGCATATGTTCCCAAAATCGCTCCAGGCGATTTTGTGTAACCGCTTTCAGCGGTTCGACCCAGCTCCAAAACAAAACCCCCCGCACTTTCGTGCGGGGGGTTTATGTTTGGTGGAGCTAAGCGGGATCGAACCGCTGACCTCAACACTGCCAGTGTTGCGCTCTCCCAGCTGAGCTATAGCCCCGTAGTACTGAACGTTTCTGGTACTAAACGTCTGGAGGCGCGCATTTTAGGAGGCGCGCCCATGACTGTCAAGCACTCTCGGCAGGATTTATTGCTCTTGTCGCGCTGATCTCCTGATAGTCTTTCTCCAGTTTTTTAAGCTGTTTCTTGGAGACGCCACCCGCCTGCTCCAGTGCATGGCGAATTCGAGCCCGCACCATATCGGCGCCAAGTATGACCATGGCATCAAATAGGGGTGGCGCTGAGGGTGATCCGGCAATGGCGACAAAGAGAGGAAAGAGAAAGTCCTTGAGCTTGAGCTCCATGGCCGTGGCCATCTGGTTCAACTCATGGTAGAGATCATCCCGCTCCCAGGTGCGCAGGGCGTCCAGGCGCCAGCTGCTGAACTGGAGGATTTTGATGACAGTTTCCTGATCGAGTTTTTTATGCTCAAAATCTGCAGCGCTGATTGCAGGAAAGCCGTTGAAAAGAAAGCCCACCAGGGGGGCGATATCGGAAAACTTTTCCACCCGCTCTTTAATAAGAGGAATTACCCGCACAAGGTTGTCGCGGTTTAGCGCCCACTCGGCAACCCGGTCGGCAAATTGTTGCACATCCAGGTTTTCCCGCACCCAACAGCCGTTCAACCAGTTGAGTTTTTCCACGTCAAATACGGGGCCGCCGAGGTGAACATTGCCAATATCAAAATTGGCCACCATATCTGTAAGGGTAAATTTTTCCTCCTCATTGGGCATGGACCAACCCATGCGCCCCAGATAGTTGAGCACCGCTTCCGGCATGTAGCCCATGGCTTTGTAAAAATTGATACTGGTGGGGTTTTTGCGCTTGCTGAGCTTGCTTTTGTCCGGATTGCGCAGCAGCGGCATATGACAGAGTTCGGGCATTTGCCAGCCAAAGTACTGGTACAACAGCTGATGCTTGGGGGCGGAGTTAATCCACTCTTCACCGCGAATCACATGGGTGATGGCCATCAAATGGTCATCCACCACATTGGCGAGGTGATAGGTGGGCATGCCGTCGGCTTTCATCAGTACCTGCATATCCACCTGAGCCCAGGGTATTTCAATGGTGCCGCGCAAACGATCCTGAAAGCGGCAGACGCCCTCCTCCGGCACTTTCATGCGAATCACATGGGGCGTACCCGCCTCCAGCCGTGAACGCACCTCGTCCTGGGTCAGCTTGAGACCGCGACCATCGTATTTTGGGGTTTCTCCCCGCGCCATCTGCTCTTTGCGCATTTCATCCAGCTCCTGGGGAGAAGCAAAGCAGTAAAAGGCGTGGCCGGTTTCCAGCAGTTGCTTGGCGTACTGTTGGTAGATCTCCATGCGTTCGCTCTGGCGGTAGGGACCAAATTCGCCGCCCACATCGGGACCCTCATCCCAATCAAGACCCAGCCAGCGCAGAGAGTCGAGAATCATTCGCTCGGATTCCAGGGTGCTGCGCACTTGGTCTGTATCCTCGATGCGGAGAATAAATTGACCGCCGTGCTGACGGGCAAAGCAGAGGTTAAAAAGGGCGATATAGGCGGTGCCCACATGGGGGTCGCCCGTCGGCGAGGGGGCAATTCTGGTGCGAACGGTCATGGAAACTTCCACAGTTTGACGTTAAAAAAGAGCTGCATTATACGTTATGGGACATGAGTTTCATCCTTTCAAAACCAGGTGGAACAACAGACGGCTTTATAAACAGCAATTCACAACACCGAACAGGTATAATTTGGCTTTTGTTTTCTGATGATTTTTAGGTTGGACAAGGCTATTACTATTCCCACTGTTAACAGACGTATCTCAGTTGCACCCATGATGGATTATACCGACAGGTTTTGTCGGTATTTTCATCGCCTGATAACCAGGCACAGCCTGCTCTACACGGAAATGGTGACCACCGGGGCGCTGATTCATGGCGACCGCGAACGGTTTTTGCGCTACGACCCCATAGAACATCCCATCGCCTATCAATTGGGGGGCAGCAACCCCCAGGATCTCGCCCAATGCGCCCGCCTGGTTGCCGCTGCCGGTTACGATGAAGTTAACCTCAATTGCGGCTGCCCCAGCGATCGGGTGCAAACCGGCAATTTCGGTGCCTGCCTGATGAAAACCCCGCAGCTGGTGGCGGATTGCGTCAGCGCCATGATCGCCGCCTGCGATATTCCGGTGACAGTAAAAAACCGTATCGGAGTCGATGAACTGGATAGCTATGATTTTCTGGTGGATTTCACTGGCACCATCAGCGAGCGCGGCTGCAAAACCTTTATTCTTCACGCCCGCAAGGCCTGGTTGCAGGGCTTGAGTCCCAAACAGAATCGCGAAATCCCGCCCCTGCTGTACGAGCGGGTTTACCAGTTAAAACGGGACTTTCCCCACCTGGAAATTATTATCAACGGCGGCGTTGTCACCCTCGATGACGCAGAAGCCCATCTACGTTATGTGGATGGCGTAATGATCGGCCGCGAGGCCTACCACAATCCCTATATTCTCGCTGATGTCGATCGCCGCTTTTACGGCGACAACAGCCCGGTATTATCACGGCAAGAAATCATCGACCAGTTCGCCCACTACGCCGCCCGGGAAATGAACGCTGGCACCAAACTCAATCATATGAGCCGTCATGTTCTCGGCCTTTACACCGGGGAGTACGGAGCGCGCCGGTTTCGCCGCTTTATCAGCGAGAACGCCTGGCGGCCGATTTCCAGCGAAGCCCTGTTTGCCGGGGCACTCAATGCCATTGCAGACAATGGCAAAGAAAGTGCTAGCGACAGCACCAACCTGGAGTGACTGATGCTTAAAACCGTAAAAACCTTTTTCCGCAGCCTGAGCACGGAAAACGAATCCTCCCGGGTGCTCACAGACGCAGAAATCCACCTGGTATCCGCCGCCCTGATGACGGAAATTATGGTGAGCGATGGCGGCAGCGGCGAAAATGAGCTGAAGAAAATCGAAACCATTCTGCGCGCCGATTTCAACCTGCCAAAGGACGACGTGGATTACTTGGTTGCCAAGGCAACCACCAGAGTTGAAAAATCCACATCCCTGTTTGATTTTACCGATCAGGTCAACCGGCATTTTTCCATGAAGCAGAAAATCAGCCTGCTCACCCACCTTTGGCATATCGCCTACGCCGACAACCATCTGCACAAGTTTGAGGAAGCCACCATCCGCAAAGTGGCGGAACTAATCCATGTGCCCCATTCGGTTTTTATTCGCACCAAACATATTGCCCGCCCAGACTGAGATGGCCGGGGCTACGACCCTGTCGACCGGGAGTTGTGGCTATTGGCAGAAAAGCGCCCTAAAATTCGTTTTTTGCGCTCCAAGGCAGGATCAAAATGACCTATTGCGTAGGCATGGTTCTCGACGAAGGCATTATCATGGCCGCCGACACCCGCACCAATGCGGGCGTCGATGCCATCGCCACCTTCCCCAAGCTATTTACCTTTGAAAACAGCGGCGAGCGCGTCATTATGCTGGCCACGTCCGGCAATCTGGCGACATCCCAGCGGGTCATCAGCATCATCAAGCAGCAAATTGCCCGCAATGAAGAAAAAACCATCTATACCTGCGACAGCCTGTTTCAGGTTGCCGAACTGCTGGGCGCCATTCTCACCGCAACAGAAAAACACTACAGTGAAGAATCCCCGAGCAGTGGCGTCGATTTTTCCAGCAATATCCTGGTGGCAGGGCAAATCAAGGGACAACCTCCCGAGCTGTACCATATTTACCCCCAGGGCAATTTTATCTCCACCAGCAGAGATACACCGTTTTTCCAAATTGGCGAATCCAAATACGGCAAACCCATTCTCGACAGAATCATTCGCATGGACACTCCCCTGAACCAGGCCATGAAATGCGCACTGATTTCCTTTGATTCCACCATGCATTCAAACCTGTCCGTCGGTATGCCCATTGATATGACCATTTATAAAGCAGACAGCCTGGCGGTAAAAATTGAACGACTGGGGGTCAACGACCCCTACTTCAGCAAGCTGGCAAAAGCCTGGGGAGACGGCTTGCATTCCCTGTTTGAACAGCTGCCCTGAACCACAGCAAGGGAGCAAGGTTCTTTTAAACACCCCCGAACCTCTGGGAATGAGATCGCAAACAGATTTTTAGCCAAAGGGGGTTCGAGCAAGTTTAGATGACATCAAAACCCTGATTACTTTCCGGGCAGGCCACCTCCACCCAGGTGACGGCAGTTACCCTGGACCGGGGTGATCCTTGCGCCACCGCCAGTTTTCCCTGGGTAACGGCCTCTTCGGCACCGACGAGCAGCACTTCAACACGGCCATCGCTGAGATTTCTGGCGTAGCCGGCAAGCCCCAGGGGTTCGGCCACCGACTGCACATAGCGGCGGAACCAGACCCGCTGGACTTTTCCATCGACAATGCCCTTGACGGCAATCATTGGTTCTGGACTTCGGGAAGAAGACGAAGAAGTGTGTCTTCGAGACTTTGCAGGGTTTGCTCCCCCACCAGCTCCGCAACCACCTGGGATTTTTCGCTGACGACGAAAGTCACCGGAAGAATCTCCGGAACCGCCAAACCCAAATAGGCGCTGGGGTCGGTTGCCAGCGTCGGAAAATTTACCCCCATGCGGGTTTCCACCTCTGCCAGGGCATCACCACTGAGGCCGTCAAAGTTAACGCCATAAACTGCGACTTTGTCGCCATGGGCTTTGAGAAACTGGTTGAGTTCGGGAATTTCTTCACGGCAGGGCTTGCACCACTCCGCCCAGTAATTAATAAAAACCAGCTTGCCGTCCGGGTTTTCAGGCAGCGGCGTCGGCCTCCCGGAATCACAGGAGGCAATAACCCCGACAAGACAGGCCACAATGGCAAGGCGGGCAGCGCTGACACTTCGAACTTTTATGAAACCCAGGTGTTTATTGACTGTGTTGAACATGGATTAACTCACTTTGTTGAAAAATTCCGTCCGCCTTTCTGCGCCAACCCAAGGCCTAAAATAATTGCCAAATCCGGCTTTCCCGCCGTCGAACAGGCCTGAGTCCGACAGGCTCCCGGCAATTACCCCTGCGCTTTGCTGGTCAGCGCTGGTTGATGGCTTTACAATGAACGCCAACGTTAAAAGCTCGACAGTACTCTATGGTTAGCATTTATCACAACCCCCGCTGCTCAAAATCCCGGCAAACCCTGGCGCTTCTCGAAGAGCGGGGCATTTCCCCCCATGTTATTCTCTACCTGGAAACACCGCCAGACAAAGCCACCCTCACCGCGCTATTGAAAAAACTCGGCATGTCCCCCCGGCAACTGCTGCGCAGCGGCGAAGATGCCTACAAGGAAAACCACCTCGCCAACCCTGCTCTCAGCGACGCCGAACTGATTGATGCTATGGTTGCGTTCCCCAAGCTGATCGAACGGCCTATTGTGGTGAATGGCAACAAAGCGGCTCTCGGACGCCCGCCGGAAAACGTCCTCAGTATTCTTTAATTTCTGCCCATCAACTGGCGATTACGATTATGGCGACCCCTTATATCCTTATTCTTTTCTACAGCCGCTACGGCAGTGTCGCGGCAATGGCGGAACAGATCGCCCTGGGGGTGGAAAGCGCGGGTATGGAAGCGCGCCTGCGCACAGTGCCCGCCGTATCCGCCACCTGTGAGGCCAGCGAATCGGACATACCACCCGAAGGTGCGATTTATTGCAGCATTGACGATCTCAAAAATTGTGCAGGCCTGGTACTGGGCAGCCCCACCCGCTTTGGCAATATGGCGGCGCCCATGAAATATTTTCTCGACGGCACCAGCAGCCTCTGGCTCAACGGCGAGTTGATCGGCAAGCCGGCGGCGGTGTTCAGTTCCACCGCCAGTATCCACGGCGGCCAGGAAACCACATTGCTGTCGATGATGCTGCCCCTACTTCACCATGGCATGGTGATTTCCGGCTTGCCCTACAGCAATCCGGAGTTGACCACGACCACCAGTGGCGGCACGCCCTATGGCGCCACCCATGTCACTGGCACAGACAACGCAGCGCTTAGCAATGAGGAAATTGCCCTGTGCAAAGCCGCAGGCAAACGTATTGCCCTGCTGGCGCGCAAGCTGGCGGAGTAAACAGCCATGATCAAAGCCCTGCAAACCAAGCTCAAGTACGCCCGCTACGCCACCTGGGGCAGTTATTTTTTCTTTATCATCGCCATGGTTGGCGGTGGCTATCGTGGCGGCACTCCGGTCAGTCTACTGTTGATTGTGTCCCTGCCGCTGATTTTGTTTTTGCCCGGCATGGCGCGGGAAAATGATAAAAGTCTGTCCATGCTGTCCTTTGTCAGCCTGCTTTACTTTATTCCGGTAGTGACCCATGTCATGGCACCGGACTGGGATTTTTTTGATGTCACCTCGTTAATTCTCATCTGTATTCTATTTACAGCCACCATGATGTTCAGCCGCTGGAAAAAATATGAGCGCGCAGGACTCGGAGAACCCTGATGGCGAAGCATTTCAGTTCAACCGTGGCGCTCAGCCCTGAGAAGAGCTTTCCAAACACCAGCAACAGTATGCAAAGGAAGATGTCATGACCAGGGAATCCCCCGGATTTTTCAAGCGTATTTTTTCCTGGGTCGGCGGCCTGGTGCGCGCCATCCGCTGGATCATCAATGTACTGTTCCTGATTATTGTCGGCGTTTTTTTATTCAGCTTTTTCGGCCAGGAAGTCAAGCCCCTGCCAGAAAAAGCGGCGCTGCGTTTAATGCCAAGCGGCATGCTGGTGGAAGAACGCTCCTATGCAGACCCCATCACCCAGTTGATGGAGCAGAGTTCCCCCTACGACGCGGAAACCCCGGTTCGCGACCTGACCAAGGCGCTCAAGCACGCCAAAACCGACCCCCGCATCACCGGACTTGTCCTCGATCTCAGCCATCTCGCCGGTGGCGGCATCAGCAAGCTTGACGAAGTGGGGCGCGCCATTGACGATTTCCGCGCCAGCGGCAAACCGGTGATTGCCATCTCCGACAACTATTCCCAGGAGCAGTACTATCTCGCCAGTCATGCCGACGAGATCCAGGTCAACCCCATGGGCGGCGTTGTTCTCACCGGGTTTGGCTACTACGGATCTTTCTTCAAAGAGGCTGCCGACAAGCTCAAAATCAATTTCCATGTTTTTCGCACCGGGGAATTCAAAAGCGCCGTCGAGCCCTTTACGCGCTCGGATATGTCGCCAGAGGCACGGCAAAACACCCTCGCCTGGATCGATGAACTCTGGAATGCTTACACCACGGATGTCGAAAACCAGCGCAAGCTGCCGCAGGGCACCATCGACAATTTTGTCGACAATCTCCACATTAATCTCCGCAGCCACGGCGGGGATATGGCCAGTCTTGCCCTTGAAGCAAAACTGGTTGACCGCATCGCGTCGCGGCCACAAATGACGGCCTCCCTTGCCGACAGGTTCGGCGCTGACAAGGATGGTTTTATCAATATTTTCCACAAAGACTATCTCAACCATTTGCGCCTGCCCTCCCTCGACAAGGCGCCCAAGGAAAATACTGCCAACATTGGTGTGATTGTCGCCAGCGGCACCATTCTCGACGGTGAGCAAATGGAAGGTGCTATCGGCGGCGACACCCTGAGCCAGCTACTTCGCCAGGCGCGCCAGGACAGCTCCCTGAAAGCCCTGGTGCTGAGGGTTGACAGCCCGGGGGGTAGCGCCTTCGCCTCGGACTTGATTCGCCAGGAACTGATTCAGGTTCAGAAAACCATGCCCGTTATTGTCTCCATGGGTTCCATGGCGGCATCCGGCGGTTACTGGATCGCTGCCCAGGCCGACGAAATCTGGGCACAGCCAACCACCCTCACAGGCTCTATTGGCGTCTTTGGCATCATTCCCACCTTTGAAGATTCCCTGGCGGCTCTTGGCGTCAACAGCGATGGTGTTGGCACCACCAGCCTGGCGGATTTCAATCACCTCGACCGCCCCTTATCCCCTGAAGTGGCCACGATTATCCAGCTCAGTGTTGACAACATTTACCACCAGTTTGTGAGACTGGTGGCCGATGGTCGCCAGCGCACGCCAGCAGAAATTGATGAAATCGCTCGCGGCCGTGTATGGACGGGGCAGCAGGCACTGGAAAAAGGCCTGGTAGATAAAATGGGCGACCTGGATGATGCCGTCGCCGCTGCGGCCAAAAAAGCGGGGGTGGAAAACTGGCAGGTAAAATACGTAACCCGCCCCCTGAGCTTTCAGGAACAGTTGATGAAACAGCTGGCAGAAGGCAGCGCGCAGTTATTGTCGCCACTGACGGCCGCGCCCCTCGCGCAACCCTTGACACAGAAAGTAGCGAACTATCTCCAGGGTCTTGATACTTTGGGCGCCCTCAACGATCCCCAGAATATCTATCTGCAATGCTTTGGTTGCCCGTCGCTCTAAAATTAACCCGGCGCAATTACCCTGAGGCTACTGAGCCGTTAACAACCCTTCGTCCTGACAGGGTTGTTAACGGAGGATGGCGCCAGCACAGGCAAGTCCACACAAGGATTCAGGCGGCGGAGGCAAGATCCAGGTTCAGCCATTCTGCCTCTGCGTTGACAAAGGCGACTGCGGTGCGAACGATTTCCTCATACTGCGGCGCCACATCTATTCTCAGCTTGTTATTAACACCGTTCAGGACGCGCTGTAAATGGCGAGTCAAGAAGTCACGCTGGGCAAGTCGTAGCGATAGCAAATCTTTCGATCGGGAAGCGTCGAGCTGCTGCTCCAGATGGGTTAGATAGTGCATAAACTCCAACTCAACGGCGACATGATCCGGCAGCTGCGCCCCCTCAGACCTGGACAGCCCAAAGTAGGTGTAGAAGCGCGTAAGCTCTTCAAAAAGAGAGCTCTGATCCTCGTCCCCATAGCTCGCCTCATGGAGCGAGCAGGCTCTTTCGGACACCGAACGATCAAAAGCCGAGGTGTATTCGGCGCCATTCATAGGGGTCGCCCCCCTTCCCTCCTTTGGATAGGTAAAGGCCGAAGCGAGACCTTTGTATATGGCGCTGCGCTCCACCGCGCTCAGGCATTCTCTTTCCCCAGTCATGCTAACTGTCCCCCCGGAAGTCTCTGTACTTCCACCCGCGTATCCCGGTCAAATTCAGTGGTTTGGGCAAACATTAGCCCCGCATCCAGATGAGGATGGCCGCCAGCCAGCTCCACCGGGTTCAAGGGCGAAGCGGATACCGCATTCATATCGGTTTTACCTCTGAATTGATGCCGCTCCCAGGCGTGGTAAATAATCGACTGCCCAGGCTGCACACTGGGTGCCACCTTGGCGCGAACGATGTAAGAACCGGTATCGTTGTAAACCTTTATCCAGTCGCCATCTTCAATATTCCGCTGTGCCGCGTCTTCAACAGACAACAGCAAATAGGGATCTGGGCGGTGCAGTCTCAACATGGTTTCGCTATCCCGCCAGGCAGCGTGAATACTCCAGCGGGTGTGTCCCCCTGTCATCATAATGGGATAATCGCCACCAATTTTTGGTGGCTCCTTGTGGCAGGCCAGGGCTTCATCCATTTCATCGTAGAGCGCGTGATCGACAAAAAACTGGATTCTGCGCGTAGCCGTCGGGTACGGTTGTTTGTCGCGAATGTGGTAGGTCAGGGGAACGATGGAATCGTTTTCCGGAATTTCGCACATATTGCCTATGGATATGGGGTCTTCGGATACGCGTTCAAACCGTGCAAAACCGCGCTCCCTGGTTTGTTCCCAGGTCTGCTTGGAGAAGGAAGAACTCAGTTCGTAAATCGCCTTGGCAACTTTCTCGTTGTCCTCCTCCTTGAACTCGCCGCCCATTGTCATATCTTCGTAAAGCTGCCCCAGATTGACGTCCAGGCCATGGGAACTTTTGATGGTTCCGATTCCCCGCTCCCGCGCTTTTTTCTGAATATGCTTTGACAGAGACACAATAATGGCCCAGTCGGTTTTGGACTCTCCCAGGGGTGGAACTGCGGCATCACTGGTAACCAGATAGGGCGCCAGGGTCGTTACCCATTTAAGATTGGCGTGTTCGTACCAACCGGCACAGGGCAGTATGTAATCCGCATGGCGCGCCGTGGTGCTCATGCGCCAATCCAGCACCACTGCCATTGTCAACTTGGGCCAGAGCACATCGAGCAACTGCTGGCTGCTGCGTTTACGGCGCAGTGGATTACTGACCATGCTGAACAGCAGTCTGGGTTCCCTCTCTCTGGGGGGATGCAAGGGCTGCCAGTTGTTATCGAGGGATTCATCGAGATACTCGTCGATTGAACGCTTGATTCCCAAGTTCCAGGTTTGCGCATTTTTCGACAGCGACGGCATGTCGCCGTGAACCTGCCAAAACAATTGTCCCGAAGCCCACAGGGGCATGCGTATCGGCGCAGAGCCCGGTTTAAACAGTGATCGGCCAAAGTCGTTGACGATCATTTCATGGGTGTCACCATCCGCCAGGCGCTGATCGATGATGGGTTGAAGCTTGGCGAAATGACTCTGTACCTCTCTGATATTGGGGGTCATGGAAAATTTATCCGTGCCATCCGGCGTGAGCAGCGGAAAGCCGACAAAACCGGCGCCGGATCGCCCCATATTGCCGGTCAGACAATAGATCATGGCGATACTGCGCTCCATCAGATTGCCGTGATAGTATTTGTTGAGACAGGATTGGGTTGTACCGGCGACAGCCTTGGCTGAAACAATTTCCTTCACCAGCCTGCGGATCATATCTGCATGGACACCGCACATTTTTGATGCCGCTTCCGGCGAATATTTCGCCAGTCGTTCCCGCAATAGCGAATACACCGTGCGTACTTCAACACTGGTGCCATCCTTCAAGCTAATCTGGGCGCGAACGTCGAGCTCTGGATCCAAGCCGTTGAGAGCCAGGCTGCGGTAGGGAGCCGGTGCCAGGCCATCGTTGCCGTTGTCCCACAGCATAAAAATCCGCTCTTCGCCTCCGTCGACAACATCCGCTTGTCTGAGAAAATTTCGCGTATCGCTGCGCACCAGCAATGGCAAGTCTGTCTGTTCCTTGACAAAGGCTTTGTCAACGTGACCGCCCTCAATGATTTCCCGGCACACCGACAGCGCCAGGGCAGCATCTGTGCCCGGCTTGATGGGAATCCAGAGGTCAGATTTGATGGCAGAGGCGTTATAGTCAGGAGCGATGGAAATAATTTTTGCGCCGTTATATTTGGCGGCAATAAAGAAATGGGCCTGTGGAATTTGCGTGTAAATGGGGTTCCCCGCCCAGAATAAAATCAGATCCGATTTGAAATAATCATCCGCTGAACGCTCAAAACTGATTTTGCCAAACATTTCCACGCAACCCCGGTGGGAGTCGCCAATATCGCCATTCATATCCAGGCTCACGGATTGGGTGAGCATACTGAATTTCGACTGGGCTGCTATGCCGGTGCCCAGATCGATGCCGGGACCCAAATCCCATACTGTCGTATCTGTACCCTCGTTGACAGCTGCGTCGAGATAGGCTTCAGCAATATCATCCAGCGCCTCATCCCAACTCACCCGCTGCCAGCGGTTGCCACCCCGTTCCCCTACCCGCTTCATTGGGTACAGCACCCTTGTCTGGTCATACATCCGCTCGCTGTAACAGCAGCCTTTCTGACAGCCGCGGGGGTTGAAGTCGGGAAGTTCTTCATTGATCTGGGGATACTGGGCGGCCTGCTCTTCCCGATAGACCAGACCATCCTTGACATAAACATCCCATGAGCAATGAGCCTGATACCAGCAGTTCAATAAATGGGTGCTGCGAACAACCCGATCCCAGGTCCACTGTGCTTTATAAATATCCTTCCAGCTTGAATAGCTCGGTATTGCGCTTTCACCCGCACTTACAGCAGCGCGCACCACAAAACTGGGCAGCGACAGGCCGCCCACCACAAGACCACTCATTTTCAAAAAATTGCGACGGTCGATATTCATGCCACACCCCCTTTATCAGTGATCGGTTCTGGTGTAACCATTTGTACTGGATTGCCTCCCACGTCCCGCGGGTGTTTGCCAAAGGGACCAAACATTTCTATCCATTTTCTGGAAATCAACAGATCCAGCATTTCTGATTTTTCCCCCCTTGCAACTCTTTCTCGCTCCTTGTGTAAACGGTCGAGCACGCCCTCTACCTCTGAACCAAAGAGGGAGACCAGATACTCTATGGGAATTCTCGGTTTGTCTGTTGCAATACCATTCTCATCCAGTGTCGGTGGCGACATTGGCGGCACATAAAAAACATTGGGCTGAGTGCCATACTCTGGGTGCAGGGGCAAGGCGATCTTGTGTTCATGAACCAGTTTGTAGATTGGCCCTTCCGGGTCATCGAGATAACCCACAAAGCGAACCCGTCCCGGACACTGCCGCGAACAGGCGGTGGTTACACCTTCATCAATGCGCGGGAAACAGAAAATACACTTTTGCGAAATACCCAGTGTTTCGTTGTAGTAGATTTTTTTATAGGGACAGGCCTCCTGGCAAAAACGATAACCGCGACACCTGTCTTCATCGATCAAAACAATGCCATCGTTCTCTCGCTTGTCGATAGCCTTGCGCGGGCAGGCCGCCAGACAGGCGGGTTTGGTGCAGTGATTACAAATTCTTGGCAGGTAGAAATAATAGCCATTAGGGTACTCGCCAGCACCTATGTCCTCATCCCAATTGGGGCCCTTATCGGCGTCGCCGTCTACCGGAGTCAGTGGAACATGGTCTTTACCACCATAAAAAACTTCCTGGTAATTGAACTCCCAGGCCTTGCCATACTCATCCACCGTGGGTCTGTGACCGACCTGGGCAATTCCGTCTTTAAATCCGCCACCCATGTTTTCCCATCCGTGGGGAGTTCCTGTGCCCGGCTGGGAGTTGACGGTATTCCACCACTGATGACGCATGCCTTCACGACGAGTCCAAAGACGTTTGCAGGCCACCGTGCAGGTTTGGCAACCGATGCATTTGTTGAGATCCATTACCATTGCTACTTGTTTATCACTCATAACTCCTCCTACGCATCCAGTGTCAGGTTAAGCCAGTCAACGGAAAAAGCCTTGATACCGGCTCGCTCCTCGTTGGCACCGTACCAAACCGCAAATCCCACTTCTGTGGATTTGCCCTCCACGAGGGGGGCAATATTTTTGCCGACGCCCAGCTGGCGCGTCATGACCAGATGCCATTTTCCATTTTGTTTTGCTGCTTCAGCGCCAGCCACCACTGAAGGCCCGTGGTCGGAGAGGCCGATACCTTTGGAAAGAATTGAGGAAAGAATGGGGTTGCTGGCAGTCCAGCGTAAAATATGGATGGGTTTGTCCGGCATTCCCATCAAGGCGAGGGGCGGCGACTCGCCAATCGGCATGGCCACTGCCAGGGCATCGGGAAAGTCCGAGCCTTCGGGGCTGACACCTTGCCAACTAACCTTCAGTGCTAGGGTTTTGCCGTCGTGAACGCTGCTCACCGACAACGAATCCACGCTTCCGTAAGGCTTGTTATTCCATGACTGCCTGATATATTCCGTAGGCTGCATACCCAGAGGTGTTGGCATCATTCTGACCTCCACCGCCTCAATGGCGCTCCAGACGCCAGCTACGGGCGACAAATAACTGCTGGAATTTTTTACACGTCGACTATCCATTTTTTACCCCTTGTTTTGGTTTTATAGAAAATAGGGCGAACGGCAGTACTTCAGCTGTCTGCTCTATTTATCCCATTGACACCCATAAAAAAACACTTGCCGCTCCAGTAGGTAAGCGAAAAAAACTGCGCCAGAGGCCTGATAAATTCAGGCCTGGTCACCGTGGAAAACGGAGCCTGGCCTTGGTGGCGAAATTTCATATGCGAATGCAAGCTGTGAAAAAAGGCGCTTACATCGCCAGATTTTTCTGTGTCGGTGGGTTTCGTCAATGACAGAGGCTGCAATTGATGAAAGAGGCAGAGCATTTTTTTATTACCTCGCCAGCTCTGCATGGGGCGGGTAAATTTATGTATCGAAAAACCGTAGCCGCTAACGACGCGGAATACCAAACCGGTCTCAGCCATAAAATAAAACATGCCATTGTCAATTCACGGATTATTTTATAGTTTTTCCAGGCACAGGGCGCTGGCGGTAAAAATTCACGGCGATCAACACAGCATTACGGCTTTTATTGCAGGATAAAAACGAAACGATCCTGCGCACTAAATCTGACAATTATGAAGCAACAACGTTTATTCGTTTTAATGCATATTCACATATGCCTTCGTTATTAAGTTACTCTTCAATTGAACGAATTGACTTGATCCAGATCAAGGGCATTACTTTTTAATTCAAGTGGCTCCCTGCGCCCAGTTGGCGCAACCCTGAAAAATCTCAAGATTGCCCAGATATTGAGGGTTGCCGCTGTTATGGCGGACGAACCCGTTTTCAAGCCAGCCCTCAGGACGCTTTGGCGAGGACGGGTTTCCCGGCAGGAAATTCGGCCGTTTTAAGGCGGACATGGCCGAGAACAGCACAGCCAAGCGCCGCCGTATACTGGGGAAGGTCACCCTTGGGCACATTGACATGGGCATCAATCTCCCCGGAGATGGCTTCAACCATTCGTCCCCAGCGCAGAATTCCGCCCACCAATGTCACTTCGTTTTCAATTTTTACCCGCCGCAAAAGCTGCACTGAACGCCCTGTCAATGACAGTCCGGCGCCGAGCATAATGTTTTCTGGGGGAACACTTTCACTGAGATGGTTGATCACCTCGGATTCTGCAAATACCGTGCATACTCCTGAAATAGAGGCAGCTTCGGTCGCATCCTTGAGCAAGCCGTCGATATCACTGGTGTCGTAACCCATATAACGGACAGTTTTTTCAAGGAAGGTGCCCGTTCCCGATGCACACTTGTCGTTCAAGCGAAAGGTCTTCACCTTTCTGTGTTCATCGATCCTGCTGGCCTTGACGGTCTGGCCGCCAATATCAAGAATGGTTCTCGTTCCCGGAAAAAGGAAATTGGCTCCCCTCGCCGCTGCTGTGACGTCGGTAACCTGGGTATCCCTGACGCTAAACTGGTGGCGGCCAAAGCCGGTGGTAATGCAGTAAGCAATATCATTCTGGCTAAGTCCGGCCAAATCGAGAACATCATTCATCACACTTTGAGTTGATGTTTCCAACTCTATACCACTGGGGCTCATCGACCTCGAGACAATATTGCCCAAGCAATCCAGTATTAAACCCTTTGTATAGGTTGAGCCGATATCCAATCCAATTGTGTAAGTCATGAATGCACCCCTTCCAATATTTTGGATTCACCATAAATGGCTTCATCCATTGCGAACAACGCCGCCCCGAGGGCGCCCATGTAATGGCTGTCTTCACTGACATTGAGTTTGCACTCAAGCAGTTCTTCGAGAGCCTTGATCATGCCGGTATTTTTGGCGACACCGCCGGTAAAAGTGATTTCAGTGACAATCCCGACTCGACGCAGCAAACCAAACGAACGAAACGCAATGGATTTGTGTACACCCCAAAGAATGTCCTCAATGGATTTTCCTTTCGCCCGCCAGGAAAGCACTTCCGCCTCGGCAAAAACCGTACAGGTGGTGCTTATTTTTACCGGTTTGCTGGATTTCAATGCGGTTTCCCCCAGTTCATCCAGGGGCAATCCGAGAGCCTTGGCCGCCGCCCCAAGGAAACGCCCTGTACCTGCAGCACATTTATCATTCATGCAAAAATCAACAATTTCGCCGCCGCCATCGACCCGTATCGCCTTGCTGTCCTGCCCGCCCATATCAATCACGGTTCCAGTACCGGGAAACATGTGTACTGCACCGCGACCATGGCAGCTGATTTCGGTCACCTGTTTGTCACCGAATGAAACCTTGTAGCGGCCATATCCGGTTCCTATGACATAGGCGACATCGGCTTCTTTGATGCCACCATCGCGAAGCGAGCTGTTGAAAGCATTTTGCGCCGCCTGCATAACATTTGCCCCGGTATCGGTCAAAGCACGGCCGACAATTTTCCTGTTGGAATCGATAATCACCGCTTTGGTTTGTGTTGAGCCAACATCAACACCTGCTGTATAAATCATGTCAACCTCCCAATGAGAATCAATCGAACATTACGTTTTCGACAAAGGTTTCAAGTTGAATAGAGATGTCATCAAAGGTTGTCTGATTCTCCTCAAATTCACTAATGAAATAGGGAATACCCTTTTCATCCAGCTCTTTACCGTAAGCCACCTGTTCGTCCAGCCCCGGTTCGCACATCTTCGCCGACGCCAGGATAACGGCTTCCGCATTGCTATTTTTAACCCGTTCCAAAAGCATTTTTTCATTGGGTTTGTCGTCGTCGTGTTGAACAGCACTGTAGGAAGATTTAAAGAGATAGGCGTCGGCAAGATTTTGCAATGGATCGCCCTCTGTCTCCACATCTTCGAGCAAATAGCGCAGACCAATAAAAAGATCGTCATCGACAACATAGCAAGACCGGGAAACCGCCTGAAGAAAATCAAAAGGTGGGGTTTCGCAAAAACCACCTTCAAGAACTACGCGCATTTTTTCCCGCTGCTGCGCCTGGCGTGCTTTAATTCTCGGCAAAAGATTCTCCGCCAGCGCCACCCATTCCTCGCGCAACAAAAAGCCCGCAGCCGCGATAAGCGCCATGGACTCGTCGGCGGAAAGTTTCCAGGGTTCAGTGCGACGAAGTTGATAGATGTCAAACATCAAACGTCGAGAATGGTTGTAAAGCTTGATGGAGTTGCGCAGCGCCTCGTCGCTCATGGGCGTTTCCGTGACCTTTTCGATATCCTGGGCAAGACGCTGATATTCATGCCTTAAAAAAGCTGGCGCAGCGGCGGAACTCGGGTTTTGAGGCAGGTGGAGAATTTGTGACTTGTAGGGAAAATTTCTCCCCCAGATACCGGCGAGATTTCTCGCACCGTCACAAATGGGCAGGCCGACAAAAAGATCCAGCTCGATATTTTTATCCAGGGCAAGTCCCAGCGAAGTTTTCAAAATGGAGCACAGGTAAGAGCCGAAATGCTGGGAAACAGCAACCCCGTCGGTTTGGCTGCCGCAAATTTTCACCGGCAGCATGCCAGCAGCATGGGCTATTTCTTCAGGAAAGTAGACCTGGAAATGTCCCAGTACTTTACCACCCTGATTCCGCCATTCCTTTACCGTCGGGTATTGGGCATCCTCAACCAAATCGCGGAGGATGGTAAAAATCTCTTCAAGGCTTTTGTCGCGACATTTTTCCGTGAGGGAGCTGACAAAATGATTGGCATTATTCATTGCATTTGCTCCTTGTGTTGACGAGAAATCAAACCCTCAAAGAAGGCATCGACACGGTTTTTTAATTGCGCCTTTGATACTGCGCGAGGGTCCACCAGCTCCGATTCAATGAGAAGTATGGGCAGCCCCTGTTCTTCGGAAGAGCAAAAGCGCCTGTCTGCGAGGCTGGAAGACGCGGTTCGACAACTTTTGACACCGTGATAAACCACACCATCGAGATTGAATCGCGAGCCCCGTTTTTCAATTTCCGGCATATCAAAAATCACCCCACCCTGAACTTCGCGAACCTGACGCACGGTGCCCTCGGCAAAACTTTCGATGGGATTATTGAGATCAAATTCAAAGGGTTTCGACATTCCGCCGGATGCCCAGGTCAGATAACCGGAGGCGACAAAAATCCCACCCCATTTTGAGAACATTTCATCAAATTCGCGAATGATCGGATAGCAGGGCACGCCCCTGAGTCCCAAGCGGAACTTTTGTTCAAGGGACACCAGCTTGCCATCGATGCGTGTGATGGCGCCAATACTGTGCTCTACCCGGTAGTTCATTTCTTCGTAGAGTTCCTTGAAGTATTGCGCACCTTCAGCGGTTCCCCGGAAACAATTGGCCATGCCAAGGTAGGCCAGGCCATCCGTCAAATGGTTAAACACCGCCGGTGTATTGGCGTTGAGATCCAGGACTTTTTTGTAATAAACATTCATGGTGTTTGAGTGCACCAAACACTCACGAAATTTATCAATATCAAATTTTTTGCCGGTGATTGCTTCGCACTTGGCAATGAGCTCCTTGATTTGCCCGGTGACATAATCGACTTCAAATTGATAATCGATATCCTGGGGCATGCTTTTGCAGCCATTGGCGCGTTCAGAGGGCACATCCACCGTGATTATCGGGGCGTGAAAAATCCTCTCCCAGGCTTCCGCCCACTTAAAATAGGTATTGCAGGCATTGGTTGTAATGGAAAGACAGGCTTTCGGAATCATCCCCATGGGATGGTGACCTCCAGCCAGGTGCAGCGCCACATCGGATTTAACGTAGCCGCAGACATCCGGAGAATAGCCGTAGTCCTCAGATTTTTTCAGCAGCTCCTCCGACATTCCCCTCACCGCCAACTGCAGGGACGTGACTTCAGGAAAGACGATGGGCAGATCAAATGTGCGCAGCACTTCACTCATGCTTCCCATAACGAAAACATAGGCCGCCTTTTTTTCCTCGCGGGCAGCCTTGTCCAGGGAGGAAAACCACTCCCTCGTCAATCTCGCGGCTTCCCGCTGTCCTCGACCAACGATACTCTGCCCCTGATCAAACTGAGCCGTTCCGGCTCGCTCTTTTAAATCTATATCACTCATCGCTTTAACCCTCTGCTGAAACCTGTTAACTGACTGCCCATCAATCCAGACAACTGACAAGCAATTTTTCCGTACCTGGTTAATCACTGACTACTTTGAGTCCCTTGTCATTTTTTCCCGAAACCGCAGTTTCGATCTTGCCGGTGACCGCCTCGAGACGGCGCACGCAATCCCCCAGAGATGACATATCGTTATCCCCCTGAGCAATGCCGTCGAAAACAAGGGAGACAATGCTCTCCGCTGCAACGCCGATATTGATTTCCTTGTTGTTATACAAATAACCTGATACCAGGTGGTCTATGCCGCCAAAAACCAGGTCGCGAAGATACTTCACCGGAATATTGGCTCTGAGCTCACCGTCCCTGATGCCCTCCTCACAAATCTCGACAAGGACATTGGTATATTTGCGGTTCAACTCGTAGATGGCACTGCCGAAATATTCATTGCTGTGACGAACCTCGAAATACATCAAGCGCGCCAGTGCGGCATCGTCCTTTAGCGATTTCAGGTGGCGCCAAATAATGTAATAAATTTTCCTGCGCGACCCACTAATGGCGTCGAGCTGATCTTCAAATTCGTCAAGAATGGAGGTATACCAGTTTTCCAAAACCTTGATCAGCAAAACTTTTTTGCTTTCGAAATAGGTGTAGATAGTCCCTTCCGCCACCCCTGCGGACACTGCTATTTCCTCCATGGAAGCTTCGAAGCCTCTCTCGCAGAAGACGATTCGCGCCGCAGACTCGATTTCTTTTTTTCTTAGTTCGCGATCCACTCTGGAGCGTCTTGTTGGTACATGCTTTATTTTCACGTCAGGAAAAACCTTATAAGTTGGTTGCGGTCAGATAATGAACGTTTTCAAAAATTAATATGAGCCACGCTCACTTTTAGAGTACACACGGATAGCAAATCCGGTCAACGGAAAAAAAACGCAAAATCGCAAAATTGAGGCAGTTAAGGCAAAAACTGAAATTTTATTGATATACATCATATAGAGCGCACATAAACTGATATAAGAATCACCTGCGCTAATGAATTTATAATATAAATAACACTGAGCTTTACTCAAAATATTCACCTATAAATGGACAGAGCGTCGGCGAAACACAAAGCTGCCAGATGATACCGGGCAAGCAACCACCAGCTGACGCGACAACCTCTGTACAATCGCTTTAAAAAGATTTCAAACACCAGTGGAGATAACCATGCCCTCAATCAGCAACTTTATGACCGACAATCACCGCCACTGCGACAATATATTTGCCACAGCCGAACAAGCGGTGAGCCAGGAAAACTGGGAAGAGGCGGCCAAAGCCACCAAAGCGTTTATCGACGAGATGGAGCTTCATTTTGTTATGGAAGAAAAAGTTCTCTTCCCCTCCCTTGAAGAAAAAACCGGCATGACCATGGGGCCGACCCAGGTGATGAGAATGGAACACGAACAAATGAGAAATCTGTTTCAGCAAATGCGTCAGGCTCTTGAAGCACAAGCCAAAGATGAATTTCTCGGCGCCAGTGAAACCCTGCTGATCACCATGCAACAACACAACATGAAGGAAGAAGGTATTCTTTACCCCATGAGCGACGAACAGCTGGCGGATAACTGCAGCGATATCCTTGAGAAAATGAAACATGCCTCCTGACGCCGCCAGCAAAAGCAAGGCATTCCTTCTCGATGCCCGCGGCATGGATCCTCCAGAACCCTTTGTCAGAGCCATGAATATACTGGCGGCATTAAACCAGGGTGATTACCTCCATTTTCTCCACATCCGCTCCCCCGTCATGCTGTTTCCGGAACTTGAAACCCTGGGCATGAGCGCGCAGACATTTGCGGACAGCAGCGGCCTTATCCATGTTTTTGTTTGGCGGGAAAACGACAACATCGCTGAAAAAACTGTGCACCATGATATTGCTTCCCTGGCGAAACCAGGCAATCAGCCATGAAACTATCAGGATTGTCCCTGCAACAGGCGCCGCCGATATCGGTGCCGTTTCGCTTTTTTTTGACAGCGCCGCTGTTTGGCATCGCCTCTGCTCTACTGATGATTGCCATGAGCGGGGATCTCACCGTTTCCCGCTGGGCGCCAGAAACACTTGCTCTCGCCCATTGTTTTTTGCTGGGCTTCGCAACCAGCATTATGCTTGGCGCACAGATGCAGATGCTGCCAGTGCTTGCTGGCGCCACCATCGGCAAACCCGATCAAACCGGATTTTTGGTTCACACCCTGTGGACGCTGGGAGTCATTGCCCTGATCGCCGCTTTTCTGTTTGGCAAACCTTTTCTTTTTCAGGCTGCGGCTATCGCACTTACCACTGCCATCGCCCTGTTTGTGACCGCTGCCGGGCGGGCGTTAATAAAATCCACAGTAAAAACACCCTCGATTGTCGGCATAAAGCTTGCCCTAACGGCGTTGCTGATTACCATTACCTGGGGCGTCGTTATGGCGCTGGGGCACACTGGATATATTCCCCTGCAAAGACCTTCCGGCACTGACATCCATGCAATGTGGGGGCTTGTTGGCTGGACTGGCCTGCTCATCATCGCTGTCGCCTATCAGGTGGTTCCTCTTTTTCAAATTACCAACACCTTTCCAAAACCTGTGAGCCGCGTCCTCGTCCCTGTCCTTTTTGTCTTGATGGTGCTGCGCATGGTTTTTTCTTTTTTTGATCAGAAACCCACCCCAAACGCCGGGGATTTTTATTTCAACAGATTGCTGATTCTGGATCTGCTCATATCCGCAGCGCTGATAATATTTGCCGTTACCACCTTATACCTTCAGCATCACCGCCGCCGCAGCATCAACGAAAGTCACCAGCATTTCTGGCGTATCGCCTGCATGGGATTGCTGGCAACCAGCATCTGCTGGTGGCTGGCAACATTTTTAAGCCCACCACAACTGGAGCTGCACTTTAAATTTTTATGCGTAATTCTCTACATAATCGCTTTTATCACTCCGGTTATCATCGGCATGCTCTACAAAATTACCGCTTTTCTGCTCTGGTTTCATTTACAGGGAATAAACACAGAGCGCGCCATGGCCGGCAAGGCGCCAATCCAGGTTCCCCATATGAAAGGATTTATTCCTGAGCGAAGAATCAAAATCCAACTCTATCTCCTTGTCGCAGCCCAATTGCTCACCCTGGCCATTCCGGCATTTCCGGCCATACTGAACACCGCCGCCGGAGCAGTCTGGCTGGGCGTTTTTTCAATGATGACCTGGAGCCTTTACAGTGCCAGCTGTAAGTATCGGCGCCTCGCTAGCACCAGGTAAACCATAAAAATTGAGCGCTGCTCATGAAAAAACCACGGCCATTGTGTGAACCTGAATGCCAGAGCCTCAGCCCATTTTTAATTGACATAAATCAATAAAAAAGCGACAAAATCACTATTTACCATATTTCTATTCTATTCATATTGCTCAATTGTCAATAAAGGGCTTACTCTTTCAACAAAGATTAAGCCCTAGAGTGAGCAGCGCTCATATTAAAAAGGTGGTGCTATTCCATTGATCCATTCGAGAGCACAACAGATGGCAACAGACGTTAAAACTGACCGCAAAGCCAACGGCAAACGGGCTGGCAATCTTTCTTCGTCTTCCCATTATTGGACAAGGGGATTCAAACCAGACAACGGGCAATTCTCGCCACCTAGTGTTCCGTTGTTACGGAGGCAACCATGACTGCAGCAAAAATCCCCCTCATCGATTTAAGCCTGCCCTTTGGTTGCGGCATGTCCTGCTCCAAACCTTGCAGCGATGAAACCGCAAGCGCTGATGCCAGCAACAACCAAGCGCTGGCGAATGAAGGCTGGATTGCGAGAAGCACCATCGACGAACCCAGGCTGTCGGAGTTAGCTCAAACGTACAAGGCTATCGGTTACGAAGTAAAAATTATTTATTCAAATACCCCATCTCTCAGTGACGATTGCACCATTTGCTTCGATGAACTTACCGCAAGCAACAAAGACTGGGGAACAGTTTATGTGCGAAAAAATGACAACCCGCGATAGTGCCCAAAAGGATGCTGCTGCGCGAATGTCAACAGGGAGTGAACAACTCCAAGATTAACGACCACCATTGAAGAGGTACAGATCATGGCTTTAATGATTACCGATGATTGCACTGGCTGCGACGCCTGTATAGCGGCCTGCCCCAATGAAGCGATTACTGAAGGCGATATTTACAAAATTGATCCCATGAAATGCTCGGAATGCGTGGGGGCGAACGATGAGCCCCAATGTGTGATCGAGTGCCTGGCTGATTGCATAGTGCCAAATCCCGAGTGGCGAGAAACCAGGGACGAGCTACAGGAAAAATACAATTCGCTCCACTAGAGTCTGTTTCGAGGTGGCCAGTAAATCAATAGCCATATTCATTTACTGGCCTGTGCAGGGTGCGCAAATCCACAGAGGCGTTTTGCCATGGCAACAACATTGAACAACCCAAGATCCGTATCTATTGCCGTTGCAGGCAGCGGTGGCGCTGGCGCTTTGACTGTTGGCAACCTGCTGTTCGCAACCGCCGCCAGGGTTGGCTGGTTTGGAACCTTTACCAGAACCCTCGGCCCACAGATTCGTGGCGGCGAATCTGCGGCGATGGTAAGACTGACAACGGAACCCTCCTCCTGTCCGGACGATTTTTTTAAAGTGTTTCTCGCCATTGACTGGAAAAATATTGAACGCTTCGCCTCTGAGATCCCCCTCAGTGAAGACAGCTGGATCATTTGCGACAGCGATGGCGGCGACATTCCAGAAATTATCGCCCAGACTGGCGCCCGGATAATTCCTCTGCCCATTAGCGAAGCCATCGCCACGGTGAAAAACGGTAGAACGAATATGGTGGCGCTGGGTATTCTGGCGGCACTGCTATCTCTTCCCGATGATTCCCTGGCAAACACCATCGAAAAGAAATTTGCCAAAAAAGGTGCGGACGCCGTTGCCGACTGCTGGCAAGCGGTTGAAATAGGCCGAGCACTTGCGGCACACCTGCCGGCAATTGCCAAAGCTGAATTCCCGCAACCGGTACAAGGGGAGCGCCTGGTTATCTCCGGCAACGAAGCCACCGGCTTGGGTGCGCTTAAGGGCGGCATTCGTTTCGTCGCCGCCTACCCGATAACCCCCGCTACCGAAGTCTTGGAGTGGATGTCCCTGGCTCTACCCAAACTGGGAGGCTCGTTGATCCAGGTTGAGGACGAACTGGCTTCTATTAATGCCGCAATCGGAGGCTCCTTTGGTGGGATTCCGTCAATGACAGCAACCTCGGGTCCCGGACTCGCGCTAATGACCGAAAGCCTCGGCCTGGCGGTAGCCGCTGAAGTCCCAGTGGTTGTGGTGGATGTCATGCGCGGCGGCCCCTCCACAGGACTGCCGACAAAGTCGGAGCAAAGTGACCTCAATATAGCGACCTACGGCCTCCACGGCGATGCGCCCCATCTGGTGTTGGCGCCAACATCGGTGGATGACTGCCTGCTAACCACACAATGGTCAGTACATTTGGCAGAATCCCTGCAAACTGCAGCCATTGTTCTCTCCGATCAATTTATGGGTCAGGCCAAGGCCGCCATAAGGCGCCCTGCAGATATCGACTTCGCCACCCAGCGCCTGGTGCTTGACCATGACCAGGGCAACCCCGATGGCAAGTACGAACGCTACGCTATTACTGATAGCGGCGTTTCGCCAATGGCAATACCCGGCACTCCCCGCGGCCAATATACAGCCGACGGCCTGGAGCACAGCCCGAGTGGAACACCATCCACCAGAAATGAACACCACGCAGAACAGATGGACAAGCGGCTGCGAAAATTAACCTGTTTTGACTACGGTCAATACTGGGCTTCCGTAGAGGGCGATGGCGATATTGCGATTATTACCTGGGGATCAACCACCGGCGCTGCACGGGAGGCGGCTCAGCGCTTGCGCCAACAAGGTATTGATGTGCGACTGATTGCCGTACGCCTGATACTGCCAGCGCAACCCGAGAAAATGGCGCAAGCCCTGCAGGGCGTGGAGAAAGTCCTGGTGGTTGAGCAAACCCACTCCGGCCAATATTTCAAGTTTCTGAAAGCCCACTACGAACTACCCGGCGCAATAACCAGCTTGCACAGAGCTGGGCCCATCACCATCCGCCCGGGAGAAATTGTCAACCGAATCAAAACCTGGATTGAGTGATGAATACTTCTATTGCGTGCCCAGCAGCTCTTGAAGCTGCCGATTACAAATCAGATCTAAAACCGGTCTGGTGTGCCGGTTGCGGCGATTATTCCGTGTTACTGGCGCTAACCAAAGCGCTGGCAAGCCTTTCACTCCGCCCTGAAGACGTGGCCGTGGTTTCGGGGATTGGCTGCTCATCGCGACTCCCGGCCTACACAGCCACCTATGGATTCCATGGCGTTCACGGTCGTGCGTTGCCGACAGCCACCGGCTTAAAAACAGCGCGACCTGAGTTGACTGTTATTTGCACCGGTGGCGACGGCGACGGCTTTTCCATTGGCGGCAACCATTTTGTCCACGCCTGTCGCCGCAATATTGATATTACCTATATCGTCATGGATAACCAGGTCTACGGTATGACCAAGGGACAAGCCTCACCGACCACCGACCCACTTTGGGACAGCGCCCTAACTCCCGGCGGCACTGGCGTCAGCCCCTTTTATCCCCTGGTTATTGCTTTGGCATCGGGCGCCAATTTCCTGGCGCGCACTTTTGCTGGCGACCCCAAAGGCACAGCAACCATTATCGAGGAAGCGATCAGCTATCCCGGCTTTTCCTTTGTGCAGATATTAAGTCCTTGCGTCACCTACCGCC
Source organism: Porticoccaceae bacterium (assembly GCA_023228865.1). Next base: position 18,352 of record JALOAH010000013.1, on the reverse strand, counting down.
CCGACCAAAAGGAATGGCGACACAAGGTAAGGAAGGCGCCGGTAGAGGCAACCTCTGAGCTGGGCAAAGCCGCCAAAAGGCTGATGCTGGACGACGGCTTTAATACTGGCATTTTGTACAAGGGTAGGCGCGAAGCGTTTAAATTAACCCAGAATAACGGAATGAAGGTTGAACACGACTTTATCAGTCAGTTTGAGATCTAGGGAGTTTCAAGCCCGACCCCATAGGGCACTACCAGTGAAACGTTTCCTTGACGAAGGGGATGGTAATGCGGCGCCGCGCGCGCAGGGATTCAGCATCCAGCTGCTTTAGGTAGGTCATCAACTGATCCATATTGCGGCTGCCCCTGGTAAGAATAAACAGCGCCACATCTTCGCCAAGCTCAAGACCCAGACGGGAGGCTCTGAATCTGAGAATAGCGAGTTTTTCTTCGTCGTTATAGGGGTTGAAATGATAGGTCAGCCCCGACGACCACCTGGATTTAAGATCCGCGAGACCAAGCTGCAATTCCCTGGGGGAGCGGTCGGCGGCCACCAACATTAAGCCACCCCTGTCGCGAATACTGTTGTAGAGAGTAAAAATTGCCTTTTCCCACTGGGGATTGCCCTGAATGCGATCGATATCTTCGAGGCACACCAGAGGCAACTGCTCAAGCCCAACCAGCAGGGATTCCGCTTCAAAACCGATCATGTCTTGCAAAGGCAAATATTGGGCGCCGCGCTGCTGCTCCAGGTAATAGTGACAAGCGGCCTGTAGCAGATGGCTCACCCCCGCCTGGGGCGCTCCCCACAGGTAAACAAGATGCTGGCCGGGGTAAAGTTTGCCCTGAAGAACCTGAACGGCCTGAGCGCGCACAGAATCCGGTCGCACCAGAAAATTGTCGAAAGTCGCCTCATCTCTCAAGGACAGGGCAAGGCTTAACTGAGCTGCCATTATGCCGTCGTCACCACAAACGGGGTGAACAAAAAAAAACACTCGTCATTTGAGCAGCCATTGAATGGTGGCGGGCTGCCCATCCGTCGGCAGTTCTTCGGGCACTTCAAGCTGATCGAACAGTGCCAGGGATTCAAAAAACTGTTTAGCATCTCCCTCCAGATCGACGTGAAGGCGAATTTTTTCACCCTGCACAGATTCGATATTCAGGCTTTTCACTATAGAAAGTTCTTTTAATAAATCCAGTAACTGATTGTAATAATTGAATGAACTTATTCCATCAACGGTCACAATCAACTTGTCTGCCGTCAGTGAGGGAGTGTAAACATAGGTGGATGCAATGCGGTCAACCGCCATATCCACCACTCTGGTAAGGGCGGCATCGAGAGCCTTGTCATCGAGGTTGTCGAGATAGACCTGATCGCCCTGGTTTTTTTGTGCCGAACCCAACACCCAGGTCAGCCGCCAGGTGCGCGCGGAGGTTTCATAGCAGCGCACCAACAGCCAGGACGCAGCGCCATAGCGGGCGCTGGCAGCCGCAACCTTATCGGCTTCCAGGTTCCAGGCAGCATCCATACTTAACGCCGACAAGTCTTCAAGATCATAAAGGGGATAAGTGGCCACGAGTCCGCGGCGATCAAAAATGCTGTTCAGCGCCGCATAGAACTCTTCGTCGTCGCCAAAGACAAAAGATTGCGGCTGCCCAGAGGACTCCTTGATCACCCATACCAGCAGTGAAGGTCGTTTGGCTGGCCACACGGGAAGCTGCTTCTGGCGCAAAAACCGGTCTATATCCATTTGCGAATAGCGCACATTTAATCCCTGGCGCTGATTGGCGAGTTTGATATAGCCAAACTCCACCACATAGGCGCTGGCACCAGCCAACAATTGCTTGACCTCGGGTCTGCTGCCGATATCCGCACTTCCCGTCAGCTTAACCAACACCTCGAGGAGCCCGGCGCGCAGAGCCCTGTTGCGTTCAGTGGCGGAGTTGTCGGCAACCGGCACCACCGCAGAATAGAGCGCCGCCGCCGAATCGGCCATGGCCACAGGCGACAACCCCAAGGTTAACAACAGCGTAATAAGGATAATTTTTTTCATGGCGGAATTGTATCAGCAGTCTAAGTGCGCACCAGCACCCCGGCGGATTTTTTTTATAACCACAATCCCTGAGCGACCCCATTTTCTTCCCCGTGTTCGGTTATAATGCGCCATCAACCACGCCAACCAGCCACTGACCTATACCTTTAGCCCCGTCAATGGCAAGCTTTATGCGGACAGATTGAATGAGCAACGACAAAAAACCCTCCCTCAGTTACAAAGATGCCGGTGTCGATATTGATGCAGGCAATGCCCTTATTGAACGCATTAAAGACGTTACCAAACAAACCCGGCGCCCCGAAGTCATTTCCGGCCTTGGCGGTTTTGGCGCCCTCTGCAAACTGCCTTCGGGCTACAAAAGCCCGATTCTGGTCAGTGGCACCGACGGCGTGGGAACCAAGTTGCGGCTGGCCATGGATCTCGGCAAGCACGACACTATCGGCATCGACCTTGTCGCCATGTGCGTCAATGATCTGATTGTTTGCGGCGCCGAGCCCTTGTTTTTCCTCGACTATTACGCCACCGGCAAGCTCAATGTGGACATGGCAACGGATGTTATCACCGGCATTGCCGAGGGCTGCAAACAGTCCGGCTGCTCCCTGGTTGGCGGAGAAACCGCAGAAATGCCCGGCATGTACGAAGGCGACGACTACGATCTCGCCGGTTTTTGCGTGGGCGTGGTTGAAGAAGCGGAAATCATCGACGGCAATTCCGTTCATATCGGCGATGCCCTGATCGGCATTGCCTCCAGCGGCCCCCACTCCAATGGCTACTCGCTGATTCGCAAAATTGTCGATATTTCAGGTGTCGATCCCCACAAGGAAATGCTTGGCGATGTAACCCTGGCTCAAGCACTGCTTGCACCGACACGAATTTATGTGAAACCCCTGCTCGACCTGATTCGCGAATGCCCTGTTCACGCCCTCGCCCACATTACCGGGGGCGGCCTTCTCGAAAATATTCCCCGCGTTCTTCCCAAGGGCGCCACAGCATCCATCCGGGCAAATTCTTGGAAAATTCCCCCGGTCTTCCAGTGGCTGCAGCAACAGGGCAATGTTGAACAAACAGAAATGTACCGCACCTTTAACTGTGGCCTCGGCATGGTAGTCTGCGTCCCGGCCAACGAGGCCGAAAATGCCCTCACCATTCTCAGCCAGGCGGGAGAAACAGCCACCCTGATAGGGGAAATCACCAAAAGCACTGAAAATGGTTCCCAGGTGGTTATTAGCTAGAGCCTGCCACCAAACTGTCCTCAATCTATTCGACTGGCGATTTTGCCCATGCAGACTGAAAAAAAACGTCTGGTTATTCTTATTTCCGGCCGCGGCAGCAACATGAGCTCTCTGCTGGAAGCGGCGAAAAACCGCGAAATCAACGGCGAGGTTGTCGCTGTTATCAGCAACAAGGCCTCCGCCACCGGGCTGGATGTGGCCAGGGAAGCGGGAATAGCTGCAGCGGTGGTGGATCACAAGGCCTATCAAAGCCGTGAGGACTTTGATGCCGCCCTGCTCGCCGTGGTGGCCAGCTATCAGCCGGATCTGGTGATTCTCGCCGGTTTTATGCGAATCCTGACTCCGGTATTTGTGCGCCCCCTGCGCGGCAAGCTCATCAATATCCACCCGTCATTGCTGCCCAAATACCCCGGACTCCACACCCACGAGCGAGCCATTGCCGCTGGCGATAGAGAAGCCGGAGCAACCGCTCACTTCGTTACTGAAGAACTGGATGGCGGCCCTGCCATCATTCAGGCTCGCGTCCCTATTCTCCCCGAAGACACCCCTGAAACCCTCGCGGCCAGGGTTTTGGAGCAGGAACACAAAATTTATACTGAAGCCGTTCGGCTGCTCTGCAACAACCAGGTGAGCTACAGCGAATCCGGATATGTGCAGGCCAACGGCAAAATACTGCCGCAATCTGGAATTATTCACATTCGGGCCTAATTCAAATACTCCAGTTCGGCAACAGTTTGCCATCGGCGACTTTGCCGATTTTTCGCTGAATTCGACACAATACCTGGCATGCCCGAAACTGACTTGATTCAGACCGGCACCCTGCCGGGCCTCTACCCCTGCATTTTTCCCGAAAAACCGCCCCGCCACTATCGCCAACTATTGCGTGAACATTGTCTGGCTGTAGTACTCTAAACGAAGTGGTACTCTAAAGCAGTACTCTAAAGTAGCACTCTAATGTAGTACTCTAAGAAGCCTACCTTCAGATTTCGGGAGCCCCATGATTTTATTGCGTTTATTGTTTATCCTCGCTGCGCTCACCGCCGTCAGCTTGCAGACCCAGGCGGGAGGTGGCTCTACGGAAGTCTCCGCCGGGGCAGTCGCGCCCCCCACAACTATTCTCGATGACGACGTTGCACTGGCGGCGGACAGCGCCAAACCCGGCACTGCCGACCCTAGCGCGGATGACGGCACCGGTCGCGTGGCAGAGCCGATGCCCCTGAAACTGCCGGCTCCCTATGAAGCCAGTTATTCCGCTAGCTACAACGGTCTTGCCATCAAAAACAAGCGCAGTTTAAGCACGACTGCCAATGGTTACCTGTTGACAACAAAAGCGGAAAATTTTCTCGGTACGATTTCTGAAGAAGAGCACCTGGAAATTGACAGCAGCGGCAATATCATTCCCCAGCAATACCATTACAAGCGCTCTATTTTTGGCGTCAAACGAACAGAAAGCACCGCATTCAACCGGCAAAAAGGCATTGTCACCAACACCTATAAAGACCGCACTGTGGAGCTGGCGCTTGAAAAATCTCTGCTTACGCCCCTCAGCTATCAACTGCAGATGCGCCAGGATCTTCTCCAGGGGAAGTCCGATTTTCAATATAGAGTCGTTTCCCGCAACGGTATCAAGGATTATCACTACAGGGTTATCGATGCGGAAATCCTCGACACGCCACTGGGCAAGCTGGACACTCTCATCATCAAACGAATTCGCGACTCAAACAAACGGGAAACCTATCTGTGGCTCGCCAAAAGCCTCGACTACCTGCCGGTTAAACTCACCCACAAGGAAGACGGGGAAACCCATGAAATGCTGATAAAGTCCTATAAAGATCTCAGTGTGCCATAATGAACTCACATCAAATTTGCGCCAGAGAGGTGATTTATGACCTATGAACGAGAGCACAAAGCGCCAACCAGGAAACCTTTCCCCCTGGCTCCCACAGCAATAGCGGTGGTGGCGATTATTGCCGCGGCCGTCTGGTATCTGCAGAAAGACAGCGGCTCGCCGCCACCGCCAGCCAACGCTCAGGCGCCCGTAACAACCCAGCCTGCCGCCCCTGTATTTCCCAAGGCCGTCGAAGAGGCGCCGGATATTCCGCAAGCGGAAGAAACCTACGACATGGAAGAAGAACCTGCAGAGTCATTGCCACCTCTCGCCAATAGCGACGAATTTGCCCGCAACGTTCTCGCGCCGTTGAGCGCCGAAGAAGAATTTGCCCTGTGGCTGCAAACAGAAAACCTGCTGCAAAAAGCAGTGGCCTTTATTGACGGATTGTCAAAGGGCAACCTGCTTAAAAAAGTCATTCCGGTACAACCGCCAAAAGGAAAGTTCAACGTCATCAGAGAGGAAGACAGAATTTGGCTGGATGAAACCAACTACGAACGCTACGACGGCCTCACCGCGCTCTTTACCGGTATAAGCCCGGAAACCCTTGGTCAGGTTTTCCATACTTTGCGCCCTCTCCTGGAAAGCGCCTACGGAGATCTCGGTTATCCTGCCGACAAGTTTGACAACAGCCTTATCGCCGCTATTGACCAGATTTTGGCAGCGCCGGAAATCGACTCGGCAATCGCCCTGAAATCGGAGTCTGTCGCCTATCAATTCGCCGACCCGGCACTGGAATCCCTGCCCGCCATACAAAAACAGATGCTGCGCATGGGGCCGGAAAATACCGCCAGGATCAAGGCTCACCTGCGCCAGGTTCGCCAGGTTCTACTGGCGGAAAGCACCACTAAAAATATGGAAGAGGACTTGCAGGCAGACTAAACTTTTTTGGAGAGCTTGCCTTGTTTCAAAAACTTTGCCAGGCGACAACAAGCCATGCGGATCAGGTTATGGGCAGTAAAAGTCTAGTTTTGGCGCTGATGCTTTATCTAATACCCCCTGTAGCCCTGGGTTTGCCCGACGTGCCGTCGGGCGCCGACCAGCCTCAGAAACCCCAGCAGGCAGATGCCAACGCAACGCCCAACGAGGATGAAGAATCCTTTGAATGGCTCGATAGCAGCCACAGTTATGTGGTTGAACATGCTGACAATATCGCCGAATGGATGAACAATTTTTTTGGCGATGTCCGCACTGAAGAAGAGGCGCCCTACTCCACCCTGCGTCTGCGCCTGGAGCAGGAGTGGGATGAAAACGATCAGTTTGATTCCGACATCAAGCTGCGCGGCAAAGTCTATCTTCCCAACTTCAACAACAAGCTCAGCCTGTTATTTTCCGACGAAGATACTGGAGAAACGGGGCGCGACGACCTTTTAATCGATGAAAGGGACACCCCGGAGGACGTTTCCCTCCAGTACCGCGTCTCTGAAAAAGAGCGCTCCAGCCTCGATTTCAGGGTCGGCGTGCGTTCATCGATCAACCTCAAAACATCCGCCCGCTACCGTTACACCTACCCATTGAGCGAAAAACTTATCGGCATGGCGAGCCAGGAAATTCTCTATCTTGGCGGCGATGGCTTCGCCTCCAAGACCCGCCTCGAATTTGACCGGATTCTCAACGAAGACAAGCTGATTCAGTGGCACAACAAGGTTGAATGGCAGGAAAACATTTCCGGCATTACCTGGAACACCAGCCTGTCTCTCGACAAGCGCCTGTCTGACAAAAAAGCGTTTAGCTACTTTGTCGGTATGGACGGCGAAACCGAGCCGGAAAACCAGGTCAACAACTATGTGGTTGGTATTCGCTACCGCCAAAACATGCTGCGACCCTGGCTCTATGGCGAAATTCAACCCAGTTATCGCTGGAGTAAAGAATTTCCCGGCGCAGAGAGGGATGGCGCCGTGGTGATACTTTTCCGCCTTGAAGCCGTGTTCCACAAAGACTTTTCCGAGTATTAGCCAAGGCCAAACGGGAAACCAATAGTCGCTGGCGCTGGGAAAAAACTCAATCCCCCCGAAAAGTCGTAATAAGTAGAATCAACAGGCCAATATGTATAAAATTCCCGCCTTTACTGCGAAAGTTCAAATCAATCCCGTTTAGCTGGAGGTAGCTGTGGAAAGAGAGTTTATGGAATACGATGTCCTCATCATCGGTGCAGGCCCTGCAGGCCTCGCTGCCGCGTGCAAACTTCGCCAGCTCAACCAGGACATCAGTGTCTGTGTGGTTGAAAAAGGTTCCGAAGTAGGCGCTCATATTCTCTCCGGCGCAGTGTTTGAACCCCGTGCCCTCAATGAGCTGTTTCCCGATTGGCAGGAAAAAGGTGCCCCCCTCAACACCCCTGTTGCCGGGGATGATATTTATGTTCTCAACAACAGCTCATCCAGCATCAAGGTTCCCCACCTGTTTGTCCCGAAAACCATGAACAACCACGGCAACTACATCATCAGCCTCGGCAACCTCTGCCGCTGGCTGGCGGAGCAGGCCGAAGCCCTGGGCGTGGAAATTTTTCCCGGCTTTGCCGCAGCTGACATTGTTTACCACGAAGACGGCTCGGTAAAAGGTATCGCCACGGGCGATATGGGCGTTGGCCACGACGGTCAGCCCAAAGACAGCTACATGCCCGGCATGGAACTTCATGGCAAATACACCCTGTTTGCCGAAGGCTGTCGCGGCCACCTGGGCAAGCGTCTTATTGAAAAGTTCGACTTGGCCAGCGGCAAAGAACCCCAACACTACGGCTTGGGAATCAAGGAGTTATGGAAAATTCCTCAAGACAAACACAAACAAGGCCTTGTGGTTCACTCCGCGGGCTGGCCACTTCAGGAAAGCGGTAGCGCCGGCGGTGGTTTTCTGTATCACATTGAAGACAACCAGGTCGTTGTCGGCTTGATTACGGATCTTTCCTACAGCAACCCCCACGTCAGTCCCTTTGAAGAATTCCAGCGTTACAAAACTCATCCAGTCATCAAACAATACCTTGAAGGCGGCGAAAGAATTTCCTATGGCGCCAGAGCCATTGTCAAAGGCGGCCTTCAGTCTCTGCCCAAAATGTCCTTCCCCGGCGGCCTTCTGATCGGCGACGATGCCGGCACCCTCAACTTCGCCAAAATCAAAGGCACCCACACCGCCATGAAATCCGGCATGATTGCCGCCGAAGTGGTGGCCGAAGCCCTTGCCGCCGAACGCAGCAGCGACGAGCTGAGTAATTACAAACAAGCCTTTGAAGCCTCCTGGGCCTGGCAGGAACTGCACCTGCAGCGTAACTTCGGTCCTGCTCAGCACAAATGGGGCAATATTCTCGGTTCCGCCTATGTGTTTATCGACATCAATATTTTCAACGGCAAATTGCCCTGGACATTGTCTGACCCCAAGCCCGACCACGAACAGCTGAAACCCGCCAAAGACTGCAAACCGATCAACTATCCCAAACCGGATAACAAGTTGACGTTTGACCGGCTGACGTCGGTATTTCTCTCAAATACCAATCACGAGGAAGACCAACCCTGTCACCTGACGTTGAAAAATCCGGATATTCCCATCAGCCACAATCTGCCACTTTTTGACGAACCCGCCCAGCGTTACTGCCCTGCCGGAGTTTACGAAGTGGTCGACAACGCCGATGGCAGCAAACGCTTCCAGATCAACGCCCAGAACTGCGTTCACTGCAAAACCTGTGATATCAAGGATCCCACCCAGAACATTGTCTGGATTACTCCCGAAGGCGCAGGTGGCCCCAACTATCCGAATATGTAGGATATATAGCTACAAGCGCCTAGCGCCGAGCCGCAAGGGAGACGACATGCGCTGCATGTTTTTCCTTGGCGCTCGGCGCTTGCAGCTCGTAACTACCCACCTATTCAAGGGCAAAGAAACACCCAAGACTGTACACCCCCCGTACAGCCTTTTCTTTATCGCCATCGTTCGTCTCCGCCACAGCGCAATCCACCAACTGATAAAAAACGGTTCTATTGATCAGGCCTTCGAGACCACTCCTAACAAGGAGGTAAGGACTCGGCTCACCTTTATCATTAACCGCCACGCGCAGGGGGTTATTCGGCCCAGCAACAACCTTGTCTCCCACGGAAGTTGTAAAAATCAGCACCTGCACATTATTGCGCTGTTGAATGTCGACAGCGATGATGGCGAAAGGCGCATCCTCGACGCGAATGCGCCATTTTTCCACCGGCGTGACAAGAAAAAACTCATTACCCTCTTTTTTGAGAATACTGGCAAACAATTTAACCAGCGCTTTGCGCTTGATTTCGCCACCTTCGTGAAACCACTGACCACTTCTGTTAATGCGAATATCAATATCGCCGCTCAGGGGGGGATTCCATCGTTCTACTGGCGGCAATTTTGCGCTGGATTCGCTCATTTCAGCGCCGATATCTGCAAATAATTTATCTAACGTCGTCATTATCCGCCACCCGTCACTCTGATATTTACAGCAATACTAGCACTTCCTTTTCCAGTACATCACACCGATCAGGATCAGATCCCCGGTCTAGTGATAGAATGGAGCACCAATACCGCCCAGACTGCCGGGAGATTTTATGTCTCACATTCCCAAAATAAGTCGCTGGCTTGGCGCCGCTGGTGTTTCAAGCACCGAAAATCCTCGCGCACGTAAAGTTGGTCTTATTTTCGAGCTGCCCATGCTGGTGGCAGCGCTGGGCATTTTGCTGCGCTGGTGGGGGGAGGCCAGCAATGTCGAGCTCGTATACGATACACTGTACTTCGATATTTTCATCTGGGCGCTATTTGCCATTGAAACCCTGACCCTTTTGTCTGTTGGTGTCACATCCGAGTCGCTACCTTCGCGAAAACTGGCTAAATTTGATTATTGTCCTGATGGGATTTACCATTTTAATGGGCTGGGAATTGCAACTTGCCGCATTGCGTATCCTGAGATTGCTAATTGTTTTTGCCCTGCTTGCCCATGTTGGCAGTCGCGTCAAAAAAATGCTGTCCCGCAACCAGCTTGGTCCCACCCTGATTGCCAGCGCCATTATTATTATCATGTCTGGCGTCATGATTGCCGCACTTGAACCCGGTATTGACTCCCCTTTTGACGGCATTTGGTGGGCTTGGGTTACCGTCACCACCGTCGGCTATGGGGATTTTGTTCCTGTCACCCTTCAGGGACGGCTTTTCGCCAGCCTGGTGATGCTGATGGGGCTGGGTATTTTTGCCATGATCACAGCCAGCTTAGCGGCTTATTTTATGAGTCAAAAAGAGGAGGAGGTTCTGAGTGAAGAAAGGGATCAGTTCAGAAAGCTTTGCGACGTCGAGGAAAGACTCTATGCTATGGAACAAAAAATGGAGGCAATACTGAAAAAACTCAGTGAAAAATAAGAGTTCTTTAAAGAAATTATTGTACAATCACACCGCTTTAAAAAACCCGGAAAATGCTGTCGGAGAGTAGCTCAGCCTGGTAGAGCACTGCCTTCGGGAGGCAGGGGTCGCAGGTTCAAATCCTGTTTCTCCGACCAATAAAATCAAAACGTTATGGATTTTTTCAAAACAAAAAACACTCAGTGTGACCAAAGAGTGACCAGCAATTATTAAACACGTAATCCAATTCAGCCCGCCAAATCCCATCAAAGATTCTACTGCCCTGCCGCACAGAACCACCTCAGCGGTGTTTAAAGCGCAACCGCAACGCATTTGCAACCACTGAAACCGAACTCAAGCTCATGGCCAGTGCGGCAACCATTGGCGATAGCAATAGGCCAAAAAATGGATAAAGCACACCTGCCGCCACGGGGACACCTATACTGTTGTACAAAAAGGCAAAACCCAGATTTTGGCGCATATTGGCAACGGTGAGTTCAGAGAGGGCAATCGCCTCGGCTATACCGCGAAGGTCTCCTTTTACCAGGGTTATCTGGGCGCTGTGCATGGCGACATCCGTACCCGTGCCCATGGCAATACCCACATTGGCTTTGGCCAGCGCCGGTGCGTCATTTATACCGTCGCCAGCCATGGCCACAATATGACCGGCAGCCTGTAGCTCATCAATAATCGCCAGCTTTTTCGCGGGTGTCACTTCACCGTAAATTTGATCGATGCCCAGATCCCGGCCGATGGCGTCGGCGGTTCGGCGGTTATCTCCCGTTGCCATGATAATGTTGATTCCCCTTGCCCGCAGGGATTTTATAGCCTGATGGGATGTGGGCTTTACGGGGTCGGCAACTGCCATGATTCCCGCCAGAGCACCATCGACCCCTAAACAAATCACACTGCCCCCTTCATTGCGCAAGCGATCTGCTTCCTCCGCAAGGGGGCGCCAGTCAATGCCATGCTGATCCATCAATGCGCTATTACCCAATACCAGCTGCCTGCCTTCAACGCTGCCGGTGACGCCAATTCCCGAGCTGGATTCAAAATTTTCCACTTTGGCCAGATTGAGCTTTTCCTCCCTTGCCGCAGCTACAATCGCTGCCGCCAAAGGGTGCTCACTGCCTTGATCAAGGCTGGCAGCCAAACGTAGCACTTCCTTTTCGTCAAAGGAACCTGCGACAACCAGGCGACGAAAAACCGGCCGCCCTTCAGTGACAGTCCCCGTTTTATCAACCACCAGGGTATCAATTTTGCGCAGCTCTTCAATCGCAGCGGCATCCTTAAAGAGAACCCCCTGGCTCGCCCCGCGACCGGTGGCAACCATAATTGACATAGGGGTAGCAAGGCCGAGAGCACAGGGACAGGCGATAATCAGCACAGCAACGCTGTTAATAAGGCCGTAAACCCAGCTGGGGGCGGGACCCCAAAGACCCCAGACAAAAAAACAGACGATGGCTATGAGGACAACCACAGTAACAAAATAGCCGGCGACGATATCCGCTAATCGCTGCATCGGCGCCCGCGACCGTTGCGCCTGGGAAACCAGGGCAACGATTCTGGCGAGGGTACTCTCGGCGCCGACTTTCTCGGCGTGGATAATCAGGCTGCCACTGGTATTGAGGGTGGCGCCAATGACCTTATCGCCAACGCCCTTGAATACGGGAATAGGTTCGCCGGTGAGCATGGATTCGTCAACGGCACTGGCGCCCTCCCTGACACAGCCATCCACAGGTATTTTTTCCCCCGGCCTTACCCGCAGCAAATCGCCAACATGGATGTGGGATAAGAGCACATCCTCTTCATTGCCATCGACGCCAACGCGCCTCGCGGTATCCGGCGCCAGTTGCAGCAATGCGCGAATGGCCTCCGACGTGCGCGATCTGGCTTTCAGCTCAAACAGCTGCCCCATCAAGGTCAAGGAAATAATCACCGCAGCCGCTTCAAAATAGACACTGACCCGGCCATTATCTACAAAAGAGTCTGGAAACAGCTGTGGAACCAACGTGGCAGCCAGGCTATAGATATACGCAGATGCGGTGCCGAGGCCAATCAGCGTCCACATATTGAAATTGCCGGTAATGATGGACTGGACGCCGCGCCGAAAAAACGGCAGTCCCGCCCACAGTACAACCGGTGTCGCCAAAATCAGCTCCGCCCAGTTTTGTTGACTCGCTGGCAGCCAGTGGCCGCCATGGCCAAACATGGCAAGGGCAAATACGGCAGCACTGAAGGGCAGGCTCCACCAGAAACGCCGACGAAAATCCCTAAATTCGGGATTTTCGTCCTCCTCCAGGGAGGGCATTTCAGGCTCCAAAGCCATACCGCATTTCGGACAGTCCCCAGAGCCGAGCTGGCGCACCTCTGGATGCATGGGACAGGTGTACCAGGCATTACTGTCCTGGGGTTCGGTTTTCTTTTCAAGATAAGCCAGGGGATTGGCGTTGAACTTGGTTTGACAACGGGCACTGCAAAAATAGTAGGATTTACCCTGAAAGTCGGCCTGATGCTCAGAGTCTCTGGTGACAGACATACCGCAGACGGGATCTTTTAATTGTTCCGCGAATGCGGCGGCGCTGTCATCAGCTTTATGGGAACAACAACCATGATCACCCATTTTTTCCTCCTAACCCCATGCCTCAGAAAGCTTTTTGTCCAGACCACCGCGGGATTCACGCAATCGCTATCCAGAGCAGTCTTTGAAAAACATCTGCACACATCATACCCCAGCGGCAACGCCATCATCCACCGACTTGTGCCAGGCCGTGGGTCTGTTCCATGGTGAAAAGCTCCCAACCTGGGCGCCCACAGGGAGGGAAAAAATGCGGCAATCGCGACGCTGCCGCCAGGTTTTCCAAGCCAGCACCGGGTGGAATGACTCATTGAAAAATTTAATGAAAAAATTTCAGATTTTTTTGAACTTCCCAATAAAGCCATAGTCTCAGTAAGTGCGAATTGTTCTCCCTTTTCGTTGTGAGCAAAACGGTTATCATCTCCCCTTGATAAAACCGTTCTTTAAAACCCCGGCCATTCTGGTTCGGGGTTCTTTTTTTGGGTCACCGGAAACAACCGCTCAACATCCATTTGCCGTTTTTCCAGCCAGGAAACTGCACCTGTTGCCCGAATTTTCGCGCCGGAAGCGCTGAAGTTATTCGAGCTCGTGGCAATCGTTGCCATGGCAACCGGAAAACTCGAATTTGACACTGCACCGAGCCAATTCCAGGGCTGATATGTTTTGATAAGGCCACGGGTTTCAGCTATTCCCCACCCAGAGCCTGGGTAGCCTTGTGTTTAATAATTTTCTGATTACTATGGTTTAGGGGGCGTCTGTTGCTGGTTTGTTTTGAGTTTTGCCGCTTTCGGCAACATCGAAACTCGCAGGCTTTCAGAGGCGAACGCCAAATGTGATCCGCATTCCTGCCCTGGCGCTATTCTATGGTCTGAAGCAACAACAAAAAAAGGCGTGAATATATGCAAAATCCGGCAAACGCTTACGGCCGAATCAAGAGTTTTCTCCACGACGAGTTGTGGCGCACAGATCTGACAACTCTCAGCGTGCCTGCCCGTGTCGGCTTCGCAGCTGTGCGCTTGTTGTGGGTGCTGTCCCGGGATCTGTCTTCCGGGCAGCTTACCCTCAGGGCCATGAGCCTTGTCTATACCACGTTGTTATCGCTGGTTCCCCTGTTGGCAGTGAGCTTTTCCGTGCTTAAGGCGTTTGGCGTTCACAATCAAATCGAGCCCCTTCTTATTAATCTGGTTCAACCTTTGGGGGAGAAAGGCAATGAGCTGGTGATGAATGTGCTCGGTTTTGTCGAGAATATGAAAGTTGGCGTTCTCGGTTCTGTCGGCCTCGCGCTGCTGCTGTATACCGTTATTGCATTGATACAAAAAATTGAAAATGCCTTTAATCACGTATGGCACGCCAAGACATCGCGCTCCCTTTCCAGACGTTTCAGCGACTATCTCAGCGTTATTATGGTTGGCCCGGTGCTGGTGTTCTCGGCAATGGGCATGACCGCATCCATGATGAACAGCGCGCTCGTACAGACACTGGCGGCGATGGAACCCTTTGGCAGCCTATTGCTGCTGGCATCAAAACTGGTGCCTTTTCTGCTCATATTTTTAGCATTCACCTTTGTGTATCTGTTTATTCCTAATACCAGGGTAAAACTGGTTTCCGCCATGAGCGGCGCTGTGGTGGGCTCCATACTTTGGCAATTGAGCGGCGTTGTCTTTGCCGAATTCGCCGCCTCATCCACCAACTACGCGGCTATTTATTCGGGCTTTGCCATTGTCATTCTCTTTATGATCTGGCTCTATCTCAGCTGGCTTATTTTGTTGATTGGCGCCCAGGTGGCGTACTACCACCAGTATCCTGAGCAATTAAAATTCAGCGGCGAGCACACCGCTCTCAGTGGTCATTTGCGGGAACAGCTGGGCTTGTTGGTGATGTACTGGGTCGCCTACAAATTTGTTCACGAAGAGCTGCCGCCAACCCTCGAAACTCTCACCAGATTAATGGGAATACCCAGCGACAGAATCGGAGAAACACTGCAAATGCTTGAGGATCGCGGCTTGGTGGTGGAAAGTAATAGCCATCCCCCCGAATACCTTCTCAGTCACGACCCTTCCAGCCTCTGTGTTGCCGATTTGCTCGCCATCATGCGCAAGCCCCTGGGTGACGCCGAAGTGACAGAAACCCAAGTGCAATCAGTAGCTGCTGTCGACCACCTGATGGAGCAGATCGAAACGGCAACAAGGGATCATCTGGCTGGCATGACACTCAGGGAGCTGGTTCTCAACAAAAACACCACCGCCACAGACCCGAATTAGCCTGCGCCATAAAATCCGCGAGCTGACTGGCAGAAATTTGGCGGATCGTTCATCGCCGCTATGTCTCCCGGCTTAACAGGTCATCCTGGTCTGTCACTTTCCAGGGCAAATCCCCTGGCGAGATATGGAGAAAATGCAGATATTTTTCAAATTGATCGATAATGTCGGCAATGATGTCCTGCTGGTCAAACCCGTAAAGATCGTAGGATTGACCACCGCGACGCAAAAAAACTTCCGCCCGATAGTAAACATTATCGGCATCGCCCTGGTGAATCATTTCCGGATAGGCATAATCTGGAAGTCCATGGGGAACGATGCGAATTTCATAAATAAAATCGATTAACGCACCTTTGCGCACTTCTATACAGGTGCGATGACTGACAGCATCAATATCAATTTCGGCCAACCATCCCTGTTTGATTAGCTCTTGCTGCACTCTGCCCATAGCCTTGATCACCGTAGTGGCGATAAATTCCTCCACCTGCTGGCGGTCTGGAAAGGTCACCAGCCCCTGAAGGCGCTGCCGCCAGATTTCTCGCCCGGAATGACCGGTAAAGCGATTCTGGATACCCATGTGTAAGCTGGTGTGATGATGACCCTCGATAATCAGTGCCCGCCACAAGCCAATAGCCGCCACTATCATAATTAGCGAAAACGGTAGCGCACTGGCGATGGCCATGGTCTGCAATGCACTCAATCCGCCCGCCACGAGTAATGTAGCGGCAACAACGCCCTCTATAGACGCCCAAAAGATACGCTGCCAAACCGGCGTGACCGCGGCGCCACCAGAGGCCAGCGAATCAATCACCAAGGAACCGGAATCCGATGAAGTCACAAAAAAAGTAATAATCAATATCACGGTGATGAACGACAACAACGACGACAGTGGCAAAATTTCGTAGAGCTTAAACAGGGCAACGGCATGATCAGCCTGCACCTGTCCGATCAGCACGCTGTAACCCTCGTTCATAATTTCATAGAGAGCCGTATTGCCAAAAATGGAAAACCATAAGAATGTGAAAATAGAGGGAACCAGCATCACGCCAAGAACAAATTGGCGAATGGTGCGACCACGGCTGATTTTGGCAATAAACAGCCCGACAAAAGGCGCCCATGCAATGGTCCACGAAAAAATAAACAACGTCCAGTTGCCTATCCAATCGCTGCGGGAATAAGCCTGAAGATTAAAGGTGCGCTCAACAATCTGGTTCAAATAACTGCCGGTATTTTGCAGAAAGCTCTCTAAAATATGGATAGAAGGACCGGCAAAAAAAACAAAGGTCATCAGTATGATAGCCAGAACCATATTAATGACAGACAGCCGTTTAATCCCCTTATCCAGCCCGGCAACAACAGAAAAAATTGCCAGCGTGGTAATTATTGCGATGGCGATAACCTGAACAACAGTACTGACGGGAATTTGAGGCCAGAGATAATGTATTCCCGCATTGATCTGGGCAACCGACAACCCGAGAGTTGTGGCTATGCCAAACAGGGTGCCTAAAATGGCAAAGACATCCACTGCATGCCCGATGGGACCGTAAATTTTATCGCCAATAATGGGGTACAGAGCCGAGCGGATGGACAGAGGCAGGCCGTGGCGGAAAGCAAAATAAGACAGAATCAAACCGACAAGGCCATAAATGGCCCAAATATGAAATCCCCAATGGAAAAACGCTATTTGCATTGCCTGCTTGGCGGCATCAACGGTCTCCCCTGCCCCCACAGGCGGCGATGCGTAGTGCAAAACCGGTTCTGCCACACCAAAAAACAGCAGCGCAATGCCATAACCTGCAGAAAACAGCATGGCAAACCAGGCAGGAAAACTGTACTGGGGATCAGCATGATCCGGCCCCAGCTTGATATGCCCCCATTTTGTCAGGGCAATACCGACAATAAAGACAAGAAAAAAAGCCACAGACAACATATAGAACCAGCCAAATGTGCGGGTAATGTACGTCTGCACGCTGCCAAAGACCTCGCCGGCGAGCTCGGGATTGCTTATTGTTCCAACAACAAGGAGAAAAATTACAACAACAGCGGGTATAAATACAGGAATAAGAACCGCAGGATTCGCACCCTTGGTGTCCTGGCTCATAGGAATATCCTTTGATCAGGTGAATTTTGGCGATGCCCTTTATTTTTTATCATGCCTTCTCAAATCACGGCATGCAAATTTAAATGCACAAACTTCAATGATGAGCACCTTTAAAAATGTATTTTTAGAGGTGCTCTATAGTGAAACCCCGGCCCACAAACCCTACAATACCAGCCTTGAAAACAGTGCGTTTAAAACTTTATCGCCAAAATTCAGCTGTACAGGTTTTGCATAAAATCATCAACCGAAAACAACAATTTCGCAAGGCTAAACCCATGACCATTCATAAATCTATCGCCATCGTAGGCGCAGGCATTGCCGGGCTTTCCTGCGCCACAAGGCTTCACGACGCTGGACACTCCGTCCATGTTTTTGAAAAAAGCCACGGCTGTGGCGGTCGAATGAGCAATCGCCGCGGAGAACAAGGGCAATGGGATCATGGCGCCCAATACTTCACCGCCAGAACCCCTCTCTTCAGAGCGGAAGTGTCGCGCTGGCAACAGGCGGGAGCCGCCGCGGTATGGAAACCGGAAATTCGTATTTTTGGCACTCACCCGCCTGCGCAACACAACAGCGTCATCGAGCGCTTTGTCGGCACGCCGAAAATGACGGCTCCGGCTCGATTGCTGGCGAAAAATCTTCATGTCCAGCACCAGACCACCATCAAGGCGCTGCAGCGACAACAACAGGGGTGGCAGCTTCATTCCGCCGAGCACGGTTTGTTGGATGAAATTTTCGATGCCGTGGTAATCGCTGTACCCGCGCCCCAGGCGACGCCGCTGCTGCAACCCTTTAGCGCCCACTTCAGCATTCTGCCCACAGCCGTGACCATGGTTGGCTGCTGGGCGATGATGCTGGAATTCAGCCATCCCACAGAAATTCCTTTCGACGCCGCCTTTGTCAATGACGGCCCCTTGCGCTGGATCGCTC
>JALOAH010000100.1 GCA_023228865.1 Porticoccaceae bacterium | reverse complement strand
GTTGATATGGCCGGCGATGGACTCCCCGGGCATGCTCGGCAGGATCGCCTTGTTGGCCTCCAGGCGGCTGGTGATCACGGAGGGAAAGCTGTCGAAGCGCGGAATGCGGCCGCTCTCGGCCCCCGGCACGTCGATGCCGTCAAAGGCAATGCTGGTGTAGCGGAACGGCGCCCCCCGCAGGTTGATGTAGCGGGCCTGGCCCTGATCCCGCTCGATGGCAAGCCCCGGCAGTCGACCGAGGGAATCCGCCAGATTCTGGTCGGGGAAGCGACCGATGGTGTCAGCGGCGATGATGTCCACATAGTTGTCCGAATCGCGCTTGGCTTCGATGGCGGCCAGCTCGCTGTCGCGGATCGGCTTGGCGGTGACCTGTACCTCTTCTATCTGCTTGGCCAGGGCCACAGCGGGCAAGCCGATGGCCACCTGCACGGCAAGCACCAGGGCCAGTTTGTTGAATACGGGGGAAGGCATGGGAGTCTCCTGATCGGATGTAGGAATGGGTGTGAGCAATCAGGAGAAATTATCAGGACGGTCTATGTACATTTCGGGAAGTTATTGTGAATGTTTGGTGGCATTTCAAATACAGGCGATGCGTCGCCCCCAATCCTGCAAACATTGATTTGCGGAAAAATAATCTGCCAGAAAAAATTCACGAATTGAAAAAGGCCATGTCAAGCCGGCGACTCTCAGATCAAATCTCAACACCCACACCTACGCACGGGGAAATATTCTTGACCACCGAAAGTGCATTGAGCTGGTAAAAAATAGATCCACCTCGCCATGACGCATAAACGCTTATTTATCAGAATGTGCGGGCGCATCCCTGCACCCCAAAAAGTCAATCTTTTGACTGTTTCTGGCGTTTTTCACGCTTCTCGTTTCGCTTTTCCTTGAGGCTTTTTTGTGGTGATTTTTTCTGTTTCTCCTTGCTCATGGTCATTCCTCACAGGCTGTCATGGCATTGGCACAGGCCGTCTTCATGCCACACCAGGACCAATCCTAAAGATGAACTTGACGGCCAACCGGATGCTTCAAGGCACAAACCCTCCCGTTCTTATCGCAGCCAATATGCTAGGAATTGGTGCTGAAAACCCGACACACCAGATACACATGCTGGCTGCCAAATAATGAAACCTGGGCCCGCTCGCCCGCCGTCAAACCAAGCACTGCGGCCCCCAGGGGGGACAATACCGACAATCGACCCGCTGTAGCGTCATCCTCTCCGGGCAATACCAAATCAAACACTACGCGACTGCCATCGTAGAGGTCGAGAAGTTCCACTGATTTACCAACATGGGCCCTGTACCGCTTTTCCACACTGTCATCGGGAAGCGAGTCCAGCCCTTCGAGCTTGCCAAGCACATGTCCAAGTTCAACCGGACCAAGGGCGAGGCTTATCCGGTTGGTCATGCAATACTTCTCGACCTTTTCCATATAGCGACTCATGAAAATCCTCAAACGCTGAAGCGCCAAGATGACCCTCTCGGAGAATGATAGGAATGGATAAAAACGAGATGTCGCCAGGCGCAGGCACGCGCCTGGCTTAAGCAAGCAAGGTGGGAGAGGCGGCTCTATGGAAAAACAAGGCTTTCAACATGATCTCTAGAAAGTCGACGGCCAAAACCATCGCTGGTGAAAAATTCAAGACAACCATAGCCCGGGTAAAAAAATAAAGCAAACAACGCGACCCTTGAGATCTCCCCAGCGGAATCGAGAATATCAATACATCTTCGATCCAAGGTCGTTACGCCAATGATGCCGAAAGGCCATGCTTGCTGCCACTGAACCGCCCTTGGCATATCGGAGCCTCAATATCGAACCGGCGGTCATCCACCTTCGACAAAAGCAAAAAACCCGGCGCGAGGCCGGGTTCTTTGATTTGGCGGTGAGGGAGACCGCCGCTTTAGCGTCTTATACCATCTCGCCTTATCTCTCTACTTTACTTTTTATCCTTATATAACAGCATATTGATAATTTTTTCCCTCTTTCTTCGTCTTATAGGATCGCGTAAGATAGCCCAATCTATAGGCGGGTTATAGGCGGATAGAAGACATGCCAAGGGTAGCAAAGAAGAAAACGGACCTCTATGTGCGGAAACTGAAAGGGGACCCGGACAAGGACCGGCCCATCTGCTATGCGGTGGGCGGAGTGAGTGGGCTATATGTACAGGTGGCCCCGACCGCCCAAGAGACCAGCGGAAAATCCTGGCTGTTGCGCTATAGCATCGAGAAGCCCGACACCGAACCAAAATATACCGACAAGAAGGACCTGTGGCGCAACTATGTCCGCCGGGAGATTGGTTTGGGCGACTATCCCACGGTGTCGCTGGAACAGGCACGGACAGCGGCCAGGACCTTGCGGGAGAAGATCAACCAAGGCATCGACCCGCTGGCGGAGCGCAGGCGGGCAAAAGCCGCCATGCTGGCAGAGATGGCCAGGGCCATTACCTTCCGGGAGGTGGCGACCCAGTACCTTGCGGTGAAGGCCGAGGAGTGGAAGAACCCCAAGGACTTCCCCCGGTGGAGCAATGCCTTTGAGACCTATGCTTACCCCTTGCTGGGCAAGCTGCATATCGAGGAGATCGACACGGCCCACGTCCTGAACGTCCTGCGCCAGAAGAACGAGAACACCAACAAGGAGGAATTCTGGAAGGCGAAGGGGGCCACTGCTGTCCGCTTGCAGGGCCATATCGAAAACGTGTTTGACTTCGCCATTGCCCGCAAATACCGGACCGCAGAGAACCCAGCCCGATGGCGGGGGCACCTCGACCACCTGCTACCCAAGAAGGGCAAGGCCAGCAGAACCGAACACCTCCCCGCCCTGCCGGTGGAAGATATGGCGCGGTTCTTCGCCCACTTGCGGCAACAGGATTCCGCCGGGGCGAAAGCCCTAGCCTTCGCCATCCTGACGGCGGCACGATCCGGCGAAGTGCGGGCCGCGACCTGGGAGGAGATCGACCTGGCCCATGGCGTCTGGACCGTACCGGCGGAGCGGATGAAGGCGGGCAAGGAGCACCGGGTGGCACTCTCCCCGCTGGCCATTGAGCTGCTGGACGGGTTGCCCCAGCCCCGAACCGGGATGCTGTTTCCGGCACCCAGGGCTGGCGAGCTGTCCGACGCCACATTGAAGGCGGTAATAATGCGGATGCACGAGGCCAACACCAGCAGCGGCCAGCCCGGCTACCTGGACCCGAAGCGGGACAAGCTGGTGACTCCCCATGGCTTCCGCTCGACCTTCCGCGATTGGGCGGCAGAGCACACCAACCACCCACGAGAAGTGGCCGAAATGGCCTTGGCCCACACCATCGAAAGCAAGGTGGAGGCGGCATACCGGCGGGGTGATCTTTTCGAGAAGCGACGGGCACTTATGGCGGACTGGGCAGGGTTCTGTTTTCCTAAAAAGTAAACTAATACATGGAGTTACCAAAAAATAATTTACTAAAAGAGCTTTACCGCCCCGTAATTAGACGATAGTATCTTACCCAATTGTCTAGCTGAACCGTTGGCCGCCAGGTACCCAATCCTGGGGTGGACGGCACCAGATTGGTCCCTCGGGAGAAAGCACGAGGTAGTTAGCAAGCGGTCCGCCCAACAAAGGGCGGCTCTCTTGCGCTGCCTCGTGTTTGTTTTTACGGGTAGCGCGAGCCTTAGTGATAGGACTCGTTGTTATGAACCAAGAAACAATCCCACTCTCTGCCTTGAAACAGGCTGTCGCTGACGAACTGGCACGCCGCCAGCAACCCCGCTACTCCCGCCCCAACGCCACCGCCCAGTATCTGGGGGTGAGTTTGGCGACGTGCTGGCGCTGGGCCAAGGAGCGCCCCGGCTTCCCCCAGCCAAAAAAGCTGGGACCCCGTACCACCGCATGGGACCTGAACGATATTGATGCGTTCTTGGCCGCCGAGCAGGAAAAGGGGGGCTGACACATGGAATATATACCTTTTCCCCCCACCACCCGCGAATCCGACTGGCAGGAAGCCGCCTATGTGGCCTTGCTGTTGGGCATTCCCCCGTCGGAGATTTTCCCACTGTGGATCGACTATACCAACGAGGGCAATGCCCACCTCGTGGCCTGCGTGAGGGACATCGTGGATGGGCTACTGAAAGTCTGCACCGGAGCCGCCAACGATTCCGCTGATCTGGCTGATGATCTGCGGACTCTCGAATATTGCAGGGAGGTAATGCGAGGCAGAGAACACCTTGTTGGCAACAAACTGGTCCGCCTGTATCCCGACATTCGAGATAACGGATATTTTGGCCGTGGGATATTCTACAACTATCACGGAGTCCGCCGGGGCGCATGGAGCCGCTGGAACCACCTGCTGAAAGGGGTGCGTTATGGCTGAAGCTCTTAGGGCAGCAGAAACAGCACTGCCCCTTACCCCCGATACGCCAGCGGCTATCGAATTTTTGCAACGATTCCGCCCCGGCGGTCCCTGGGTCCTGACCGCGATTATCCCGGACGGCAAGACCATCACCCAGAGCTTCACGCTGGAGACGGAAGCGGAGGCCCGGGCATGGATCGACGGAAAGCAGGGCAAGCTGAACATTTACTTCCACGTGAACCCGACCAAGCCCGCGTACAAGCATGGGCAGAACGGGGAGAAGTATGAGGCGAAGGCCACCAAGGAAGATGTCCTGCGCATGGACTGGCTCCACGTGGACATTGACCCCCGGGCGGGGGAGGATATTGAGGAGGAGCGGGAACGGGCGCTGAAGGTCCTCCGGGAGTTCGACAAGCAGCCCACGGTCATCATCGACTCCGGCGGGGGTATTCAAGCCTTCTGGAAGCTGGAGGAGTCCCCGGACCTCGAAATCAACGGGATTGTGGCGAAGGCGGAGGAGCTGGAGCGGTACAACCAGCAGCTGGAGATCATATTCCAGGGGGACCACTGCCACAACGTGGATCGCATCATGCGCCTTCCGGGCACGATCAACGTGCCCAACAAGAAGAAGCTGCGCAAGGGCCGGGTCCCGGTTCTGGCTACCCTACTGGAATGGCACGATGACCGCGTGTACCCCCTGTCGAAGTTCGCCGCCGCTGTCAGGGTGCAGAGCAAAGATGACTCTCTTCCCGGCGCACGACCGAAAATCAGAGTTACGGGCAACATCCCTGACATCGGTTCCGAGGAGTTGAGGGAGTGGGCGTCAGAGAACGGCAAATCCATCAGTGACCACTGCCTTGCCCTGATTGCGACCGGGGCGGACCCGATTGACCCCAACAAGTACCCTTCCCGGTCCGAAACCCTGTTCAAGGTCTGTTGCGACCTGGTCAGGGCGGAGGTCCCGGATGAGATGATTTATGCGATCATCACCGGGTCCAACGAGATCGCCGCCTCAGTCCGGGATAAGCCCAACTGGGAATCCTACGCCCTGCGCCAGATCGAACGGGCGCACGAGGAGGCGGTGGACCCGTGGCTGCGCAAACTCAACGAGAAGTATGCCGTGATAGGTAATATAGGTGGGAAATGCCGGATCATCACAGAGACTGAGGATCGAAGCCGCAAAGACAAGCGGGTACGCATCACAAAACAGTCCTTCGAGGACTTCCGCAACTTCTACCGCAACCGCAAGGTGGTGGTGGGTGTCGGTGACAGCGGACAGCCAATTGAAAAGGCGGTCGGGGCGTGGTGGATTGACCATCCCCTCCGCCGTCAGTTTGAGACCATGGTATTTGCTCCCGGTCAGGAGGTTGAGGATGCCTATAATCTTTGGCAAGGCTTCGCCTGCGACTCAAGCCCCGGCAACAATCATGAATCCTTCCTGCGCCATGTGAAAGATAATGTCTGTTCTGGCAATGAGGAATGGTATGAGTATCTTGTAGGCTGGATGGCCCGTGCTGTTCAGGAGCCTGACAGCCCGGGAGAAGTTGCCGTTGTACTGCGAGGGAAACGCGGCACAGGCAAATCGTTCTTTGCCAAAGTATTGGGGCACCTCTTTGGACGTCACTTCCTTCAGGTGTCGGATTCCAAGCATTTGGTGGGCTCTTTCAACGCCCACCTCCGGGACACGGTCCTACTGTTCGGTGATGAAGCATTCTTCGCCGGAGACAAGAAGCATGAATCGGTGCTCAAGACACTCATCACTGAAGAGAGCTTAATTGTCGAAGGCAAGGGGGTGGACGCCGAAGCCGCCGCCAACTTCACGCACCTCATACTTGCTTCAAATGACAGCTGGGTAGTTCCTGCTGGTCTGGATGAACGTCGATTCTTTGTTCTTGAAATCGGCGATGGTGAAAAGCAGAATCACCGCTATTTCAAGGCCATCAGGAATGATCTGGAATCCGGCGGGTTTGAGAACCTTCTGTATTTTCTACTCACGTATGACCTTGATGACTTCGAGGTTCGCGCAGTACCTCAGACTGAAGCGTTGATCGACCAGAAGGCTCAAAGCCTTCAGGGATTCGAGGCTTACCTGTTCGACCTGCTAAAGTCCGCAGAGCCGCCCCCGGGAGCTGAAGAGCTGAGATCAGGGGGAATGTTTGTACCTACCTCTGAGCTACTAAAAGACGCAAAAAGTTGGATGCAGGGGCGACCCGGCTGGAATCACATTACCCACTCCGGTATCCGGAAGGTGCTTATCGAGAAATTGGATGCCGCCACAAAACATCGAAAATCTGGCGGTGCAAATGGTTATCTGTGGGACCTCTCAAGACTGCGCGCAGCATGGTCCAAGGAAATGTTCCCAGTGAAATGGCCACCAGTCCCGGAGGATTACTACAAGCCTCCTGCACGATGGTAGATAACCCTACTCAACGGCGGGCCATGCTCGCCGTTTTTTTCTGATTGGTGGGCTGATGTTCGGAGTGGGGGTGCTGAGGTCAGTACCGAATATACTGACCCGGGAATCAGGTCAGTACGAACGAAATCCATGCGGGCCGTGGCCTCCGGTGAAAATGTACTGACCATACTGAGTATACCGCCCCGATTTTTTCTCTAGGAAAATTCGGTGATATGCCCAGCAGACGATAGGGAGCAGTGAGAATATCTCCTAGACTCTTTAGGTCAGTATACCCAGTATAGTTAGTATATTTATAATAAAATATAATAAATTCATATAGTTAAGAATACTGACTCCATACTGACCGTACTGAGTCGATGAAAACTGCTACCCGTCACTGACCATTCCCCTTGGGCCATAGACCTCCCGCCCCGCCCCTGTGTGGCCAAAACCACCCCCTCCGAAAACGTCTCGGAAATGCCACCGCCGGAAGGCCATATATTCCAACCTCTTGTTTGTTATAGATTTTCCCTCGATAGTCGTACGTTTTCGGAGTAAGATAAATGCATATCGTTTGTATATACGTTTAGGGATTAGAACCATGACAAGAGTGGCTTTATACGCCCGGGTATCGACCCACCGTGACCAGACCGTTGAGAACCAGTTGCTGGCGCTTCGCCTTTGGGCGCAGGGCCGGGGCCACACCATCGCCGGGGAATTTGTCGATGAGGGCATTAGCGGCAAGAAAGGCAGGGATAAACGCCCCGGACTCGATGCCATGCTGACCGCCGCCACGCTGGGGGAAGTCGATATGGTGGCGGCCACCGCACTTGACCGGCTGGGCCGGAGCCTGCCGCACCTGATCGCCATGGTGGCGGAGTTAGAAGCCCTGAAGGCGGGATTGTTTATCCACAACATGGCGCTCGATACCTCGACCCCGATGGGCCAGTTGATGTTTAACGTGATGGGGTCCTTCGCGGAATTCGAGCGGGAGATGATCCGGGAGCGCACCTTGCTGGGCTTAGAACGTGCCCGGGCCAAGGGAAAGAAGCTGGGCAGGCCGAAGATACCCCCGGCGGTAGAGCACCGCATAACGGCCATGCTTGAGGGCGGCATTCCCATAACACGGATAACCCGCACCACCCGCGTTGGCTATTCGACGGCTTACCGCATTAAAACAGAGTTGGAGGAGGCGAAACGTGCCCGACAAGAAACAACTGACACCGAAGCCTGACAACCTCCCGGCGCTCGATGATCGCAACCTTGACGTTGCCCGCGAGCTGGCACAGGAGGGCTGCCGGGAACACACCATCCGCCGTGCCCTGGGCCTTACCCCAGCACAGTGGCGAGTATTGAAGGAGGACACAGAAGAGGGTGAATTATCGCCACTGGCACTTGCCCTCGAAGAAGGCCGTGCCGAGGGTGCCGGTGAGATTGTGTCGTTTATGAAAGACAAGATGAAAAACGAAGGTTCGGAGCGGGCAGCGGAATGGCTGGCCGACCGCATTTACAAGATTAACAAAGGCGACGGCAACAGCGACGATGCCCCCCGGGTGCTGATCCAGATTAACGCCGCCCTGTCCCCTGATGACTATGCGAGGGTAATTGATGTCCGCCAAGATTGATGCAATCCGCCCTACCCCCTTCCAAGCATCGGTGTTGTCGGTGCCGGAGGACCACTTCCTGTTTCTGGGCGGGGGCCGTGGTGGCGGCAAGTCCTTTGCGATCCAGTTGTTGGTCCTTCGCCACTGCAACCAGTACCGGAGTAAAGCCCGGGTGTTGGTAACGCGCCGCCGGTTAAAGTCCCTGCTCCAGTTTGCTGAGGAGATGCGCGGGCTGCTGCGCTCTGCCTACGGCGCCAATGTGGGCTATAACCAGAACGACAATGTGTTCCGGCTTCCCAATGGGGCAACTATCGCCCTGACCCATTGCGAGTCCGCCAGCGCCTTGCAGGACACCGTGCAGGGCATGACCTTCTCGTTGATCGTTGTTGACGAGGCCGGGGAAGGCCCAGACCTGCCGGTGATCGACAACCTGGCCTTGACCCTTCGCGCCCCGGGTGTGCCGCTGCGGATGGTGTTGGCGGGCAACCCCGGCGGGGCCAACCACTCTGCTATAGCAGACCGCTACGTGACTGGCCGTGTTCCTTGGGCACCCTTCGAGTTTGCCGACCAGCAGTGGGTCTATGCCCCTTCGACCGTGGACGACAACCCCCACCTGCCGGAAGCCTATAAACGCAATTTTTCTGTATTGCAGCACACGGACCCGGCGCTGTATAAGGCCCACCGCTTTGGCGACTGGTCCGCCATTGTTGGCGATTACTTCGCCGGTATCTGGACCATGGACAAGATGGTCTATGACCACCACGAGATACCGCCGCACCTGTTTAGCAACCTGAAGTTGTCGATTGACTGGGGCAGCGCCGCCCCATGCGCCACTGTGTTGGGCGGGAAGCTGGCCCACGATGTCCGGCTGAGGGATGACCGGGTGTTGCCCAAGGGGGCATGGTGCATCCATGACGAGCACTTCGAGTGCGACCCCCGCAACATGGCGAGGGGCACAGCCAAGACGCCGGGACAGATCGCCCCGGCGCTCCATGCCCTTGCCCGCCGCAACGAGACCCGCTGCCGTGGGCTGATCGACGCCGCCGCCGAAGCCAAGACCGCCGGAAAGCTGGAAGCCAGCATCTCGGAGATGTTCCGTGCCGCCGGGGTGCGGGTAAGTCCCGCCCGGAAGGGTGCGCGGGTGCCCCGCTTCGAGTACCTGAAGGAGCTGATGGTGAACGGTGACTTCTATGTGGCCTCCCGCTGCCGCTACTGGCTGGCGACGGTCCCGACCCTACCCCGAGACAGCCGCAACCCGGAGGATGTGGATTCTGCCGCTAACGACCACATGCTGGACGCCACCAGCTACCTGATCGCTGGCCAGCGCCCGGGAGCGCGAATGTCGCACTTTGGCAGCACTGCGGAACCACCCCGGGAGGAGCGGGTGATTTGGGTGTAGGATGACCAAAACCAAGAAACGAGCGGAAAGAATGGAAAACGGCGAAAACATGACTTTGATCGGTGGTTTCGAGGGCGGAGCCGTTTATACCTGTGAGGAGGATGGCCAGTTTCTACTGATTGTTAACGAATCCGCAACATACTATTTATTGGACGAGGAGGACCGGCAAGGTATCGAGCCAGTGAGGGAATTGACGTTCCCGGACGCTGAATCGAGGGAAGCCTATATCCGGCAACGCGGATGGCGAAACACCCCTTAAACCGACAACTTTTCCTCCTTTACTCCCTCTGTGGCCGGGGTTTATCCTTACCTTAACTGTATATTCGTACAGTATACGGATTGGGAATAGCCCCACCACGCACCACAAGGGCTTCCCGGGTTAAATAACAGAGGAGGCCGCCATGCCAACAATTAACTTCGATTCTGTCCCTTCTAACATCCCCTATTCTGAGGATCGCGTCCAGCAACTGAGCGACCGCGCCGCAGAAACAGTAAAAGCCTTCGCCCGCAAGATCGAGAAGCTGCAAGCCACATACCACGAGGCCCGGCAGAAATTTGCCCATGAGAGCAGCGAACTTGTCCGGGATACCAACCCCGACAACCGAGCCGCCGCCAAGGACTTCGCCAAGCAGCAGGAAGCCCAGCGGGTACGGAATATGCGCCACAAGCTGGTTGAGAGCAGCGAGAACGAACGGACGGAGATGCTACGGACCCTGAAAGCCTACGCCGACGAAGCCGCCGCCATCCAGTCGCTGTGTGAGAGTCCGGTAATGCTGCTGGGCCGTACTGCCTTGGGCGATGCAAAGCGCACCCAGTACCAGATGCAGCTCGACGGTGCCGGACCCAAGGAGCTGGAAGCCGCCGCCCGCCAAGCAATTATGGGCAACGATACGGTGCTGGCCGCCGCCATCTGCACCGTGATCGACCGCCGCCCCCGGGACCGCCGCCCCTTCCCCGCTGCCGAGTTCGCGGAACGTGTTGTTGGGCCGGTATGGCAGCGGGTAAACACCAAGCTAAAAGGCGTGCAGGTCGCCTTCCAGACTGCCATTAACGCCAACCGGGAATTTGTCCGGGGCCTCGCCGATCCGCTGTCCAACCTCTCGAATGCACTGGCCCGCAAGGCGGTTGCCGAGGCGGAGGAAGGTATCGAGGAGGCCGCCCACCAAGTTTGAGCTACCCGCCGGTAGCTTTACCGCATGAAGCCACCCCGTCTTGATATAATCCCCGTTTGGTTGGCCGGGGATCGTGTCGACTGCTGACGATGGGGCGGGGTGGCTTCTCTACCTTCGGTTAATTCGAGTTATACCCAAATTTTCGCGTAAGCAGCCTGTCCTTCCATCGACTTTCCAATGCGACAACTTGATCCGGTGATGCCTCTATATCCGTGGTTTCCAGAATCGAATACTCGAATTGGTGGAACCCTTCGGGTCCCGCTTCCCCATACAGCTTTAGGAAGTCCCTGTTGGCGCCATGATAGGTATTGACATACTCCGCCCAACGGTTCCATATACCCCCCTCCCCGTAGGCGCTACCAACATACATTTTGCCGTTGACCGAATCGGTAATGAGGTAGACGCCAGCCACCGACGACAGCGCAGCTTTCCACGAGGGGTATGAGTGCTTGAACAGCAATTCCAGCTTCGGGCGCGTAAGCTGTACATCCTTGTAGCTTGTGAAATCGGCAAACGCCAACGGTTCGGGCTTGACCTCGTAGACACGGGCTGCCCCTTGAACATTCTCCCCATAGGGGTAGGAGTTTCTGCCCTTGCGAGCATGCTGGACGATGAGACGCCCTTTTAGGTCCAGCCCAATGGATGACAATTCGGTATCGTAGAAGTGATAACCATTTTCGTCTGCTCCCACGATGCCCTTGACTTCGTATAGCCCCACAAACAACCAAAGGTTGTTCCCCGGATACCTGATGAGACTGAGGACATACCGGCGCTGAAAGTTGCGCCTGGTCTGGTGTTCCTGCCACACTTGGAAGTCCCCAGCAAAATAGACATCTAACGGGTCCTCCTCCCCATTCCATCCCGCCAGATGGACCTTTGTTTCCGTGGGGTTCACGCGGAGAATATCGAACAAGTCCATTCCCCTTATTGCTCCTCTGCTGCTCCGTTCGCTTTCGACAAATTATCCCAAAATGGGATATTGAGGGGCATAGTACATCATTCCTCGATGTACCAAAACAGCGACAAACACAACTTGCTGCGAGAAGAACTGAAGGCGGCGAGACTTCGTGCGAATCTACGCCAGGTGGATGTTGCTGCGTTGCTGAACAAACCCCAATCGTATGTTGCCAAGGTCGAAAGCGGAGAACGCCGGATTGACTTCGTGGAGACTCTGGAGCTTTGCACCGTGATTGGGCTTGATCCCCACAAGCTGGTAGACATGCTCAAAGATTGCCACTCATAATCACCTTTTAGCCAGTCATAAATGGCGCCAACAAGGAATTATGTTAAGTGATGAATGAGTTCGTATCTATTATTGGGGGTTCCTTTTTTGACCCAATCGCAACACTATTAGAAAAGCTAGAGAAACATGACAAGGGAGATCAGCCAACCATAAAAGCTGGGTATTATGAAAATGCCTATGCCATATCTATAATAATTCTCGCCGTGGCATCACTTGAGTCTTATACCATGCGAGTTCGCTATATGAACAACGCTACTGGAAAAGACTTGGACTCGAAACCCGTCCCTTCGTATTTGAATGATCTGTATCAGGATTTTCCTTATCTGGCTGAAGCAAAAGAACTCTTCGTAATTAGAGATATCTTGATGCACAACCACCTCTGGGAAGTTTCGATTGATCGCAACTCAAATGGCGACATGTCGCTTCGTTCGTCAAATCGACGCAGCTCAGGGGACAGGAAATATGCGGAAAATGTAGATGCTGCCACGGGCAAGACCAAAAGACTCGGATTGAATACCAACCCGGCAAACGTTGGGCCGAAAGACGCCCGCACGGTGTTACAGTGGATATGGAAAGTGCTTTTGTTCCTAGAGTCGAAGAATCGCAATCAATGCTATGTCTCCCACCTCTACGTGGACTATAAAAGGAAAATGGTACCTTTTGGAAAGATTATCGGAATGCCAGAGACTGTTACCTAAATCTCATCTTTCAATGCCTGAATCGGCA
>JALOAH010000012.1 GCA_023228865.1 Porticoccaceae bacterium | reverse complement strand
TTGGAGAGTCAATACCCGGTGAATGCAGGTGTTCTTTATATCTCCTACACCGGGTTGTTGGAGCCTTTGGGGCAATCCCAGGTTCTCGCCTACCAGGAGCGCCTGGCCAGTACCCGGCCAGTTCATATCATCAGTTTTGAGCGCGCGGAGGATTTGGCTGATGGCGAGCGCGTGGCTATTCTCAAGGCACGGATTGCGCGCGCCGGGATTCACTGGCATCCGCGCAGGTACCACAAACGCCCATCTGCTCTGGCAACACTCTGGGATATTGCCATTGGCGGGTACTTGGGTGTGCGGCTGGCAAGGCGTTATCGAATCGGTATCGTCCATGGCCGCAGTTATGTGGCGTCGGTGATGGCGTTGATAGTCAAGGGGCAGACCGGCGCAAAGTTTGTTTTCGACATGCGCGGCTTCTGGGCGGACGAACGCGTGGATGGCGACTTGTGGCGCCGGGATGGCAGTTTGTATGCTGTTGCCAAATGGTTTGAGCGCAGGCTGCTGTTGGGAGCCGACCATGTGGTTTCCCTCACCCATGCAGCGGTTGGCGAGATGGAGCGGTTCGACTATTTGCAAGGCTGCATGCCACCAGTGACAGTGATTCCTACCTGCGCGGATCTGGCGCGCTTTGTGCCCATCGATGGTCACCGTGATCCCAAGGGTTTTACTTTGGGTTATGTGGGGTCGGCGGGAACCTGGTATCTGTTCGATGTCACTGTTGTGGCATTTCGCTATCTTCAGACCCTGCAACCCGATGCTAAATTCCTCATCGTCAATCGCAATGAGCACGATCTGATTCGCAGCAAGTTGCGTGCGGGCGATGTGGATCTTGCCAGTGTCGAGATACAGCGGGCAGATCCAGTAGAAATCCCGCAACTTATGGCGAGAATGGACGCGACGGCCTTCTTTATCAAACCAGCCTTCTCAAAACAGGCCTCGGCACCGACTAAGCTAGGGGAGTTCCTCGGCTGTGGTATACCTGTACTGTCAAATGCGGGCGTGGGCGATATGGCGCAAATTCTCCGCCAAGACGGAGTAGGCATTGCCGCTGATGCTACTGACGAGGCGAGCATTCGTCAGGGCGTATCAGACCTTCTGGCTCTCTGTGGCGAACCTGATATTCGCCAGCGCTGTGTGGCCAGTGCGCAGCGCCATTTTTCCCTGGAGGAAGGCGTGGCACGGTATGGGGCGATCTATCGGGAATTGGCTGATGTCTGATTGTGCATCGCTACGGGTTTTGTTTCTGACCCGCTATCCAGCCCTGGGGGCATCCAGTCGCTACCGGGTTTACCAGTACATCCCCCATCTCGAGGCTCTGGGGATTTGCTGTGAAGTCCAGCCATTTATGGACGAAGACTTATACCAGCTCAGTTTCTCCCCTGGCCGCACTTTTGCCAAGATTCGAAAAACCTTGCTAGCAACGGTGCGTCGGTTGCTGGCGTTAAGATACTATTCGCGATTTGATGTGATTTATATGCAACGTGAACTGTTGCCGTTTGGCGCGCCGTGGCTGGAGCGTTGGCTCAAGCGGCGGGGGGCACGGTTGGTGTTTGATTACGATGATGCATTGTTCATCGGCAAGCCGAGCCGGTTTAACCCCATTGCAAGTCTGCTGCGAACCCCTGAAAAGGTGCGTGAGCTGTTCAGCCTGGTGGATCTGGTGATTGCCGGCAACAATTGGTTGCGCGACCAGGCTCGCGCCCATGGCGGCAATGGGGTGACACTGGAGGTGGCGGAAGACACAAGTCGCTTCCCCGCCTCTCTACAAAGCAGAAAAGAGCCGCTGGTAATCGGCTGGCTGGGCTCCAGCTCTACTGTTAAATACCTGCGCGAGATCGAGCCGGTGTTGCGTAACCTGGCGGAACGTTATCCCCAGATAAGGTTCGAGTTGATGGGTGGGGGGGATTTTCGAATGGAGGGCGTACCCTGGACGTTGCTTCCCTGGTCTTTGCAGGGGGAAGTGGATGCATTGTCCCGGTGGTGTATTGGTCTTATGCCATTACCCGAGGAGGATTGGGCGAAGGGAAAATCCGGCGGCAAGGCTCGAACCTATATGGCCGCCGGAGTTGTCCCTGTGTGTACGGCTATAGGATACAACCTGGAATTGATCGAGCACGGGCGAACAGGTTTTCTGTGTCACACCCATGACGAATGGCGTACTGTTCTCGAAAATCTCATCGCTGATACGGAGTTGTGTGCCGCAGTTGGCAAAGCCGCCAGGATGGAGGTCGAAAAACGCTTTGCCCCTGGGGTGATCGCTGCAAAGATGGCTGGATTTCTGTTCGCGGTGGCTGGCGGACGATCTGGTCTGGAGGCTGAACCCTGATGCATGTCTACCTGCTGCTTTATGTTCTCATGGCCGGGACTGCATTTCTTGTGAGATCGCAACGCCGGAGCTGGCGATTCGCTTGTGTGACGGGGGTCTTTCTGGCGCTTTTTATTGGCGGTCGCTCTGTCATTGGCTGCGATTACAGGGCATATGAGGCGCGGTTCCAATGGCTGTATCCACGCTATGTGGATTGGTGGGATGGATTCAAAATGGGCGAGGGCGGGTTCCATTTCGTCAACTTGATTGCCAGGGATTTCGGTTGGGGTTTTCACGGTGTAGTGCTGATCTGTGGCATTGTCTATGCGTGGTGCCTGGTTCGGTTTTCTCGTCTCGCACCATTTCCAATGGCGTTGGTGGCAATTGCATTTCCTATTCTGGTTGTCCAGCTCGGCATGTCGGGAATGCGTCAGGCGATGGCCACCGCATTTCTGATGCTTGCATACGTTGCGTTTACGCAGCGAAGCCAGTGGCTTACGGCAATGTGGGTGGGCATCGCCTTTCTGTTTCACGCATCCGCAATCATTTTGTTGCCGATTGCATGGCTGGCGCGACGCCAGGTGTCCCTCAAATATCTGATTGCCGCCCTCGTCTTGCTGGCGCCCATTGCCGGTTGGCTGTTGGGCGACCGATTCGAGGTCTACAATGCCCGCTATGTAGAGCAGATTTACGGAGAGAGTTCGTCAGGTGGAGCCTGGATTCGCTATGGGGTGGCAGTTGCGCCATTCCTGCTTATGTGGTGGAAGATGAAGTTGGTAGCGGCGGCGTTCCCGAAACTGTTTCCATTGCTGTGGCTGTTCATGCTGGCCACATTTGCGTTGGTGCTGGTTGGCGTCGTCTCAACGGTGGCGCTGCATCGTCTGACATACTATATGCTCCCTGTCAGTCTGTTGGCGCTGCTGTGTGTCGTAGAGTGCGTTTTCAGCAGATCCAGCCGTCAACTGGCATGGTCTTTACCTTTCCTTGTCTATGGGGGGTATATCCTCTCTTGGTTCCTCCTCTCAAGGCACGGTAATATTTGCTATATCCCCTATGAGTCGTGGCTGTTGCCGTGAGAACCCGTCTTGACATCGTTGTGCTGGGGAGTTCTCCCACCGGTCTGTATGTGGTGCGCGAAGCGGCGCGAGCGGGTTTGAACATGGGTTTGCTGGATGCAACCCGCGGCTGTGCATTTGCTTCGCGCTACCCTGTCTTTGCGGCAGTTATGCCCCCTGCCAGCTTGCTGGACTGGCTGCGCGGGCTTAACCAAAGCAGCCCGGCTCCACTTCTTGTGCCTACCAGCGATATCTGGATTGAAGCAGTGATGCAACTGAGATTGTCGCCGGCGGTGGCTTTGCGGTTCCCAGCCTATGCTGACATGGCGGGTGCCTTGTTGGACAAGCTGTCGTTCCATACGCTGTGCAAAAGCCATGGCATGGAAACCCCCGGCGTCTGGCAGGCCAGGAACAAGGAAGAGTTGCGTGCCCTTGCCGCTAAGGTTCCCCTCCCATGCATTCTCAAACCGGCGTTAATCCACCGGGCGCGGGGGTTTCTGCGCGGACGCAAAGTGTTGTTGGCGCGGAACGAAGCGGAATTTCTCACCCAGGTCGCGGCTATGCCCGAAGGCCTGGGTGAATGGTTAGTGCAGGAAATTATTCCCGGCGCTGAATCCGCTATCACCCTTTTTGGTGGCTACATAGATCGCAGCGGTGCACCCAGGCAAGTGTTCACCGGGCGCAAGTTGCGGCAGTATCCGGCAGGTTTTGGTTCCGCATCCCTTGTCACCAGTGTGCCGTGCAAGGAAACTGAATCACTGACATTGAAGTTCCTGTCGAAAATTGGTTTCCGTGGAATTTGCGGTGCGGAATTCAAGCGTGATCCCCGCGATGGACGCCTGAAGATCATAGAGATCAATCCGCGCCCCACCCTGTGGTTTCAAGCCACCCATGATGCGGGCTGCCGAATACTGGAGGCCGCGTGGCGCGATATGGCGGGGCAGGAGCAAATTGCCGAAATCATACCCCGTACAGACGTTCTCTGGCGCTACCTTTTCAAAGATATGGCGTCGGCGCAGTTTTATCGTAGTCAGCATGATTTCATTTTTCCCGCCCCCGATGTGTCCGGTGCCGAATGGTGTGCGGTGAAAAGCTCCCCCGTCTTTGATATCCGCGATCCGCTGCCCGCGCTGGCGGAACCCTTTGAGTTTGCCAGGAAGGCACTGGAGAGGCGTGGGTGAAGCTATTAATCGTCAATGCCGATGACTTTGGCATTAATGATACGGCCAACGCCGCTATCATCGAATGTCATCGCATGGGCAGCGTTACCAGCGCCACCTTGATGGCCAATGGCCCTGCGCTGGCAGCGGCAGTGGAGTTGAGTCGCTGTAATCCGTCCCTGGCGATCGGGTTGCACTTTAATCTGACCTGGGGCGAACCTATTAGTGATCCGGCTATGGTGCCTGCGCTGGTGGACGCTAAGGGCAGGTTTCTTTCCCGTGAAGTCCTGGCGAAGCGGAGTCTCCTTGGCCGCATTCCCCAAAAGCAGCTCGAAATAGAGTTGGATGCGCAATTCAACCGGTTGCGATCCCTGGGGGTCGATGTCACCCATGTGGACAGCCACCAGCATGTTCACGGGTTTGGTGTGGTATTTTCGACCATAGCGGCACTCTGTTCTCGGGAAGGTCTTCCAATGCGCGTGCCCTGGGTGGCAAAGGAACGCGGTGCGGGTTTGCGTCGCCGTTTGCGCCGTGTCGCATTGGCCGCGCTGCTTGCCCACTCCACGGGGCGCTGGTCTGGCTCTGTGCGCTGGAATGACGCCCTGGGCAGCGTGTTTGACCTGGGGGTTGTTGGTGACTCGCTGGAAACTGCTCACTACGCTGCAATCCTGGAAGCGGCAACATCTGGGGTATTCGAACTCATGGTGCACCCGGTGACATCTGCCGTGGCCATGAAAGGTTATACCCGTGTTGGCGCGGTGGGAGAGGCGGAGTACCATTGGCTACGCACAGGGGAGTTGCCTTCTCTGGCAGAGTCCATGGGCTTCCGCCTTGGCACTTACCGGGACGTGTCTTGATGGCGCCCGCTCCCTACGGCACAACAACCATTTGGCCTCTGGGTCTGGTTTCTCAACGCCCCCTATGTTTTGACGCAAAAAATTGTCCGCCTCCCATTGAGCCGCGACGATGGAATGCTCTCTTTGACTTCAAATAAATGGCGGCTGATTTTAGGTTTGATGATCCCCGCTGTGATCCTTGTGGCGTCGCTGTTGCGATCCACGGGTTTTTTTATTCACGATATTTATCGGCTGCAAGAGTATTTGGGCGGCGACAAGGCAACCCATGCGTGGATGGGAATGGCGGTCACTCTGGCGCTGTGGTTGCTGTTGGCGCCGCGACGGCGCTGGTGGGCGGCGCCTCTGGTAGCGGCAATGGTGCTGTTATTGGACGAGGCCAGTCAGTGGTGGCTGCCGCGCCGTAATTTCGCCCTGGATGATTTGGCCATGGGACTGGTGGGCGTTGGCGCAGCGGCGGGCTTGATCGCTGTGGGCGATGGGGCTGTGCGTGGTTATCGAGCATGGTACCGGCAGCGGGCGCAAGGGCGTTGCGATGAGTAATATAGCCTGGAAAATATATAACCACATTGGTTTATATTTTAAGAAAATAACCAAAAAGGTTGATTTTTATATAACCAATATAGTTAACTATTATTAAATTTAACTTACTGGGTTGATATGAATTACCTGGCGTTGATTGGTGATATCTGTGACTCTCGCAAGGTACAGGACAGAGGGCAATTACAGGAGACGCTCCGGCGTGTTCTCGATCAACTCAACCTGGCTCACGACAGGGCGCTGAGCTCGCCTTTCACCATTACATTGGGGGACGAGTTTCAGGCGCTGTTGTCAACGGCGGTACCCCTGTGGCAAATGATCGCAGCGATTCAGAATGACCTCTTTCCTGTTCGAGTGCGTTTCGGCATGGGGCTGGGGCGAATCGATACCGCCATCAATCGGGAGGCGGCGCTGGGCATGGATGGCTCGGCATTTCATCTTGCCCGCGATGCAATGGGCACGCTGAAAAAGGATGGCGGACTGTTTCGAATCGAGGGTTTACCGCGGGGGGAACTGGCCAATCATTCCCTGGCGCTGGTGGCTCATTTGCAGGGGCAGTGGCAGCACAACCGGTTCGCGGTTTATCGAGGCTATCTTGCCGGCCAGCCTGTGCAAGGCATTGCCGAGGCGCTGGGAATCAGCAAAGTAGCAGTGTACAAAAATATCAATGACGGCTTGCTGGAGACCATTTCCGGTATTTCTACGGCCATTTCCGCAAATATGGACGATATGTTGGCAGGGAACCATGGCGTTTGAATATCAACTGTACCTATGCCTGATGCTGTTATCCCGGTTGGTTTATCTGCGCAAGGATGAACCTGGGGAATGGTGGTTTGGCGGCTTGTTGGCTGTTGTTCAGAGCCTGTTGGTGTTGCTGGTGTTTGGCGCGACCACTATGGCCTGGGGGACGGTTGCTGTGGTGCTGGTATTCTCTGTGCTCGGAGATTGGCTGGAGAGCAGGTTGCCAGTGCATTGGTGTCGCCTGAGCGTGTTGGCGGGGCTTGTCCTCGCCCCTGCCTTGATGGCTTTAAACCTGGGTCATCTGGAGTTGTCTTCCTTTGCGGTATGGATCGGGGAGGTGTTCGGCGGAGTTGCCAGCGTTGTGACGCAGCCAGGAGATGTTGCGGCTGATCGAATCCTATCGGTTTTGCTGGCAATACTGTTGCTGGCCAACGAAGTCAACATTGCCATGCGCGGTATTTTCCACGCCCTGGATCTGGTGCCGCGCACCAGCCAATCTCCCGATACCCGTGAGTACAATGCAGGTCGTGTCATCGGTATTCTCGAGCGCTGGTTGATGCTTTTGGTGGTGTTGTTCAGCGATGACTGGAGTGCCCTGGGCTTTATTCTCGCGGCCAAGGGACTGGTGAGGTTTGACAAACTCAAGGATCCAGTTTTTGCCGAGTACATGCTGGTCGGCACACTGATGTCGGCGTTATTTGCCATAGCTGCGGCCTGGCTGGTTCAATAGCGCCGATGAAATATTCAATTTGTGGGAAAGCTACCCATCCTCCTCGGTTGCCGTGGGGGATGGATGCGGGCAGAATTCAGGGCGGATTGAACCCATGAGTATTCCCACGGTGACATTATCGGCTAATACCTCCTGGTATTTGTTCAATTTCCGTCGCTCAACCATTTTGCGCTTGCAGTCCGAGGGCTATAGGGTTGTTTGTTTGTCGCCACAAGACGATTACAGCGCCAGGCTGGAAGCTGAGCTGGGTTGCCAATGGTTGCCTTTGACTAT
This sequence comes from Porticoccaceae bacterium, assembly GCA_023228865.1. The sequence goes on along the minus strand of JALOAH010000012.1, from coordinate 55,654 downwards.
GGATAATAAAGGCAGTAATCCTTTGCGCGATGCTTTTCTTTTCAGGCAATTTATCCGCTGTTACAAAAAATTAAGACCCATTGCAGCCTTTCATTTCACCATCAAAAACAATATCTATGGCACCTGGGCGGCGCGGCTTTTGAATATTCCTGCGATCAATAATGTCTCTGGCCTGGGCACTGCATTTATTCGTTCCGGTGTTGTGGCAGCGATTGTGCGTATGCTCTACAAAACCAGCCAGCCGCTGGCGCATCGTGTGTTTTGCCAGAACGAAGAGGATTATCAATTGCTTGTCGAGCAGAAACTGGTGCCCGTCTCTCGGTTACAGTTGCTGCCCGGCTCCGGTGTCGATTTGCAGCGCTTTCACCCAGGGTTGAGGCAGAGTCACGGCGATTCCTTTCGCTTTCTGTATGCGGGACGCATGCTGGCAGACAAGGGTTTGTACGAATTGATTGAAGCCTTTACAACACTTTACCTGTCGCGACAGGATTGCGCGCTCTGGCTTTGCGGTTTTACCGATGCGGACAATGTCTCCGCTATTTCTGAAAGCAGGTTGCAGGCCTGGGCAAAATTGCCCGGTGTTACCTGGCTCGGCGCAAGCGACAACATGGAACACATTTATGCCCAGGTGGATGCCGTGGTGCTGCCATCCTACAGAGAAGGGATGCCCAGAAGTTTACTTGAAGCCGGTGCCATGGGCTTGCCTGTGGTTACAACCAATGTGCCCGGCTGTCGCAATCTGGTGGCACACGGCGACAATGGCCTTCTCTGTGAGCCTAAAAACAGCCAGTCGTTACAGCTTGCTATGGCGGCGCTGCTGAATATGCCAGAAAATGACCGCAAGCGCCTTGGCGACAATAGCCGTCATTTGATTGAGCGTGCCTATAGCGAAGACCTTGTGGTGGACGCTGCAATTAAGGCCTTGCCAAACACTGTTGCTTAAAAAGAATGCTGTGATTTTTTAGGTGCGAGTGAGGAAAATAGACTTCCGTTGCCAATGATTTTCCGTAGGGGCTTGCCCTGCAAGCGATTGTTGTGAAGGAGAATATCGCTTGCAGGGCAAGCTCCTGCAAGTTGTGAATCGCCAGGATTTTTCAGCGTAAACCAACACCAGAAGAGTTTTTTAGGATTATTGCAATGCTCGACAAAATGATCATCAGTCTTGTGTCACCGCTTGGAACGGCTTTATTTCTGGGGTTTTTTGCCTTGATTGCCGCCACTCTGGGTAGAAAAACCCTGGCGACCCTGACGGGGTTGGTTGCCCTGTGCTGGCTTTATTTTTGGTCTATGCCAGCCACAAGCCAGCTGTTGATCAAAACCCTGGAGCAACAATATTCCCCCGTTGATATTGACGATCTTCCCGTGGCAGACGCCATTGTGGTTCTTGGCGGTGGTGTTTTTGCAACGGGTTTTTCAGGTGTCACTGCCCAGCCCATCAATCTCGGCAACGCCGCCGATCGCGTCTGGTTTGGCGCCCGCCTTTATCACCGTGGCAAGGCGCCCCTGGTGGTGTTGAGCGGCGGCAGTGCGAAAAATTTCGCCGGTTTTTCCGAGGCGGAAGCAATGCAGGTGTTTTTGGCAGATCTTGGCGTTCCCGCCGAGGAAATGCTTCTCGAAAATGGCAGCAAAAATACCAGGGAAAATGCCCGTTTTACGGCGGCATTGGTCAGAAATTATGATATCAACAAGGTTCTTCTGGTGACCTCTGCCCTCCACATGGATAGAGCCTTGCACCATTTTACCGAGGAGGGTATTGCGGTCACACCCGTGCCCACGGATTTTGACAGCGGCCGACTCGGCGGCAAATACTGTTGTTTTCCCGATGGCGATACCCTCGACGCCAACGGCAAGGCGTTCAAGGAATTGCTCGGCCAATGGGTTTGGTGAGGCTATTTTTTGAAAATAACATCCACAACCCGTTTGAGGTAGTACCAGGGAAGCAGTATCTTGTGTTTGACGCCGTATTTCATCGTCACATAGGCGGGCGGCGGCAGCAGTTGCTCCTTGAGAAAGCGTAAATTATTTTTAATGCCTTTATGGGTGGAGAGATCCAGCAGATAGTGTTTGAGGCGGCTGTCTGCGTTAACGATGGGGGCATGCTGTCTATTGGCCAGGGCGGCCAGGTGTTCGACAATGATTTCGGGGGTGTTGTCGCCAAAGGCCTCCGCTGTGCTGGTGAGACCCTCAAGAATAATGGCGGCGAAATTTTTTTCCTCACAAATCTGCAGCAGTTTTTGCCAGTCTGCAAGGGTAAGTTTGCCGCTGAGCAAGTGTATGTCGTAGAGCCAGATCAAACGGTTTTCGGTTTCGTGGGACTTATTGCTGGTGCGATGAATACAGGCATGAATCAGGGCATAGAGGGGGTTCAGCACCGACACGGGCTGCCCCATATAGTCGGCGCCAATGCTGTTTTCTTTAAGCTCAACGTAGTCGAGGCGCTGGGCAAACCACAGGGCGTTGGTAATTTTGTGGTGAATATCGAGATTGTTGCTGACGCCCGAAACCAGTGTTTTTTGGCAGGGAAACTGAAAGCCGACAAATTCCCCCTGCAGGGTGGCAAAGCGTTGATAGCCTTCGAGGTTGAGCAGTTGCCAGGCTTTTTCCGCTGCGTCCTTGCTGCTGAATAATAAGTCACTGTCGGCTCTGGTGCGCAAATGGGGTTGCGGATAGCAGGTGACGGCAAGGGCTTCACCTTTTAGGATGAGAAAATCAAGCCCCTCGCAGTGAAACAGTTTGATCAGTCGCTGCAGTTCCTGCTGGCGAAGCATGTTGACTGCAGCATATTGCAAACTCAGGGCTTGCAGCTTGGTCGTCAGCCCTGGCGGTAGAGATGGTTTGAGATCGTTAACAAGAATCTGGTGCCAGAGTAGCGGTGTAACTCCCTCGTATTCGCAAATATCCAGCAATTCTTGTGTGTCCGCAAAAAAAATACCGCCATTTGACCCTGGTGCAACCCCTTTCAACAGGCCTAAAAGCCAGTCTTTTGCCGCGGTGTTGACTTTTGTTGCTGTCATCCCATTTCGCCGCTTTCTGTGTGAGAGCGTTTTTTGAAAAGGACAAGCCCGATAAAAGAAATAAAGAAAAAACCAAACTGAAAGAATTCTGGCACATTCATTCTTGTCATGGCGATTCCCAGCAAATTAAAGGCAAGGGATAAAAAAACAACAGTCACCGCCACTGTGGATTTTGTCAAACCCATGGCCAGCAGCACATGGTGAAGATGAGTTCTGTCTGCTTTGAAGGGTGAGTGGCCACGGCGGACTCGGCCAATGGTGGTGTCCACCATATCCATCAGGGGGATGGCGATGAGGTAGAGAGCTGTGGCGGGATGGATGCTGGCGACGACGCCATTTTGAGTGCGGGCGGTTTCTATGAGTATCCAGACAATCGTCAGTCCCAGGAGTTTACTGCCGGCATCGCCGAGGAAAACTTTGGGAAACCAGCGGGTAACTCCGGTGTTGGAGATGAGGAATGCCAGGAGCGCGCCCGACAGGGCAAAGCCAAAAATGACCAGCCCTTTTGCCTCTTCGGTAAAAATGGCGAGAACAATAAAAATAGCCAGGGTTACGCCGCCGGCAAGACCGTCAATGCCATCAAGCATATTGATGGCATTGACGACGCCGAAAATAGCTACCAGGGTAAACAGATAACCTGCCCAAAAAGGCATATGGATGGCGCCCACGCCAAGGAGATTGCCGAGGTTGCCCACCCAGAGATCGGCGCCAAAAATCATCACCGAAGCGGCCATGATTTCGAGAACAATTCTGTGCCTGACGCTGAGTTGGTTGCGGTCATCCAGCGCGCCAAATAAAACCAGAAGGCCGCTGGCGACGAGAAATGAAGTCAGATAGGTATCCGCAGGCCTGGTGGTGCCAAGCACAATCAGCAGAGCGCTATAAATGGCAATGCCGCCCGTTAAAGGTATTGCCTGGCTGTGCTGTTTTCTGTGATCGGGAATATCGAGGAGCTTGATTTTATGGGCGAGAGGGGCGGACACCCAAATAACGGCAAGGGTAATGAAAAAACCTGCAATGATTTGAACAAGGGTTTCAGGCATTACTGGACTTTTACTGGCCAGCTTGTTGAAATCAATTTCATGGCATCGACCCCGTTTTTTTGTGGTAGTTTTGCCCAGTATTCTAGCAAGAGTAAAGTCTGTAGTAAGACAATGGCGGGTTTTTTTATGGATTCTTTAACTATCAAGGGGGATTTATGGCAAAGATAAGCCACCACGGCGCGGTTTCGGGAGTAACCGGCTCCTGTCACCAACTGTTTGCCAACGAGCGCGAATCCATTTTGGTGGATTGCGGCCTCTTTCAGGGGGCGGAGTCGAAAAAAGCTGAGGCTGACGATCGTGCCATTGATTTTCCTCTCGACGGCATCAAGGCGTTGCTGGTTACCCACTGTCATATAGACCATTGCGGGCGGATTCCCTGGTTGTTGTCAGCGGGTTTTGACGGCCCCATCTACGCCACAGAGGCCACCGCCAAGCTGTTGCCCCTGGTGCTCAGTGATGCCATGAAAATTGGTGTTACCCGCAACGAGGATCTTATTAAAAAAGTCATCGCCAGGCTTGAGGCGCAGCTGACGCCAATCCCCTATGACCAGTGGTTTTACATTCAGCCAATAAAAGGCACGCCCATGAGGGCGCGTTTTCGAATTGCCGGCCATATTCTCGGATCGGCCTATGTGGAGATCGATGTGGGCAAGGGCAAACACTGTGAGCGGGTGGTGTTTTCCGGTGATCTCGGCGCGCCCTATACACCGCTATTGCCTGCGCCCAAAGCACCCTACAGAGCAGATACCCTGGTGATTGAAAGCACCTATGGCGATCGTTTGCACGAGGGCAGAAAGAAGCGCCGCAAAGCCTTGAAAGCAGTGATTGAACGCTGTTACGAAAATGGCGGTTCCGTTTTAATTCCTGCCTTCAGCATCGGCCGCACCCAGGAATTGCTGTATGAAATCGAAGAAATTATCCATCGCCACGCCAGGGAGCCAGCGCGGGCAAAGTCGCCCATCGACTGGCAAAACGTCGATGTGGTGGTGGATTCGCCCCTGGCCGCCTCTTTTACCAAGTTCTATCGGGAGATGCGAACCCTGTGGGACGGGGAGGCGCGACGGCGGCTTTTTGAGGGGCGTCACCCCCTGGATTTTGACCAGCTGATAACGGTGGAAAAGCATGAAAACCACCTCAAGCTGGTGGATTATCTTCGCGACAGTGGCCGCCCCGCCATTATTATTGCCGCCAGCGGCATGTGCGCCGGTGGTCGCATTGTCAACTACCTGAAGGCGTTGCTGCCCGATCCGCGCACCGATGTGATCTTTGTCGGCTATCAGGCGGAAGGCACACCGGGGCGCGATATACAGCGCTACGGTGCCGAGCATGGCTATGTGGTGCTCGATGGTGAACGCGTTGCCATCAACGCGGGAATTCATGTGATGTCGGGCTATTCAGCCCATGCGGATCAGGGGGATTTGCTGCGCTTTATCAGGCGCATTCACACAAAGCCGAAGGAAATCAGGATCGTCCACGGCGACCCTGAAGTCAAAGCGGTATTTGCCGACAAAGTGCGGCAAATCTGTCCCCAGGCAACGGTGCTAATTCCTGAGAGTTAGACACCAACAGGGCTCGCCACAATTCCTTAATGGTGGGAGCTAGCCCTGCTGGCGATTCAAGTTGCCTACAAATAAGCCTCAAGAGGCGGGCAACTGCACACCAGGTTGCGGTCGCCGTAGACGTTATCGATGCGATTGACCGTCGGCCAAACCTTGTGATGTTTGAGCCAGGGAGCGGGGCGCACCGCAGTCTCTCTGGAATAGGGACGATCCCAGTGCTCCGTGAGTACGTCGTCCTGGGTATGGGGCGCGTTGACCAATGGGTTGTTGTCGGCGGGCAGTTCGCCGTCAATAACCTGCTGGATTTCCTTGCGAATAATAAACATGGCGGCGAGAAAGCGCTCCAGCTCTTCCAGGGATTCACTTTCTGTGGGTTCTATCATCAAAGTCCCGGCCACGGGGAATGACATGGTGGGGGCGTGAAAGCCGAAATCCATCAGCCGTTTGGCAATATCCTCTTCGCTGATGCCACTCTCCTCTTTCAGCTGACGCAAGTCGATAATACATTCGTGCGCCACCAGGCCATTTCTGCCGGTATAAAGCACCGGGTAGTGGTCGTCGAGTTTTTTCGCCAGATAATTGGCGTTGAGAATGGCCACCTGGGTTGCTCTTTTTAATCCGGCAGCGCCCATCATTTTAATGTACATCCACGAAATCGGCAGGATGGATGCCGACCCCCAGCCAGCGGCGGAGATGGTGCCGTTAAGGCTGTCGGTGCCCGGTATATGGGTGACCGGATGTCCCGGCAGAAAGGGTGCCAGATGGGATTTTACGCCGATGGGACCCATGCCGGGGCCGCCGCCACCGTGGGGAATACAGAAGGTTTTGTGAAGATTGAGGTGGGAGACGTCGCTGCCAAATTTGCCCGGTTCGGCGATACCCACCAACGCATTGAGGTTGGCGCCATCCATATAGACCTGGCCGCCGTGGTCGTGGATGAGCTTGCAGATTTCGCTTACCCCTTCCTCAAAGACGCCGTGGGTGGAAGGATAGGTGATCATCAGCGCCGCCAGGTTGTGGCTGTGGTGTTCGGCCTTGGCGCGCAGGTCGTCAATGTCGATATTGCCGTTGTTGTCGCATTTCACCACAACCACCTTCATGCCCACCATCTGGGCGCTGGCGGGGTTGGTGCCGTGTGCCGATGAGGGAATCAGGCAGATGGTGCGATGGCTGTCGCCGCGGTGTTCGTGGTACTTCTTGATGGCGACCAGCCCAGCGTACTCGCCCTGGGAACCGGCGTTGGGTTGCAGGGAAATGGCATCGTAGCCGGTGCAGGCGGCGAGCATGGCCTCAAGTTCGCGAAACAGCTGGTGATAGCCCGCAGCCTGATCCTGGGGAACAAAGGGGTGAATGTTGGCAAATTCCGGCCAGGTGATGGGAATCATCTCGGCGGTGGCATTCAACTTCATGGTGCAGGAGCCCAGGGGGATCATACTGTGATTAAGCGCGATATCCCTGGCTTCCAGCTGTTTCAGGTAGCGCAGCATCTCGGTTTCGCTGTGGTGGCGGTTGAACACCGGATGGCGGAGAAAATCCGTATCGCGCTCATAGGCGCTGGGGATTCCCGATGGCGCTTCGCCGCTGAAGGTGACTTCTGCCGCGCCAAAAAGGGCGAGCAGCTGGTTAACCTGTTCCGGCGTGCTCAGTTCGTTGAGGCTGATGCCGAGAGCATCGTCGCCCACCGGGCGCAGATTGATTTCCGCGGCAATGGCCTTGGCGTAGATTTCCTGCTGGCGGTTGCCGGTTTCAACGGTGAGCGTGTCAAACCAGCTATTGTGGCGCAGGCTGTAACCGGCGGCTTGCAGGCCGTTAGCGAGGTGATTGGTGAGGGTATGAATGCGCAGGGCAATTTTTTTCAATCCCTGGGGGCCGTGGTAGATGGCGTAAAAGGCGCTGATCAGCGCCAGCAATACCTGGGAAGTACAGATATTGGAATTGGCTTTTTCGCGGCGAATATGCTGCTCGCGGGTTTGCATGGCCATGCGCAGCGCGGTTTTGCCTTTGCTATCCACGGACACGCCGATAATGCGCCCGGGGGCGGAGCGTTTGAACTCATCGCGAAAGGCGAAAAAAGCGGCGTGGGGACCGCCAAAGCCCATGGGAATGCCAAAGCGCTGGTTAGTGCCGATAACAATATCTGCACCCAGCGAGCCCGGGGACTTGAGAGCGACCAGTGCCATCAGATCCGCAGCCACCACTGCCAGGGCATCGTTGCTGTGGAGTGTGGCGATAATCGGCGCGAGATTGCGAATTTCCCCCGTTGACCCAGGGTATTGAATCAGGGCGCCAAAAATTTCAGCGCTTGTCAGGTCGGTTGCGGGATTGCCGCTAATAATCTCAAAGCCGTAATGCTCTGCTCTGGTTTTCACCACTGCCAGGGTTTGGGGGTGGCAGTTTTCATCGACAAAAAATGCGCTACTGGAGTTTTTGCGCTGCTGGCGCTTGGCCATGGCCATGGCTTCCGCCGCTGCTGTGCCCTCGTCAAGCATGGAGGCATTGGCCATTTCCATGCCGGTGAGATCGCAGATCATTTGCTGGAAATTGAGTAGGCCTTCAAGGCGACCCTGGGCAATTTCCGGTTGATAGGGCGTGTAGGCGGTGTACCAGCCGGGATTTTCGAGGACATTGCGCAGAATGACATTGGGGGTTCGTGTGGGGTGGTAACCCATGCCGATAAGGGAGGTGTAAATTTGGTTCCTTGCCGCGAGGGCTTTGAGCTCTGCCAGGGCTTCCGCCTCACCTTTGGCGTCACCCAGAGACAGCTGGTCGTGCTTGAGAATGTTGCCTGGCGTGACCCTGGTCACCAGATCGTCGAGATCGGTGATGGCCAGCGCCGCCAGCATGGTCGCAATTTGGTCGTTATCGGGACCTATATGACGGTGAATAAAGTTGTCCTGATCCAGTAATTGTTCGAAACTGAAGGTGGCTGGCATGGGGTTTTCCTGAAAGACTGAAAAAGGATAGGGCGGAGTTTCCCCCGCCGGAAGATTTTCAAAGGCGGCAATTTTAACAATGCTGGCTGTTGTCGCCAAATGGTATTGCAATATTCCTTGATATGGGCGGCTATAATGACACAAGCAGATTTTTCAGCCTTTTCAGCAAAGCTGCCGAATTTTTGAGTCAATCCCCACTGATCAGCGGAGAAACCAGGGTGACGGAATCCATTTTAAATGAACACCAGGCACTGGCAGAACAGGTGCACAGTCTGCCTCCTGTGGACGCCGCCGCCTTGCTGGGCAGCAAGCCGCAGGCGATTATCCAGCAGGTTTTGGCGCTGCTTCCCGTGGACAAAGTTGTCACTATAGCGTCCTATTTGCCGGGGACGGTATCACAGCAGCGCTCAGAAGAGCTTGAACTCACCCATAGCATTAGAGGAACGGTCAGCGAATTGATGACCGCACCCTTGGGTGTTCTCTCCCAGGACACCACGGTGGCGGGCGCCCTTGATTACCTGGTTCATACCACGCCGAAGGATATTACCTATATTTATGTTACTGACTCAGTGAATCGCCTTATGGGTGTTGTTGCCATGCGGGATCTGCTGCTTGCGCGCCCAGGCCAGAAAATGGCCGACATCATGACCGATGCCCCCTTCGTGTTTGCCAGGGATACCCCCATTTCGGAAGCGGTGAATGTTTCTTTGAAGAGGCATTTTCGGCTTTACCCCGTTGTCGACGCCCAGGGCTGTTTGTTGGGGCTTGTTCACAGTTGGAAACTTTCCCAGCGGGTTGCCACAGAAATCAGCGCGCAAACCGGCTCCATGGTGGGTGTCGACAAGGAGGAGCGGGTGACGACTTCATTGCTGCGCGCCTTTCGCATGCGCCATCCCTGGTTGCAGGTCAATCTGCTAACCGCCTTTGCCGCCGCATTTGTAGTGGGCATATTTGAAGACACCATTGCCAAAGTGGTTGTTCTCGCCGTGTTTTTGCCCGTGCTTGCCGGTCAAAGCGGCAACACCGGCTGCCAGACATTGGCGATTACCCTGCGGGGGCTGACTCTGGGAGATTTGGGAAACTATCCGGTGCGAAAATTGTTGCGCAAGGAGATACTCCTTGGCGCCATGAATGGTTTTTGTGTCGGCTTGGTGGCAGCGATGGCCATGTGGATTTACGCAGGCTATACAGATACCAGCCATGCCCCTACCCTGGCGCTGGTTATTCTTGTCGCCATGGTGGGCGCCTGTACCTGCAGTGGCATCTTCGGTGTGCTTGTTCCCCTGACCCTAAAGCGGCTTGGTGCCGACCCGGCGGCGGCGAGCAGTATTTTTCTCACCACCTTTACCGACGTGGTGGGGATGGGGCTGATGCTGTTATTGGCGACAACCCTGTTACCTTAAACCTGAGCAGCAGATGGCTTTATTGTGAAAGACTCAATCCCTCTGACGGATTTGCTCGCAGATATCCGCCGTTGCCATCTGTGCGCGGATTTGCCTCTGGGGCCTCGCCCGGTATTGAGTGCAGCAGAATCTGCCCGCATTCTCATCATCGGTCAGGCGCCGGGCACCAGGGTGCATAAGACCGGCATTCCCTGGAATGACCCCAGTGGCGATAAACTCCGCGAATGGCTGGGAATCAGCAAGGACAGTTTTTACGATGAACAGCAAATTGCCATTGTGCCCATGGGTTTCTGTTATCCGGGCAAAGGCCGATCCGGGGATTTGCCGCCCCGCAAAGAATGCGCCCGCCACTGGCATCAGCCCGTAATGGCGCGGTTGCCGAATATTCAGTTGACGTTGCTGATTGGCCAGTACGCCCAGCGCTATTACCTCGGTGATCGCTTTACCTCGGTGACCGACATCGTCAAACAGTGGGCATTCATGCCACAGCCCTTTTTTCCACTGGTGCATCCCTCGCCAAGAAACCGACGCTGGCATAGCCAAAATCCCTGGTATGAAGAAACCCTGGTGCCTGAATTGCGGCGGCGGGTCGCAGCAATTTTGGAGCACTGACAAGCTATGACAAAAGCCAGACTGGTTACTCCGGAAGGTTACGCCACCCTAAAGGCGGAGCTGGATCAACTGTGGAAAGAAAAGCGTCCGGATGTCACCAAAAAAGTGGCCTGGGCGGCAAGCCTTGGCGATCGCAGCGAAAATGCCGATTATCAATACAACAAAAAGCTGCTCAGGGAAATTGATCGCCGCGTGCGTTACCTGCGCAAAAGCCTTGAGGAGTTGCGGGTTGTCGACTATTCGCCGCAGCAGGAGGGCAGAGTCTTTTTTGGCGCCTGGGTGGAAATTGAAAATGATGATGGCAAAATCTTGAAATTTCGCATTGTCGGTTATGACGAAATTTTTGATCGCAAAGACTATATTTCCATCGACTCGCCCATGGCGCGGGCGCTGTTGAAAAAACAGGTGGATGACGAAGTGGCTGTAGAAACCCCAGCGGGTAGGGCTTATTGGTCTGTTAAAAGTATCAGTTACGGACCAATGGCTTAAAGGACTCTTCGATTGATGTTGTCAGATATTGCAGAATACCAGCTGTGGCAATCTGAATCCGCTATCGCCAGCAGGGCTGGCTCCTACCCAAAAAATTCTACCCGTAGGAGATAGCCCTGCTGGCGATGCCTGATATTGGCTGGAAGACTAACGAAGTCCTCTAAAACAATCCCGCAATTCGTTAACAAAAATGTCCGGTTGCTCAAAGGCGGCGAAATGACCGCCAACTTCCTGCCGGCTCCAGTGAATCAGATTGTGGTAGATTCGCTCTACCCAGCGCCGTGACGGCGTCAGCAGCTCTTTTGGGTAAACCGTGCAGCCCACGGGCAGATCCAGTTTCACCTGTGTAAAGGCACTTCCAAAGCTTTCCCAGTAAAGGCGTGCCGATGAGGCTGCAGAGTTTGTCAGCCAATAGAGCATAATGTTGTCGAGTATTTCGTCGCGGCTGAGCACGGTTTCCGGATCGCCATTGCAGTCGCTCCAGCGCTGGAATTTTTCGTATATCCACGCCGCCTGGCCTGCGGGAGAATCCGCCAGGCCGTAGCCCAGGGTTTGAGGGCGGGTAGTCTGTACCATGGCGTAGGCAGATTCATCGCGCTGATATGCCTCAAATGCGGCCATGGCCAGTTTTTCTTCTTCGCTGAGCTCATCCCCGGCGTCTGGAAATGCCACGACCATGTTGATGTGTATGCCCGCCAGTGGCTCGGGGCGTATTTTTCCCAACGCCAGGGTTACCGCCGAACCCCAATCGCCACCCTGGGCAACATAGCGCTCGTAACCCAGGCGTTTCATAAGTTCGATCCAGGTCTGTGCAATGCGCATCACTCCCCAGCCGGATGTGACGGGTTTGCCGGAAAAGCCAAAACCCGGCAGTGACGGGGCAATAACATGAAATGCGTCTTCGGCTCTGCCGCCGTGGGCGACGGGGTCAATTAAAGGTTCAATCACCTTGTGAAATTCAATCACCGAGCCGGGCCAGCCATGGGTGATGATCAGGGGCAGGGCATTGGCATGGGGCGAGCGGGCGTGAATAAAGTGGATGTCGACACCATCAATGGAGGTTTTATATTGGCCAAAATTGTTGAGCTTGGTTTCGCAGCGTCGCCAGTCGTAGCTGTTCTGCCAGTATTCGACGAGTTCCTTTGCGCGGGCGAGAGGTACACCCTGACCCCAGCTGTCGCTGCTGGTTTCTGCATCGGGCCAGCGGGTCATGGCGAGACGGTTGCGCAAGTCTGCCAGGGTTTGTTCGGGAATATCCAATGTGAAGGGTGTAATGTTGTTCATAAGGTTGAGCACCGAATTAAATTTTAAAAAAAAGCAAAGATAGCAGAGTTTACAGTAGTTCTTAAACTGAAACGGCCACGCAGATAGGGATATCTGCGTGGCCGTTGGCTTGTGTTTGGGCGTATCAGTTTAGTTTAAAAGCGACCGGGACAGTGATGCTCATGGTATTGCCCCTGATGTTGTTGGGCAGGGACGGGAAGGGCGCCGCATTATTGATCGCGGAGATTACCGCTTTGTTAAGAACCTCAAACTGGGCTTCTTCCACGAGATCAATATTGACGACTTTGCCGGCGCGGTCAATGGTAATGTTTGCCCGCACGCTGCCTTCCTGGTTGCGCTTGACGGCGGTGCCCGGATATTTCACTGCCTTGTAAATCAAGCCAATCAGCTGGGATGTGTAGTTTTGCTGGGCAAGAATGCCTTCCGCTGACAGGTCGTCTTCACCTTCATCCTCCTGCGGTGGTTGTTGGCCGCCCTGGCCTTGTTGTGCAGCCAGAGCCTGACGCTCCGCTTCTTTGCGTTTTGCCTCAGTTTCTTCGGCGGCTTTGCGAGCGGCTTCCTGAGCTTTGCGCTTTTCTTCGGCAATGAGTTCGAGGCGCTGTTTTTCCTCAAGGGCTTCAGTTTCTGCCTTTTTCTGAGCCTCTTCTTCTGCCTTGCGAATGGCCTCTTCTTCCGCCTGGGCTTCAGCGAGGGCGCGCTCTTCAGCTTCCTTCAGCTTGGTCGACCAGCTTTTCACCGTGTCGATACGCTCTTGGGATGGGCTGAGGGCGAGAAACGCCGAGTAGTCATTTTTTGAATCGGCGGTGCCGAGAATGGCATTTTTAAACTGACTGGTGGGTGGCACAGGCCCTATCCAGGCGGAGAGCAGAAGGTTGAACAAGGCCGCCGATTTGTCTTTGACAAGAGTCACGCCGTTGGCGGAAACAGAGGTTCCGGACAAGGGATCATAGTCAAATATGACGGTGTCGCCGGACTCCAGGTTCGACTGGAACGAACTCAGGGTTTCGGAGAGATCGGCGGCGGCGCTGATCATGTTCTCCTGGCTGCTGTTGATGGCAATACTTTGCGTCCAGGTCTGGCTCCAGCGTCGCTTTGACATGGCGTTGGCAAAGCGCAGTTCCATGCGTTTGCGCTGGCTGCTGCCGAGAATTTCGTTTGCCGATTTTGAAGGTGTATCGAGATAGAGCGTACCCAGGTAGAGCTGGTTACCCAGTTCGCTGTAGATAGCGGTTCCATTGGGTTCCAGCGCCTGGGCTTTTAATCCCACGAGCACGAGTAATGGCAGAATTGCCAATATGGCAAGCTTCCTGGCGTTCAAGGTGTATCCCCCTATATTTTTAATTTTACGATGCCCTTAATAACAGACGGGGCATTAATCCATGCCGCGGTATTTTTACCCTATTCAGCATCAACATCAAGTTGTCGAGGTCGGCAAGCTCTGGAATTAAAGGGTTGTGCGACAAAAGGGGGCTTCACAGGGATAAAAGGACAATTTTGATGAAAACCTGGATTTTTTCGAAACACTTCTCTGTGGAAATGTGTCAATTGGTAACTCTGAGATGATTTTCATACGGGTTTGTTATGGCCATTAGGCAAAACTCCTATCACAAAATTTGAGTTCCCTCATGTACTATGAATTGCTGTGAATTCCTGTAGCCTGATGTGACTCGGGACAAGGGAATGGTCGACCGGGACGCCTGTCAAACGGGGAAATGCAGGCAGCAGGCGCAATTTTCCGGTTAAGTGATTTTTATCAACCCGGCAAGTTTCGATGTGGGCTTAATGCGCCCCGGAGGCGTGGGCAATAAATAATGGCTGACCGACGCCGGTTGATTGGCAGCAAGCCTGAGCTGGCTTCTGATTTTTTAAAACAATTAGATAGAAAGACTATGGACATAGATCCCGACCAACTGGTAGACCCGGAACTGGCAACGGTGCTGAGCGCTCTGCCCAATTTCAGCGATCTCTCCGCGCAAACCCTGGGTGATGTCAGGCGATTGCTGGCTGGCGACCCTATTGTGGAAGGCAAGTCGGGATCTCTCGTGGTCAGCAAAATTCACATTCCTGGCAAGGGCGATCAGCCGGGAGTGAATGGCATTCTTTATCAACACAGTGAAAGCCAAGGCCGGCGCCCGGCAATTCTCAGTCTTCACGGCGGCGGTTTTGTTGCCGGCACTGCTCAGCGCGAAGATGCGGTCATGAGGCAGATGGCTGCGGATGTGGGCGCGGTGATTGTTTCTGTGGATTATCGCCTGGCGCCAGAAACCCCTTTTCCCGGCGCCCTCGACGATTCCTATGCTGCCCTAGCCTGGCTCCACATGAACGCCGACGCCCTGGGTGTGGACAAGAATCGAATTGCCGTCAGGGGCGTGAGTGCCGGTGGCGGCCTGGCGGCGGGGCTTGCGCTTCTCACTCGGGATCGCGGTGAATTCCCGATTGCCTATCAGCTGTTGATCTACCCCATGCTCGATGACCGCACCCAGGCCCATCCCTGTGCGGGGCGTCATGTCTGGCCCATTGAAGCCAATGGTTTCGGCTGGCGATCCTATCTTGGCGCAGATGTTGTGCCGGGCTCTGCAGCGGTGTCTCCTTACGCGGCTGCGGCGCGGGCTGAAAATCTCGCGGGACTGCCACCAACCTTTATTGCCGTGGGCAGTATTGATTTGTTTGTCGACGAAGACCTGCATTTTGCCCGGGATTTGATACGTGCCGGGGTGCCCACAGAACTGCATCTTTATCCAGGCGCCTACCACGGGTTCAATTTGATAGAGTCTGCGGCGGTCACCGGAGCATTCCAGCAGGATGTCTCCAGAGCACTGAAAAAAGCATTGAAAATTTAAGAGGACGCTGTAATGAAAGCATGGGTTGTTGTTGAAGCAGAAAAACCTTTGAAAGAAATCGAGTTGCCAACGCCGAAGCCTACAGGCACGGAAGTCCTGCTCGAAGTCACCCACAGCGGCGTTTGTCATTCTGATATTCATTTCTGGAAGGGGGAGTACAACCTTGGAGGCGGAAAATCCGTCAAGCTCAGTGATCGGGGAATAACCCTGCCTCGAGCCCCTGGCCATGAAATTGCCGGTCGCGTCGTCGCGGTTGGCGAGGATGTCAAAGGCGTGAAAGTCGGCGATATTCGCGTCGCCTATCCCTGGCTCGGCTGCGGCGAGTGTGAACACTGTCTGGCTGAAGAGGATAATCTCTGTGTCGGGCAGCGCAGTCTTGGGGTGGTGCGCCACGGCGGTTTTGGCTCCCATGTGCTTGTGCCCCATTCCCGTTATCTTATCGATCCCGGCAGTGTTGACCTGTCCCTTGCGGCAACCTACGCCTGCTCAGGGATTACCACCTATTCGGCCATTAAAAAAATCATGCCATTGGCGCCCGATAAGCCTGTGGTTCTCGTGGGTGCCGGTGGTTTGGGGCTGACGGCCATTGCCATGCTCAAGGCCTTTGGCCACCGCAATATCATTTCCGTTGATATCAGCGACGAGAAACTGGCGGCAGCCAAAAAGGAAGGCGCCACCGGCACGGTCAACAGCTCTACTGAAGGTGCTGCTCAGCGAATTCTCGAGGTTGCCGGTGGGTCGGTGCCTGCAGTGATCGATTTTGTTGGTATGTCGGCCACTTCGCGCATGGGCTTTGATGTCCTCGTTAAAAATGGCAAGCTGATTATTGTCGGCGTCGCCGGTGGCGAGCTTACCCTGCTGTTGGGAGCCATGGTTTTTGGCGCCTTTACCGTACAGGGATCCATTACCGGCACCATTCAGGATTTGCGCGATGTGATAGCGTTGGCTGCTGAAGGCAAGTTGCCGCCAACCCCAATTACCTGTATGGAAAAACATTGTGCCAATGAGGCTATGGTTGCGCTCAGGGACGGCAAAGTCACTGGGCGCGTGGTTTTGCTTGGCGAGCACTGAGGCGTACCGCCCCCAATGCCCGTAGACGAACAATCTGCGCGGCGTCATGGGGGCAACTCTGCGGAGGCAGAGTCTTTTTTTTGGCTTGTAATATGATAAAAAATCGACTATTAGTAATTAACTCTATTTAAAACATACTATTTATTGATAATTTTCGAAATTTTGTTGGCTTACTGGCTGATAATACCTGGGCAAGGAAATTACCGATTATAAAAATACCTTTTATGGCAATTAGTTGATCAATAAAAACAGGGGTTATCTATGACGAGTAAGCGTTTCGAAGGCAAAATCGCTGTTGTGACCGGCGGAGCGTCCGGGATGGGGGCGGCATTCAGTCGCCTTGTGGTCAGGGATGCCGGCAAAGTGGTTATTGCCGACCTTAACGACCAGCTGGCAGCAGAAATGATTGCAGAGCTTGGCGAGGCCAATGCGGTCTATGTTCGTTGCGATGTCAGCAATGTCGACCAGGTTAAAGCCCTGATTGACGGCACCGTTGAGCGCTTTGGCCGCCTGGATATTCTTTTCAATAATGCGGGCATTGCCGGTATGGGAATCACGCCGAAAATGGAGCCCCAGTCCTGGCGTCAAGTTCTGGAAATTGACCTGTTTTCGATTTATTACAGCTGCCATTTTGCCATTCCCTATATGCAAAAGCAGGGGGGCGGGGCAATTATCAACAATGCCTCCATCTCGGGAATGGGTGGAGATTATGGCATGGGCAGCTATAACGCCGCCAAAGGGGGTGTTATCAACTACACCAGATCCATGGCCATGGATCACGCCGCTGAAGGTATACGCATCAACGCGGTATGCCCGGGCGGCGTTGACACACCTCTGTTTGCTCCCCTCAAGGAACACCAAACCCTTGGCAAGGAATTTATTTCCCGCATTCCCATGGGCAGGCTGGCGCAGCCGGAAGAAATTGCCGAAGTGGTCGGTTTTCTCGCCTCAGATGCAGCTTCCTATGTGACCGGGGCGATAGTCCCTGTAGATGGTGGTGTGACTGCGGGCACGGGTCTGCCCAATCTTAATGTTTTTTAAAAATCGTAAGTCGAAATTCCTGACGGGAATTTCGAAGCGATGCCGTGCAAGTGACAACAAGAGTAATGGAAAGTTAATAACAACGAGTTTACGTGGAGATCAAAAATGAAACTTAAAACACTATCCATAGCCTGCTCCAGGGGAGCCATGGCACTGCTGGCAACCACCGTTGCCGCAGGTGCTTTTGCCCAGGATGGCGAGCGCAAAAGAACGGTATCATCGACCATTGACGAAGTGATTGTGACGGCGCAAAAGCGCGAGCAGAGCACGGCGGATCTGGGTATTTCCGTTTCCGTGCTGGGCGGCGACCAGATGTCTGCTCTCGGTATGCAGCTGTCAAACGACATCGTCAATTTTATTCCCAATATCGAGCACACGGCGATTTTTGGTCCTGGCACCAATCCCAACTACTCAATCCGCGGCGTCACCATGAACGACTATAACGACGCCACCGAAGCCCCTATTGCCACCTATATGGACGAGATGTATCTGGTGACCACCGGTGCCGGGTCTTTTCCACTCTATGATATGGAGCGGGTCGAGGTTCTGAGGGGGCCGCAGGGGACATTGTTTGGCCGCAACAGTACCGGCGGGGTGATGCACTTTATCAGCAAAGATCCCACTGATGTCGGCGAAGGCGAAATCAAGGTGGGCGTTGGTGCCTATGACACAAGGCGAACTTCCGGTTTCCTTAATGCGCCCATTAATGATCGTATGCAGTTCCGGGTCGCTGGCTATTTCAGCGAAAACGATGGCTGGATGAAGCATAGAACCGGCAACCAGCCCGATGGCGGTGAGATGGAGAACCATTCCTTCCGCGTATCCCTCGCGGTACAGCCCACGGATAATATCAACAATGTGATCAAAATCAGCCACAGCAAGGCACAGGGTCATTCCACCGCCATTTGGACTGACGCTGCGATTACCAATCCGGTCACCGGTCTTCAGGAAGTCAAACAGCCACCCGGCTCTTTGACAGATTTTGGCACTGCCCCTGTTCACGAATACCACGAGTCGGATAACGGCGGCCTGCGCGAGCTGAAAGGCGCAGAGTCGACGACCATCATTAACAAGCTTGACTGGAGTATTGCCGACAATATTACCTTTACCTCCGTCACTGGCTATAACGAATACGAACGGGATCTGGTTGAAGACTGTGATGGCGCCCAGGTGTGGATTTGCGCCACCCATTACGACAACTCCAGCCATCAGTTTTCCCAGGAATTCAGAACCTTTATGGATTTAGGCACCCAGCGTTACACCTTTGGCGCCTATTATCTTGAGCAATATCAGGATGTGAACCAAATTGCGCCTTTGGTTGTAGGTCTTGGTGGTGGTGGCCTGCTTCTCGATGCCGATGCTGAGCAAGACCTGAAAGGCTATGCCCTTTTTGCCAATGCGGAGTTTGATCTCAGCGATAAGTTCACCCTGACCACAGGTGTGCGCGTATCCTACGACGAAAAAGAAATGGACTCCCGCTATGCAACCTATGCATCCGCTACCCCCGATGCGCCCATCGATCAGCAGTGGCTCGGCTGGGAAAACAGCACAGAGATCCCCAGGGGCGCATTGCTCTCGGAAGACTTGCTCAATAATGACACCGGCTTTAACAGCTTTGATAAAAATTCCTGGAACGCCAAGATAGGTCTGGATTACAAGCCGACGGACGATATGCTGTTATATATCTCGTTCAGTCGCGGCACCAAGGCGCCGGGCTACAACCATGGCTTTATTTCCGCCGGGCTGCCCAAAGAGGCCTACTTCTATGATGAAGAGGAACTCCTGGCCTATGAAGTGGGTATGAAAACCACATTCTGGGATCAGCGCGCCAACTTCAACGCAGCTGCCTTCTACTATGATTACAATGATTACCACACCCTCAGCTACATCGGCATAGGTTCATTTCTCACCAACAGCGATGCCAAACTCTACGGTGCCGAATTTGACTTGACGGTGAAGCCACTCGAAGGCCTAACGCTGACCCTGAACGGCGGCTTGCTGGAGTCCACCCTGTACGATGTGCCCAATGGCAGTGGCATTGTCGGTGACTGGGAAATGCCCATTGCTCCTTCATGGACACTGGCGGGCGCCATCAACTATGAAATGTATGTTGGCGAGGGGCATATCCTTGGCGTTCAAGTGGATGGCCGCGGCCGTGACAGCTTTACCAACGATCCCGCAGACAACCCTGCCTCCATTGTTAAGGGTTACACAACCTATAACGCCAGAGCCTATTTCATTGATAGCTCGGAACGCTGGGAAATTTCAGCGAGTGTCAAAAATCTGACGGACAAGGAATACAACACCTCGATATTCCTGATTCCGGGGCTTGGCAACCTGCGTTACGGCTTCTATGGGCCGCCGCGCTGGTGGAGTGCTGATGTGACTTATAAGTTCTAAATGGTCACTGCCCAAACTGGGGTAAACTGACCCCAGCTTTGGCGTCCGCCATCCGCAGGGTGGCGGACATAATTTTTCTGCCAATGCTGTCGTCTTTGCATGGTATGGCAGCGATAGGTTTATTAACCTAAGGAAACTCTGATTAATGTCATTCCCGCGCCGGCGGGAATCTATAATCCCTTGATTTTTCTGGACTCCTGCCGGCACGAGAGTGAAGAAAACAGAATTAATCAGAGTTTTCCTACTATTGGCCTAGGGAACGCGGGAAAATTCCCGCAATGCCACCGCTGTTTCCGGGGCGTGTAATCCACTAGATCTGCATACCTGCTGGATTGCCGGGTTAATAAATAAAGTGGGGTGGATAAGTAATAAAAACAGCATTGATAAGAGGTTAATTGCGTATGGCACAGCAATCGGCACAAAAAAGCTCCACACGTCCCTGGATATTGGCGCTGTTACTGTTTTTGTTTGGCGGGGGGTTCGCCGGTGGTGGCGTCTATTTGCTGAGCCTTGGGGGTACCAGCTATTATTTGGTTGGCGGTATTCTTGTTCTCTTATCTGCTGTTCAGTTGTGGCGCGGCAAGCCATCGGCGCTATGGCTCTATGTCCTATTTAGTGCTTTTACTCTGTTTTGGGCGATTTATGAAGCGGGGTTTGACGGCTGGTCTCTTGCCCCGCGACTCCTGATTCCCGCTGGTTTTGGTGTCTGGATGGCGCTGCCGTGGATAAAGCGCTGGCTTTACCCAAATCCTGGCGAGGGTCAAGTGCCTTCAGGGGCAAGAGCCTGTTTGACGCTTTCTGTGGCTGCGGTAGTGGTTATTCTGGGGGCAGCGCTCAAGCCTTTGGACGAGCCGGCAGCTTTCCCTTCAGCGGTGAATTTTCCGGTGGATGCAAAACTTACGGGTTCTGAGGAGGGTGAATGGAAACACTTCGGCAATACTCTGGCCGGTACCCGATTTTCTCCGCTCACTCAAATCAATATCGATAATGTCGATCAATTAAAACCGGCCTGGACCTATCGCACCGGTGTTGTCCAAGAAGGCGAGACCAGCCCGCTCCAGTCTGTACCCTTGATGGTTAATAACAGTCTGTATCTTTGCACGCAAACCAATATCGTTATTTCCCTCGATCCTGAAACCGGTGAGGAGCGCTGGCGTTATGATCCCAAGGTGGATCCCACTGGCGCTTCTGTCGTCACCACATGCAGAGGGGTTGCCTATAGCGAAACCCCCGTATCAACCGTTTGCCCCAAGCGCATTATTGCGGCCACTTTTGACGCCAGATTGATTGCAGTGAACGCAGATACTGGCGGTCTTTGCCCTGATTTTGGCAACAATGGCCAGGTGGACTTGAAGCGCGGCATGGGGCAGGTTGATGCCGGCTTCTACTACGCCAGTTCTGCGCCCACCATCGTTCGCGGCAATGTGATTCTCGGTGGCTGGATCGCCGACAATGTTCAGGTGGAACCGCCGTCGGGGGTCATTCGCGCCTTTGATGCGGTCACAGGCGCATTTTCCTGGGCTTGGGATTTGGGTCGTCCCGGTTACCACGCTGAGCCCGCTCCAGGGGAAGTCTATACGCGAGGTACACCCAATAGCTGGGCGCCCATGAGTGGCGACGAAGAATTGGGCATGGTGTACCTGCCCACAGGCAATGCCACTCCCGATCACTGGGGTGGCCACCGCACCAAGGAAATGGATGAGTTCAGCAGCTCCGTGGTGGCGCTGGATGCGGAAACCGGTGAGTTGCGCTGGCACTATCAAACCGTCCATCACGATCTTTGGGACTACGATGTCGCATCCCAGCCCACTTTGATTGATGTCGAAATTGACGGCGAGCGGGTTCCTGCACTGGTGCAACCCACCAAGCAGGGGCAGACATTTCTTCTCGATCGTCGCAATGGCAAATTGCTTGCCGATGTGGAGGAGCGCCCCGTTTCCCATGATGCCGCTCCCGGTGACTGGATGTCGCCAACGCAGCCGTTTTCGACAGAGCTGCCCACGTTTTCAACAGAAACATTGGCCGAAAAGGATATGTGGGGGATTACGCCCTTTGATCAAATGTGGTGTCGCATCCAATTTAAAAAAATGCGCTATGAAGGTCCCTTTACGCCCATTGGCACCGACAGAATGACCCTTATTTACCCCGGTGTCGGCGGCGGCATGAACTATGGCGGCGTGTCCGTCGATCCCGAGCGCGGAGTAATGTTGGTTAATAGTCTCCATGTGGGCACCAGAATCAGACTTGTTCCCAGGGAAGAAATGGCTGAGGATGACGGCAAAGAACATAAGTTCCACCTCAGTGGCGCCCCTATGACGGGAACTCCTTACGCCCTCTATTGGGATACTTTTATTTCGCCCCTGCTGATTCCCTGCAATGAACCGCCCTACGGTCTGATGAGTGCGGTCGATCTCAATAGTCGCAAACTGCTGTGGTCGGTGCGCCTGGGTACCGCAAGGGATAGCGGATTGTTCAAAACAGGTCTGGGCGTGCCCATCAAAATGGGGATGCCCAATTTTGGCGGCTCAATGACAACCCGGGGTGGCCTGGTCTTTATTGGCGCCAGTCACGAGCGCGCACTGCGGGCTTTTGATATTCGCACCGGTAAGGAAGTATGGAAGGCTCGGCTCAAAGCTGGCGCCCACGCAACCCCTATGACCTATATTTCCCCCACCAGTGGACGCCAGTTTGTGGTGACTATTGCTGGTGGGCACAGAACATTGCAATCCCCGTTGGGAGACTATGTTCAGGCGTTTGCGATACCGGAAAGCGCTAACTAAAAGCCGAAATAAAGTGTTATTTGTGCCTTGATCAACATAATTTAATATAGGCAAAATTTATTTTTTTAATGTTATTCTACCCCCTGGTTAAATTGAATTTCAGTATTGTTCAATAACAAATAACTTCAGGGGGTGGTTTGTATTCTAGGGTTTTCCCCATTTTCTCCGCAGATGATGGCTATATTTAAAGAATTTATTTTGCCTTGCGTCAGGTTGTCTCTATTTGTTTTTTTATAACTATAAAGATGCTGTGTTTTTTCTAAGAATATGACATATGTTCGAATAATAATCTGGATCAACGCTATGTTATCAACTATGCTGGGGAGGTGCTCATAGACAGATAAAAAATGCGCAATGGCTTGTCCGGCTCGAAAAGGGGATGTGCTGGCGTGAAAAATTCACACTATAAGCAGAAATAATATTATTAAGGGCTGTTTCTATGCCAGCACCTAATTGGGGTGGATTCCCGTCAATCGTAAATCGCATGAGCCTTATCAATGCGTCAGTGTTAAAAGTGTACAGATAGAACTCACAATAATGCCTCTACTTGTACCTGTAGTTAAGCAGCCTAAATAATGAGGGTAAATAAGATGAAAAATGGTTTTTTAGCGAACAAAAAACTCTTGGCTTCCTGCGTGGTCACAACATTGGCTTTGCCAGTTGTTTCCCATGCTCAGATACAGGAAATTATGGTCACAGCCAACAAGCGCGAGCAGAGTTTCGCCGATGTGGGTGCAACCATGAGCGTGATGTCTTCCGAAAACCTAATCAAACAACGGATTTCCAATGCCGATGATATAGCCACTGCCATACCCAGCCTTAGCTATGCTCGCTCAGATTACAACACGCCTATTTATACTTTGCGCGGTATCGGCTTTAACGAAGCCAGTCTCGGTGTCTATCCGGCGGTGAGCGTGTATCTCGATGAAGCGCCTCTGACATTTCCCACTCTGGCAGCCAATGCGGCCTTTGATCTTGAGCGCATCGAAGTGCTCAAAGGACCCCAGGGTACGCTGTTTGGTCAAAACTCCACTGGCGGCGCTATCAACTATATTGCCAAAAAACCCACCGATGAACTTGAAGCGGGAGTTACCACCACCTATGGCCGTTTTGACCTTGTTGAAGTCGAGGGCTATATCAGCGGGCCTTTAACAGATACCCTCAAAGCCCGGGTTGCGGTTAAAACCCATAACATGGACGACTGGCAGTACTCCGTTACTCGCGGTGATAAACATGGCGAAGAAGTGTATTACACCGGTCGCGCCATGCTTGACTGGGATCCAACCGACGATACCAGCGTATCCTTAACGCTAAATACCTGGAAGGATGAGTCTGATCCCCAAGCCATGCAGTTGGCGGCAACCAAATACAGTGCGCCTACGGCGCTGGGTACCCCCAACGGCCTGCCCATTGTCAACCAGCCATTGGTGCCTGAAGAAAATCGCGCCGCGGATTGGGGTTCTGTGACCCCCTATTCTGATCGCGAGCTTTTCCAAACAGTGCTTCGCCTGGAGCACAATTTCGCTGACAATCTGTTATTCACTTCTTTGTCGTCTTATATCGACTTTGATCAGGCGCAAGCCACTGATCGCGATGGTTCTGCCATTCAAAACCAGGATCAGACCCGTATGGATGCGACCATTGAAACCTATTCTCAGGAATTCAGAATTGAAAACACCGATGTGGACGTCTACCGCTGGGTATTGGGTTTCAACTACGAAAATAGCGAAGTTGCTGAGCGCCAGTTACAGTCCTATGTGAATAACTCCGTTGCTATAAACACTGGTATCTTTCAAAACACCATTGAGCTTGATTCCGAAATGGAAAACTGGGCGATTTTTGGCAACCTGGATTACCGCCTAACCGAGTCCCTGAATCTGAAAGTGGGTGCCCGTTATACAGACTCGGAATACAAGTTCAGATCCTGTAATACGGATGAGGGCGATGGCGCCATTGCCGGACTCTTTAATTTCCTCGGTGGTTTGCTGGGCACTGTGCCTTTTGATCCCATCGGCGTAGGCCCTGGCCAGTGCTTCCCGCTGAATTTCCAGGGTGTCCCCGGCGATGTGTACAACAACACCCTCTCTGAAGATAACGTTTCCTGGCGTGTAGGTTTGGACTATAACCTCACTGACAACGTGCTGCTCTATGCCAATATTTCCGAAGGTTATAAACAGGGTAGTTTCCCCACCTCTTCCCCTGCTGGATGGGTAGGTCTGGAACCGGTGACCCAGGAGTCTGTGCTGGCTTATGAAGTGGGCACCAAGGGTCAATATATGGATGGCCGTGTCAATCTGAACGCTGCCGCGTTTTTCTACAAATATGACGACAAGCAGGTACGCGGCAGTATTCTCGACCCTGTGTTTGAGGTGCTTCCCCAGTTGCGCAATATTCCTGAATCTGAGGTTAAGGGTGCAGAGGTTGAGTTGACAGTATCCCCGGTTGATGGCCTGGTGGTGTCGCTATCAACGGTTTACCTGGATACCGAGATTACCGAAGGAGGGGAAAATCAATTTAATGATGTCGGTCAGCCCTGGGACTTCACCGGCGCCGAGCTGCCGTTCACCGCCGAGTGGTCCCACAAGGTGGATGTTGAATATACCTGGGATACACGCCATTTCAGCCCCTTTGTCGGCATTACTTATATGTATGACGACTCAAAAACAGCGGCCATTGATGGTTATAACTTTGCCCCCATTGCAACACCTGATGGGTTTCCGCAAAACCGCGCTCATCCCGGCTTTGAAAAACCTTTCGTCATTGACAGCTATGATCTGATCAACGCCAGGGCGGGCGTCAGTGCCCTGGATGGTAGTTGGACATTGTTTTTGTGGGCGAAAAACCTCAAAGATGATTATTACTGGAATAACGTTAACGTTGCTGAGGACAATATTTCCCGGTCTGCCGGCTTGCCCCGCACCTATGGCGCCACCTTTAGCTATCAGTTTTAGTAAGAAGCCCTTCTTGCTTTGATGTAAAACCGTACTGATGTCACTGGCAATGCGGTTTTTAATTTATGGTAATTTCATTCATTATGGAGAAAAAATGAACAGTTCTATGTTGAGTAGTTTACAGGGGCAGGTAGCCCTGGTCACGGGTGGAGCCAGGGGCAATGGTCGCGCTATTGCGCGGCGATTGGCGCAGTCAGGGGCGGCGGTGACCATTACAGATTTATCGCAGCAGGCGGATGCGTCTGTGCCTTACAAAACTGCAACCAGCACCGATCTTGAAGCCACCAGAGAGATGATTGAAGCTGCCGGTGGCCGCTGTTTGCCCATTGTCGCTGATGTGCGCTCCATTGAGGAAATGCAGCATGCCGTCAAGCAAACCATCGAAACATTCGGTCGCCTCGATATTGTGGTTGCCAATGCGGGTATTTTTTCCGGCGGTGTTCCTGCCCACCAGCTCAGTGAAAAGCAGTGGGATCTGATGATGGATGTCAATGTCAAAGGCGCCTGGAATACTGCCCGTGCTGCCATCCCGGGAATGATTGACGCGGGCAGGGGGTGTATTGTCATTATTTCCTCTGTTGCTGGTATTCAGGGCGGCACGTCGGGATTTGCCCACTACGTGACGGCAAAACATGCTGTTGTTGGTTTGACCAGGGCGCTGGCAACAGAGTTGGGGCCTCGCAGCATTCGCGTCAACGCGGTGGCGCCGACCATGGTGGATACGCCCATGACGGATAATCAGTTTTACTATGATTTGTTTACCGGCGGCCCTGGCGGTACCAGGGAAGGGATGCTTGCGGTCCTCAAAGGTATGCATCTCCTGCCTGTTCCAGGGGTTGACCCCGAGGATATCGGCAATGCCGTCAATTTTCTGGCTTCCGATGAGGCGCGCTATGTTCATGGAATCGTCTTGCCGGTGGATGCAGGACTGAGTATTAATATCAGCTAGTCCGCCTTCAGCTGACAATGCTGGATTCCGCTTATGGTTCCCATGCTTTGCGTGGGAACCCGCTTCGCAGTCTAATAATGGCACCCGCAGAGGTCGTCTGCCCTGCACAAATGCAGCGCTGCGGTAAGCTTCAGGGCTATAACGGGCAAGCTCCTGTAGCGATAGGGTCAGCTCTGCCGGGTTTGTCTGCGAGCATTGGCTGTAGTATGTCAAAAACAAGGTTAGTCTATCGCGATGATTGAATTATTTTTTGTCACCAGCCCAAATGTATACAAGGTCAGTGTCGCTCTGGAAGAAATGGGATTGGTTCATGAGTGCCACTTTGTGGATATCAGTAAGGGCGAACACCTTGACCCTGCCAACATTGCCGGCGCCGTCAATCGCAAGCTACCTGTTATTCGCGATCATGCTCCCCAGGATGGTGGCGAGCCTTTAGTTATTTTCGAGTCTGGCGCAATTTTGGAATATCTTGCCGAAAAATCCGGACAATTTCTGCCGAAAGATCTGCGTTCAAGGTATCTCGTCAAGCAGTGGCTATACTGGCAAATGGCGAGCCTGGGACCCATGGGCGGTCAGCAGTGGCATTTCAACCGCTGGGCGCCGCGCATTGCGCCACAGATGGATCACAGTTATGCACTGGATCGATTTTCGAACATCTGGATTGGTTTGTGGGAAATCATGGACAAACAACTGGGACAAAGTCCCTATCTGGCTGGAGATTATTCCATTGCCGATATGGCCTGTTTCCCCTGGGTGATTTATACGGAGCCTAGAAATGGCGCAAAGGAATATAAAAATATTTCCCGATGGGCAGAAGAAATAGCAGACAGACCTGCGGTCCAAGCGGCTTATTCAAAAGGGCTGTCTGTCGATACGGGCTACGCTCGCAATGACAAGGGTACGGCCATTTTTCCAGCGGAAGGGTTACTTAAATATGTGATAGTGACTTAGCACTGTAATTTGGTTTTGTCTGATATTATCCGTCTTGCTGAATTTTCAGGCAGCGCCTGTATCGCAGCCTCCTACAAAAACACAATTTCACTCGTAGGAGCCTGTCTGCAGGCGATTTTCCGAAGATCGGAAAGGCGCCGCAATAACAAGTTGAAATAGCGCTAGTCTTGATTGGCCAACAATTCCATAAAGAAGATCAATTATGTCTTGTCAAAAACAGTACCGTATATGCCCGATTTGCGAGGCCACCTGTGGCCTTGAATTGACAGTGGAGCATGACCAGGTTGTCGCTATTCGCGGCAACAGTGACGACTTGATCAGTTTGGGACATGTCTGCCCCAAAGGTGTCGCCCTGATGGAGTTGAGGGATGATCCCGACAGGGTGCGCACGCCCATGGTGCGCAAGAATGGGGTCTTGGTGCCGGCCAGTTGGAACGAAGCCTTTGCCTATATCCAGGAAAAACTTTCCGCCGTCATAAAAAATCACGGCAGAGAATCTGTTGCCCTCTATATCGGCAACGCCACCATTGGCTCGATGGCTTTTATGGTGGGTTTTCCGGTATTGCTGAAAAGCCTGGCAACGCCACAGCTTTATACGGCGGGAACCCTTGACCATATCCCCAAGCTGCTTACTTGTGCAGAGATGTATGGCGACGTTTTTTCCAATCCGGTTCCCGATATAGATCGCAGCCAGTATCTGCTCATCCTCGGCGCCAACCCCATGGTGTCAAATGGCAGCCTGTGGCTGGCTCCAGGGTTCAGGGGGCGAGTCAAGGACATGAAAAAGCGCGGCGGTAAACTGGTTGTTATCGATCCCCGACGCACGGAAACGGCGAGGATTGCCGATCAGCATTTTTTTATTCGCCCAGGCACCGACCCCTATTTTCTCCTCGGTCTATTGCATGTCATGTTTCGTGACGACCTGGTGAAAACTGAGGCCAGCGCTGCCATGCTTGCAGGGCTTGAGTCTGTCGAAGCTATGGTTAAAGATATTTCACTGGCAGCAATGGCGAGTCTTTGTGGTATCGCGGCAAAAAACATTGAAGCTATGGCCTATGAGTTGGTAAATACCCAATGCGCCGGTGTTTATGGTCGCGTGGGTTCCACCACCCAGGAGCAGGGTACAGTTACCAGCTGGCTGATTGAAGTGGTCAATATTGTTGCCGGAAATCTGGATATTCCTGGCGGCATGATGTTTCCCAAAGCGCCAGCCTTTGCCGCCAACACAAAAGGCCAGCCAGGTATTGGCAAAAAAGCAGCGGACTCAGGTTTCAGAACCCGAGTGCGCAACAGGGGTCACGTCTGTGGAGAACTGCCTTCGGCCTGCCTTGCCGAAGAAATAGCAACGCCGGGGGAGGGGCAAATTCGCGCCCTGATCAGTATTTGCGGCAATCCGGCGCTGAGTGCGCCCAATTCGGAGCGTCTTCAAAAAGCGCTGCCCGGGCTGGATTTTTTGTTGTCCTTTGATATTTATATCAATGAAACCAGCCGCCACGCCGATGTTATTTTGCCGGGAACCCCCACCTTTGAGAAATCCTACTACGGCGCCTATTCCATCAATTACGCCAGTCGCAACGTGGCGAGGTTTTCTCCCGCCCTGTTTGAGTCTCCGCCAGGCTGGGTGTCTGACTGGGATGCCCTTTTGCAGGTCAGCGCCATTGCCGCCGGTATGGGCGTGGTCGATGAGAAGGGGTTGCGAGCCTTTGAGGATCAGGTCATTTCCGCACTGCTGGAAGAGGCTGCCACTGACAGCCACTCCATCGCCTATGGCATCGACATTGACAACGCCATGGCGCAGCTTTCCCATACGCGGGGTATAGAGCGGATTATGGATGTGGGCTTTCGAGTCGGTCCCTATGGCGATGGCTTTGGCGCGAATCCCGCCGGTTTGACTCTGGAAAAAATTATTGCCGCGCCTAATGGTATTGATCTGGGTCCTCTGCAACCCCGATTGCCAGAGGTGTTGCGCACCCCTTCCGGAAAAGTCGAGATGGCGCCCCCGGCTTTTATGGCAGAGTTGAGCAAGCTCCTGGCGGCAACGGATCGGGACGTAAATCCCCATCAATTGCTGTTGATCGGCCGCCGCCAGTCCCACAGCATCAACTCCTGGGGACACAATGTTCATATCCTTGCCAAAGGTAAAAACCGCTGTACCCTGTTGATTAATCCGCTGGATGTGGATCGTTTGCGGCTTGAGGAAAATAAACCCGTGGTGCTCACCACCACAGCCGGACAGCTGCAGGCAACATTGGAAATAACCGATGAGATTATGCCGGGAGTTGTCAGTTTGCCCCACGGCTGGGGGCACAACAAAGAGGGCACCAGGCTCAACCTTGCCCAGCAAAAACCCGGTGTCAATATCAATATATTGATGGATGACGGGCGTCTTGATGCACTGACAGGCAATGCGGTTTTAAATGGCGTAGGGGTGCAAATCACCCAGGAATAATTATCTCCTGGTAATGGGGTAGGCCAGGGCAATCCCTTGAAATACCAGGAAACTCGCCCACTGCCGGGTTAATACATTGCTAATCCGGCAATGGGCGCAATATCCGGGTTAAATCAAAAATTAGTCAACCAGATCAAAAACAACCACGGGGATCTGGCGGCTGGTGCGCTTTTGGTATTCAATCTGAATAGGTTGTTCTGCGGTAATGTGTTGCCAGTATCTGTCTCTCTCCGGGCCATCGGGCAGAGTGCGGGCAATGGCTTTTGAGTGGAACCCACCAACCTGGATTTCGCAATCAGGATTGGCGCGAAGGTTGACGTACCAAATGGGGTGGTCAATGGTGCCGCCCCGTGATCCGACCACCACATAATGATCGTCGATTCTGTAATATTGCAAAACGTTCTGGCGCGGAATGCCGGATTTTGCGCCGCGCACGGTTAGCATCAGGCAGGGAACAACCCCGGTGAGACCAATTTTGGCGGTATCCCAATAATGGGCTGCTTCAGGATCTTGCTGATACAACTCCAGATGTGCGGCCAGTTCATTTTTTACCTGATCAGGCAGCTCGGTCATGGCGTCTTTGTTTTTGCTGGCTTCTTGAAAATATAGGTGGTCTTTATCCATTTTCGTGCTCCTATTTCTATTATGATTCGCTCTGGTCTGAGCGGCAAAATTTGCAGTGATTAAGCCTTCGCTATAATACCCATTTTCCTTGCCAAAATACGCAAATGCCAGAGATTGGTCTATAGCTCTTTTGTATTGCTCTGCAACCTGTTCATGCTCGGGGCAGCGCTAATGTCCAGGCAAAAACAAATCTGGCGGTTATTTGCGAAAATCGTCGATGGTGGGCGCTCTGCTAAATTCGCGAACACCTTCCCCCTCAAAACTGCCTTCTTCGTAGGGACAGATACAGTCGCGTTTAATGATTCTCCAGCCGTCGGGGGTGCGAATAAGGTCGTCTTCATAACCGCCGCTGACAATCCAGATATTTCTGGAGCCATCATTGCGTATTTGAATATGGGTGGCATGAACTCTGCTGGAGGCGTGAGCCCGGTCGCCGTCGATATCGATAACGCCGGTGCCGATAAGATGACATGTCCAGTAGCAGTTGCGCAAAAATGAGGAGAAAGTATCGATGGCTGCCGACATGGGAAAGGCAAAATAACGATCATCGCCAATGGTATAGGCGAGTTGGGCATTTGGCGCAAAAACGGTTTTTAACTCTTCATAATTGCGCAGATCAAGGGCTTTGGCGTAGCGTTGGCCAACTTCATTTATGGCGACGCGATCAATGGTTTCCTGGCTTATGGGCATAATGTTGACTCCGTGCTATTGGCTTTATGGGTGCTGTCGTTGCCTACAAAAAAGTAAAAATATTTTGACGATGGTTTTTGTCTGCCCTGTACAGGCTGATAAAAATTGCCACAAAAAGAGTTTGTCTTTTGTGGCAAGGTAACACTACAGTGCTCGTTTGTGTGAGTTTATACGAATTATTTGCCTATTTTGACAGTTCAAAGCCGTTGTAATTTTTTTCGGCAATTTCCCAGATCAGGTTCAACCATTTGTCAAAACCACCCACATAGGGCATAAAAACGCGGGTTTTGCCGGGAACATTGGCGCCCAGGTACCAGGAGTTGGCCTTGGGAACCAGGGTTTTGTTGGCGGCATCATTGACGATGTGAATCCATTCCTCCTCGGCCTGCTCCGAGGGCTCAATGCGTTTGAATTGCTGTTTATCGATGTTGGCAATGCATTCGGTTATCCAGTTCACCGAATCCTCGATGGAGATCACCATGTTGGTGAACACGGAGGGGCTGCCGGGGGCGTTGACGATAAAAAGATTGGGGAAACCCGCAACTTGCAGTCCCAGATAGGTTCTGGGGCCTGCCTCCCATTTTTCTTTGAGGGGCAAACCCTCTTTGCCTTTGATGTCGATATTGAGCACAGCGCCGGTCATGGCGTCGAAACCGGTTGCCAAAATAATGCTGTCAAAAACATATTCTTTACCGGCAACAGTGAGGCCGTTTTCAGTGAAGCGCTCAATGGGGTTGGTTCTCACGTCCACCAAATGCACGTAATCCTTGTTGAAGGTTTCGTAAAAATTGGTGTCGATACACAGCCGTTTGGTGGCTATGGGGTAGGTCTGGGTTTTTAATAGTGCCGCCGTTTCTGGATCTTTTACAATCTGATCTATTTTGCGGCGCACAAAGTTGGCGCAAGTTTTGTTGGCTTCTTCATTGAAAATGATGTCGTTGTAGGCATAGCCAAAGTTGGTACCGCCTTTTTCCCAGCGCCGCTGGTATTCTTTTTCCCGCTCTTCGGGGCTGACTTCCAGGGCTGATTTTTGGCCAAATTCGTGGAGCATGGCAACTCGGGTGGTGCGGGATTTTTTCCTCAGTTCGCGGAAGTTGTTTTTCCAGTTGGCTTTTTCCTCTGCGGTCAGCGGGCGGTTTTGCGCAGGAACACTGTAGTTGGCGGTGCGTTGAAAAATATGAAGCTCTTTAACCTGTTTGGCGATTTCTGGGATGGTCTGTACAGCGGATGATCCGGTGCCGATAACGCCCACCCGTTGACCGCTAAAATCCACTTCTTCGCGAGGCCATTTTCCGGTGTGATAAATGTTGCCTTTGAATTTTTCCATACCTTCAAATTTGGGAAATAAGGGTACAGACAGCGGGCCTGTGGCCAGCACGCAGTATTTGGCGTCAAAGGCAATGCCTTGATCGGTTTCCACGAGCCAGCGACTGCGATCGTCGTTGAAGATCGCGCTGGTCACTCGAGTGTTGAAAAGCATGTCCCTGCGCAGGTCAAATTTGTCGGCAACGTATTTTTGATAGGCGTGGATTTCAGGCTGGGCGGCAAATTTTTCGGACCATTCCCATTCATTTTCCAGTTCTTCCGAGAAAGAATAGGAGTACTGAAGACTTTCCACATCGCAGCGCGCCCCGGGATAGCGGTTCCAGTACCAGGTGCCACCCACATCTGAGGCGGCATCCACGGCGAGGATGCTGTAGCCTAATTTGCGGAATTTATGAACCAGATACATGCCAGCAAAGCCAGCGCCCACGATGAGCACATCCAGCTTTTTAGGTGAATCCGTGGCAGTTTGCGGTGCAGACGTCATTGGGTCTATCCTCTCTTATACTGGTAATGGTTTTAGCTTTTTACAGGGGCGCCAGAATATCAATGGTTCCAGGGCTGCGGAACTAGAGATTGAATCTGGCGCTCATAGTCGTTTGTTATAGTAGTTTTTTAATTTCCTCGTCATTCATTCCCAGACGTTCGCGAAGAACTTTTTCCGTGTCGGCGCCGAGGCGGTGACTGGGTTCGAGGGGAAAGGGTGGCAGGCCGTCGAAACGAATTGGCGACTGCTGGACAACAATGCGGCCATAATCTGGATGATCCTGCCACTCCAGGGCGCCGCGGGCGTGCATGTTGGGGTCGTTGACCACTTCGTCGAGGGTGCGCACCGGCGCTGATGGCACACGAACGGCGAGCATCTGCTGAACCAGCCATTCCTTGGGGTGCTGGCTGGTCCAGGCCGCGACGGTGCTGTCGATCAAATCCATGCGTGAAACCCTTTCTTTCAAGGTGCTGAATCTTGGGTCATCGGCAAGTTCGGGCTGCCCCATCAGGGTTGTCAGTGCCCGCCAATGCCCTTCGGTAACGCAGATAATGGCGACATAGCCATCGCTGGAAGGGTAGACATTGTAAGGCGACTCCGCCAGACCGCCGTGGCGATTGCCGGTTCGCGGTGGTATGTCTTTGCCGGCGGCAGACCAGTGAAGCCCCAGGTTGGAGCTCAGGGAGGCGTAAACCGCATCCTGCATCGACACTTCCACACGGCGGGCTTTGCCGTTATGTTCGCGGTCATAGAGGGCGGTGAGAATGGCGCCGTAAAAGTGGGTACCGGCAAAGAAATCGGCAATTGCCGGGCCTGACTTCACTGGCGGGCTGTCGGGAAAACCGGTGGAATCAATAATGCCGCCCATGGCCTGAACGGTTAAGTCCATGGCCGGGTATTCCTTGTAGGGGCCATCTCTGCCATAGCCGGAGCTTGAGGCATAAATCAGATTGGGGTTGAGCTTTTGCAGCTCATCCGCCCCCAGCCCCAGCCGATCCATAACGCCGGGGGAGAAATTTTCCACCAGGACATCGGCGGTTTTCACCAATTCCCGTAGCGCTCCCTTGCCTTCTTCCGTTTTTAGATTGAGGACAATGGATTCCTTGCAGCCATTGAGCATGGCAAAAGGCAGTCCGGCGCCGCCAACAACGCCCCGGCGGCGCAGGGACTCGCCGCCCGGGGGTTCGATTTTTATCACCGTTGCCCCGGCCACTGCCATCAAGTAGGTGGCATAGGGGCCATTGTAAATCTGGCTTAGATCTAGAACGACAACCCCTTCAAGGGGGTAGATAGGTTTTGGGTTTTCCATAGGGGTCAAGTTGCCTGAGTGTATTTTTGTTCGGGGTTGATCCGGCGGGATCATGTTGGCTAGATACTAATTATCAACAGTTTAGCTTGCCAGCTTGCATTGCTGTTATGGGGGCAATTCTTGGCTATTGGCGGGGATCATAACCTCTCGCGGGCTAAGGGCAAATAGCGATTATTTTATGGTGGTCATAGCAAACTGTTATAAATGAAAAACCCAACGTTATTTCGGGTTTTATTTTGGCGCTGTTGGGAGTATAGTCGCCAAATTGCGAAAATAACTATGTCTCTCGCAAAGTTTGACGGACATTGGCAGCCAAACTAGAATCAGCTTTCTTAAATTTTGATAAGTTAAATGCTGGGTATACAAATAAGTTTATATAAGAATTTGTATGTCATTTTTTTGATACTGGTCAATGGTCAATGGTCAATGGTCAATGGTCGACGGTCTGCCAATATCGGCCTGACCGGGGATTAATAATTGGGGGGTTCCAGTGGAGCTTCGGCATCTTCGTTATTTTGTGGCAATGGCAGAGGCTGGCAGTTTGATGAAGGCCAGTGAGCGTCTCTACGTCGCCCAGCCTGCCTTGAGTGTTCATCTCTCCAATCTTGAAGCGGAACTGGGAACCCAGTTGGTTACCCGCAGTCACCGCGGTATTGAGTTGACGGAAGATGGCGCTCTGCTTTATGAGCGCGCGGTGGTGATGTTGAAGTATCACCAGGAGTCCCTCAACGCCCTTAAGTCTCGCAAGGACAAGCCCAAGGGCTTGGTATCCCTTGGGCTGCCGTCCAGCATGTCGAGCATGCTGTTGCCGAAAATTTACGAATCCCTGCGCGAAGAGCTCCCCGATGTCAACATGTACATCGCCGATGCCAGCTCTTCCGTGCTCTACGAGTGGCTGCTTGACGGCAAGATTGACCTGGCAATACTTTTCAGCCTGCAGGATACCAACGCCCTGGAGCAGACGCCCCTCTATGTTGAGGACTACTCGTTGGTGAGTCTGCCCGAAGGCAATGGCAAGGCGGATGAAATCGAGTTCGACAAAATATTTGACTACCCCCTGGTGACGTCCTCCCAGGCGACGACCTGGCGAAAAATTCTTGATGAGGCGGCGCGAAATCGCGGCAAAATTCTCGATGTTCAGGTTGAGACCGAGTCTTTCTACGCCATGCGCTCTCTGGTGCTGTCCGGCAAATGCTGTGCCTTGCTGCCCCATTCCAGCATGGTTGAAGATATCGTCGAAGGTCGCCTTCAGGCGCGCAAGATTACCAACCCGGATCTCCGTGGTCTTATTTCGGTCTCCCATTTGAAAAGTCGCGAATTGCAGCGATCGGGGCGCGCCGTTCACGATCTCGTCGTGCGCGCAGCCAGGGCCGTTGCCGGACAGGTGCGCGCCGAAGCCAAAATACCTGCAGCGCCGCAATTTATGCGGGCGACACCCTCCACTCTTTTTCCGCTCAGACCTGGCAATAAAGCGACGGTTGCCTGACAGGGGCGCCGCTTTGTGTTTGGCGGCAGCCGTCAGGTCGTTGCCTGGGCGTAAGCGCTGGTTTCATCCAGCTGTTCATCCCTTTTCAGATTGCGCGCCGCCAGTAAATACAGGATTATCACCGCCGGATAGAGGGTGAGGCAGCAAATAACAATAGAATAACGCAGCGCCTCGCCGCCATATTGAGCCGTCAAAATGTCTGAAATGACGCCAAACAGCACGGTTCCGGCACCGAGACCGATCAGGTTGGTGATAAGCAGATAAATGGCGGAAGCAGTGGCTCTCATATGGGCAGGTGCTATCTGTTGTATGGCGGCGACACTGGGGGGAGCCCAGACAAGCCCCATGGCCTGGGGTACTAAAAGGAGAAAAAAGACCAGCCACAAATTTGACGTTGCCATTGCCCCCAGCATAAAGGGCATGGCAATCATAAAGGCCACGGCGGGGATGCGGCCATAGGCGCCGCGGTCTTTTTTGCCGAGATAATCGCCGAGCAGTCCCCCCAGAATAATGCCCATGGTGCCGCCGATAAGGGCGGCAGAAGCAAGAAATTTTGATGTGTCTGACAGGTCGAGTTCGAGGCTTCTCTGTACATAGGCGGGAAGCCAGAAAGCCAGGCCGTAGGACAGCATGGAAGCCACTCCTGAACCCAGTGACAAATACCAAAAGCTGGCTTTGGGCAGTACGACTTTGCAGACATCTTTAAAGGATGCCTGGCCGGTATCAGTGACCAGTCGTTTCGGGTCATAGCGCCCGCGCTCCGGCTCGCGAACGATCAAAAGGAAAAATGGCGCAAT
Source organism: Porticoccaceae bacterium (assembly GCA_023228865.1). Next base: position 19,169 of record JALOAH010000012.1, on the reverse strand, counting down.
AATGACACCGGCCAAACCAAGGACAAGAAAGGCCGTTCGCCAGCCGTACTCTACGGCCAATTGGCCACCAATATAAAGGCCTGCAGCAGTGCCAACAGGCAGTGCCAAGGTAAAGGCTGCCAGGGCTCTGGCTCTTTGGCTTTGGGGAAAATAATCGCTGATCATGGAAAAAGAGGGCGCCACACCACCGGCTTCGCCGACACCCACGCCAAGGCGGGCGAGAAACAGTTGCCAAAAACCGGTTGCGAGGCCGCAGAGCGCCGTGAACGAACTCCATAGGGTCAGGGAGCCAGCAATGATCCAGCTGCGATTTAAGCGATCGGCAAAGCGGGCAATTGGCACACCGAGGGCGGAATAGAATAAGGCAAAGGCAAAGCCCCCCATCAGGCCGAGTTGGGTATCGCTGAGGTCGAGTTCTTGTTGAATGGGAACCGCGAGAATGCTGATTATCTGTCGATCCAGGTAGTTAAAGGTATAAACGATAAACAGCATTAAAAGTACGAAAAACCTGTAACTGGTGGGTTCTTTTTGTTGAACTGTTGTCACGAGAGGCAAAGCTCCTTTCTTATGGTTTGGCTGCAGGCTGTGGCCGTTGCCCCCGGTATTGGGTGTCGCCGGGTGCGCAGGATGGCTATTATTTGCAGTTATTCATGGCCAATGTCAACAAGGCCTGGTGCGCATGTTAGCCAACGGTTATAAAAATCAGACTGTTGAGCGCGGGTTATCATCGATGCTAACAGTGAAGGTAGTTTGTCTGCTTTGTGCGCCGCGCTGTTATAGCAAGTTATTATTGTTTCTAGATGGATTTGGTATCGGTTATTTGCTGTGTGATAGAGTAAGGTGGCTCACTTTAGAGATGTTCCTTGGTGGATATTCTAGGAATCGTTGGCGGGTAAGCGCCGGCAACCTGAATGGCACTGACTGGCGCCAAAGCCACGATTTTCGTCATTCCCGGCAACCCATTTTTTCTGATCCGCCGGGTTGGCGCTGCTGAGTGAATGCAGGTAAATGGCGCAGTTTGTCCCAGAGCTGATGACGTCTCGCCGCTGTTTTTAGGTAGATTTAATTTTAATAAACGGGAGTAACCTATGACTTTCAGTACTGTTTCTCATCCATTTCTAGACGGTAAATTAAAGCGTCTTCTCATTGGCGGAGAATGGGTGGAGTCTCTCGCTCAGGAAACGTTTGATTGTTTAAACCCTGCCACGGGCAAAGTAATCGCCAAGGTTTCCCGCGGTGGCGCCGAGGATATAGATCGAGCGGTCAAGGCGGCCAGAGAAGCTTTTGAAGGTCCCTGGAGTCAATGGAAGCCTTTTGATCGCCAGGCGTTAATGCTGAAAATTGCCGATCATGTCGAAGTCAATTTCGACGAGCTGGGCTTGCTTGAGACTCTGGATATGGGGGCTCCAGTTGCCCGTACCAGTCTATTTAAGCGCTGGCTGGTTCAGGCTTTTCGCTATTACGCCTCCCAGGCGGTGAATATCCACGGGGAAACTTCCGAGAACTCCTTTCCCGGTTCATTTATGACCTATACGGTTAAAGATCCTGTGGGGGTTGTCGGCGGTATCATTCCCTGGAACGGTCCGCTGCTGACCCAGTTGTGGAGTATCTGTCCAACCCTGGCGACAGGCTGCACCCTGGTGCTGAAACCTGCAGAAGAAGCGCCACTGTCCTGTCTAAGGTTGGCGGAGTTGATGATGGAGGCGGGGCTGCCCCCCGGCGTTGTCAATGTGGTTCCGGGTCCTGGTCATACCGCTGGCGCCGCGCTGGCCGCCCACCCCGGTGTCGACAAAATTGCCTTTACCGGTTCGACGGCTACCGGGCGAAAAATTATCGAAGCCTCTGCCATTAACATGAAGAGAGTTGCTGTTGAGCTTGGTGGCAAATCCCCGGATATCGTCTTTGACGATGCCAATCTCGATATTGCAGTTCCCGGTGCGGCCATGGGTTGCTTTGCCAATACGGGGCAGGTCTGCTATTCCGGCACGCGGTTGTTTGTGCAGCGAGGAATCTACGATCAGTTCGTCGAACGGATTGCCGCCTTCGGCAAAACCCTGAAAGTTGGCGATAGTCTGAACCCGCAGACCCAGCTGGGTCCCTTGATTTCCCAGGCGCAGCTGGATCGGGTTCAGGGTTACATGAACATAGCCTGTGATGAGGGTGCCGAGATGGTGTCCGGGGGCAGGCGCCTTGGCGGCGAGTTGGCCGATGGTTATTTTGTCGAGCCAACCGTGCTGGCGGGGGTCAGCAACGATATGCGTATTGCCCGGGAGGAAATTTTCGGCCCCGTACTGTCGGTCATTCCGTTTGACGATGAAGAAGAGGCCATTCAGCTGGGCAATACCACGGAATACGGTCTTGGCGGCGGTGTCTGGAGTCAGAATATAGGCCGCGCCCTGAGGGTGTCGAGAGCCATAAGGTCGGGGATGTTCTGGGTTAACTGCTACAGTGTCACCGAACCTGCCATCAGCTCCAGGGGTATCAAAATGAGCGGTTATGGCGAAAAGGGCGGTCGCCATCACATTGAAGAATATCTCTATTCGAAAACCGTCTGGTTAAGGACAGATGTTTAACTCGAAAACTGCGGTGCTGCCTGAACTGTCCCGTTCAGGGGGCGAGATCCGCTGAAAAACCGACAAGTGAAACTGGTGGCAAAGTGTCACCAGAGCAAAAACCCCGGAATTTCCGGGATTTTTGCTAAGCGCCAGTCGCGGCTGTGGCGCCGTCAAGCCATTTGTGGCGCTAAAACGTCAATTTGACAATAGCGCGGCTAGCCAATCAATCACCTAAACCACTATACTCCGGGTTCTAAAAGGTTGCCGTTGCCAGCGGCGACGTCACAACATGCTCATATAAGCACTCTAGAGTAACGCCGAATGTTCGAATTCAAAAAACTGCTTTTGTCGCTACTTCTGCCGTTGCTGTTACTTGGCAGCCACAGTGTCGTGGCCGCGCCGCAAGCGGAATACTGGTCATTGTGGGACAAAAGCAATGAAAGCAACCAGGATGTGATTGATCACAGCCTTTGGGATGGCCTTCTTGCCAGCTACGCCGTCGCCGAAGAGGATGAGGGTATTGTCACCTTTCGCTATGGGGATATGAATGTCCAGGCGCACAAACAACTGGCTCAGTACATCGATAATCTTGAGCAAATCGATCCACGCATCTATTCCAGTCTGGAGCAAAAAGCCTTCTGGATGAATCTCTACAACGCCTTAACCGTGCAGGCGGTAACGGAAAACCTCCAGACGCTCAAAAAGGCCGACTTCGCGCAACCCCTGGCCCCTGAGGTGTGGAGCGAAAAGCGGGTAAAAATTGCCAGTGAAAAACTGTCGTTGAACGACATTCAACACCGTATTCTGCGCCCCATCTGGAAAGATCACCGGGTTCTTTTCGGCCTCAATTGCGCCACCCGCGACTGTCCCAATCTTTCTCCCCGCGCCTACACCGCCCTCAATATCAAGAGCCAGCTCTCTGAGGCCGGCCAGCGTTTCATCAATACCAATGCCGGTCTGCTCTACAGCAATGGGGTTCTCCATGCCTCGCGACTTTTCAAGGAGTACATGGCGGATTTCGCCGCTGACGAAAAAACCCTCACCAAGGTTTTTGCCCACTACGCCAGGGATATGAAGGCTCTTTATGTGCTTGGCTATACCGGCACTATCGACTTTACCACCGACTCCCGACTCAACATGCCCGCATACCTGGGGGCGAAACCCTAGGTTGCCGTGGTAGAATCGCTTCCTTTGCGCCGCTCCCGGACACCGGGAGTTGTCACTGTTTAGCCCGCTGCCTGTCCCAGCCGTTATCGATATGACCGACTCTAAAGCCCGCCTCGAATTCAACAAACTGCAAAAGCGGCTGCGCCGCAATGTCGGCAAGGCCATTGCCGATTACGCCATGATTGAAGACGGCGACGTGGTTATGGCGTGTATCAGTGGTGGCAAGGATTCCTTTGCCATGCTCGATATTCTCCTGGGGTTGCAAAAAACCGCGCCGGTGAGCTTTCAGGTGATTGCCGTCAATATGGATCAGAAGCAGCCCGGCTTTCCCGATCATGTGCTTCCCGAGTATTTCGAGTCCATTGCTGTTCCTTATTACATTATCGATAAGGATACCTACTCAGTAGTGCGCTCAAAAATTCCTGAAGGGCAAAAAACCTGCGGCCTGTGCTCGCGGTTGCGCCGGGGAACCCTGTACGCGTTTGCCGAACAGATCGGCGCCACCAAAATGGCTCTCGGCCACCATATGGACGACATTGTTGAAACCCTGTTTCTCAACATGTTTCACGGCAGCCGCATGAAGGGTATGCCGCCAAAACTGCGCTCCGACGATGGTCGCAATGTGGTCATCAGGCCGCTTGCCTATTGCCGTGAAAAAGACCTGATTCGTTTTGCCCAACAGCGCCAGTTTCCCATTATTCCGTGCAACCTTTGCGGCTCCCAGGAAAATCTTCAGCGCCAGGCCATCAAGGACATGCTTCAGGGCTGGGAGAAAAAAGACCCCGGGCGCGTGGAGAATATCTTTAAATCCATGCAAAACATCTCCCTGAGCCAGATGGCGGATACCCGCTTGTTCGATTTTGTCAATCTGCCTCTGGATCGTTCCGGTGAGCGGGCTGAATACGAATTTGCGGATGCCACCGTAGGAGCCACCAATATGGGTGTTGATCCCCGTCAGTTCATCAATGTGATGCAGCTGCCATAACCTGGAATGGCGCCAATGCCCTTGCAACTCCAGGTTTTGTATTGGCATATCAGGTTTAAAACAGGTTTAAAACAGGTTTAAAGGTGATTTCAGTTTGGCAGAAGTCTGCTGTCGGCGCCTTTTAGCGGTTTTTCACAGATTTCTTCCTTGCCCAAATTCAGACGGCCTGCGCATTGGGGGTCAGCTTAGACAGCTAGACCTGCGCTATAGCCCGAAGACCAAGCCCACTGAAAGTTGAATCCCCCCAGATGTCCAGTGACATCCACCACTTCGCCGATAAAAAACAGTCCCGGCCGGTTTTTGACTTCGAGGGTTTTGGAGCTGAGTTCGGCGGTATCGACTCCGCCAAGGGTCACTTCCGCTGTGCGGTAACCTTCGGTTGCCGAGGGTTTTACGAGCCAGCGATTAAGCTTTTCCCCCAGGTTGTGGAGCTGTTTGTCGCTGAATTCCGCCAGGGATTTTTCCGCTGACTCCGGCCACCAAAGCCCCTGTAACTCGGCCACCAAATTTTTTGCCAAATGCTGGTGAAGAAGGGTTCTGGGCAGAACCTTTCCCTGCTGGCGCTTGCTTGCGATTAACCACTCGGCAGCGTCAACGGTGGGGAGCAGGTTGATGGAAAGTTCATCTCCGGGGTGCCAGTAATTGGAAATCTGCAGCATGGCGGGGCCGCTGATGCCGCGATGGGTAAACAACATATTCTCGCGAAACCCCCGGTGGTTACAGCTGACCTCCACATCAAGAGCCAGGCCGGACAGGCGCTCACAGACGGGCTTGAGGGCGTCGCTGAACATAAAAGGCACAAGCCCTGCTCGCTGCGGAATGATACCGAGGCCGAACTGACGGGCAATATCGTAGCCCATGCCGCTGCCCCCCAGAGTTGGAATGGACAGTGCGCCGCTGGCAATCACCAGTGACTCGCAGTCAATGTCAAACTCGCGCTGTTGTTGGCAAAGTTTAACCCTGTAGCCTTGATTTTGGTTGTCCTGTAGCCGTTGTTGTCCTGGCGCTAAATGGGTCAGTTCGCAGAGGGTCTGAATTTCCACATTGGCGTTGCGGCACTCTTCCAGAAGCAGATTGAGAATATCTTTGGCGGAATCCTTGCAGAACAGCTGGCCGTGCTTGCGCTCTTCATAGGCAATGCCGTAACGATCCACCAGGGCAATAAAATCCCATTGGCTGAAGCGTTTCAGGGCGGCCTTGCAAAAATGGGGATTGGCGGAAATATAATTGTTCGCCTCAATGGAAAGATTGGTGAAGTTACAGCGCCCGCCGCCGGACATGAGAATTTTTTTGCCGACTTTGTTGGCTTTTTCCACGACCAGCACGCGGCGGCCGCGCTGACCTGCCGTCAGGGCGCAGAAGAGGCCGGCGGCGCCGGCGCCGACAATAACGACATCGTAATGGCTGAAGAAAAATGACAAAGGTCGATTCCGGTGATTTTGGCGGCTGGGTTGAGTCTCGCGGGCAAAATTATAGCGGTATGGGGAGCCCTTTAATACGGCACTTGCAGTTGAGTCCTGTCTTTCGTACCTTATCCCCGCGCAGGTTTCACCGATGGGATCAATTGGTCAATGAACAAAGCAATAGCACAGCTCGCGAGTGACCTGGGGGCAGCGCTTCTTTCCAGAGCCTGGCAGGTGACTTGCGCCGAATCCTGCACCGGGGGCGGAGTGGCGGCCGCCATTACCGCCATTCCCGGCAGTTCTTCCTGGTTTGGCGCGGGTTTTGTCACCTATTCGAACAACCACAAACAGACAATGCTGGGGGTAAAAGAAGCTACCCTGGCACAGTTTGGCGCTGTCAGCGAGGAAGTGGTTCGGGAAATGGCGCAGGGAGCATTGCTGGCCGCCGCTGCCGATATTGCTGTCGCAGTGAGCGGCATTGCCGGGCCCGATGGCGGCACCCCAAGCAAACCGGTGGGCACGGTCTGGTTTTGCTGGGCTCTTGCTGACGGCTCTTGCCATACAATGCGTCGGGGGTTTGCCGGTGACAGGAGTCAGGTTCGCGAGCAGGCCGTTGTGGCGGCGCTTGAGGGTCTCGTTCATTACACTAAAAATACTGTATAACTATACAGCTTATTCGTTTTCAGGTAAGCTCCACAAAATCTTATTCAACAGCAAAAACACAGCGAGAGGTAGACTCCATGGATGCCAACAAGGAAAAAGCACTGCAAGCCGCTCTGAGCCAGATTGAGCGTCAATTTGGCAAGGGGACTGTGATGCGAATGGGAGACCGGGAACATGCTGTCATGCCCAGTATCTCCACCGGTTCTCTCGGGCTGGATGTCGCGCTGGGCATAGGCGGTCTGCCCAAGGGTCGGATTGTCGAAATTTACGGCCCCGAGTCTTCCGGTAAAACCACCCTGACATTGTCCGTAATTGCCCAGGCGCAGAAGCTGGGCGGCACCTGCGCCTTTGTCGACGCTGAACATGCTCTGGATCCCCAGTATGCAGAGAAGCTTGGCGTCAATGTCGATGATCTCCTCATATCCCAGCCGGATACGGGGGAGCAGGCGCTTGAAGTCGCCGATATGCTGGTGCGTTCAGGAGCGATAGACGTGTTGGTGGTGGACTCCGTGGCCGCCTTGACCCCCAAGGCAGAAATTGAAGGTGATATGGGTGATCACCATGTCGGCTTGCAGGCGCGCCTTATGTCCCAGGCGTTGCGCAAACTGACCGGCAATATCAAGAATGCCAACTGCCTGGTGATTTTCATCAACCAGATTCGCATGAAAATTGGTGTCATGTTTGGCAACCCCGAAACCACTACAGGGGGCAATGCCCTTAAGTTTTACTCGTCGGTGCGCCTGGACATTCGCCGGACAGGCTCGGTAAAAGAGGGTGAAGAGGTCATTGGCAGTGAAACCAGAGTTAAGGTGGTTAAAAACAAGGTTGCGCCCCCCTTTAAACAGTGTGAATTCCAGATTCTCTATGGCCAGGGTATCAACCGCTTTGGCGAGTTGATCGATTATGGCGTTAAGCTGGGGATGGTCGACAAGGCCGGTGCCTGGTACGCCTACAATGGCAATAAAATTGGTCAGGGCAAAAGTAATGCCTGCGAATTTTTGCGCACAAACCCAGAGGTGGCGTCTGAGTTGGAGGCGCGAATTCGCACGGAGCTTCTTGATAAGTCGAAGGCCGAGGCGGTAACGGCTGAAGCCAAGGTTGAAGAGGTCGATGATTGATGGGTTTTGCCATCAATTTCTAATTATTTAGGGAGACTCTGATTAATTCTGTTTTCGTCACTCTCGCGTAGACGCGAGTCCAGAAAAATCAAGGGATTATAGATTCCCGCCGGCGCGGGAATGACATTAATCAGAATTTCCTTAGTATTAAAAAATATTGAGGCGAGCCCGGTAGGGTTCGCCTCTTTTTTTGACTCTGTCTTCCGCGCGCTTCGGGGCAGCTGTTTGATTTCAAGTCTGCCGTTGCTCCTGAGATCTCTGTTCTTTCGTCATTGCCAAGTCTGGCATCAGTATGTGCCGCCCCGTGGCTCGGGGGGAATTTCTTCGTGCGATTGGTTTTCGTTTTATATTTCCGCTGAAAATTCGGCCATAATTCGTATGCTCAGATCCATGGTCTGGCTGTTATGCCTCCGCCATTATTAATAATAATTCGACTTTGACCCCACTGAGGGCATCCCTGGGTAGCGGTTTTTTAGCCGTTGTTGCTATCGCTTTGGTAAGGAAGATAGTGCTTACTTTCTCTATATAATCTAGTAATATTTTTTAACCATATGATTTTAATTGTTAATATTTTTTGGCTGTGGTGTTTTTGGCAATGTTTGTCTGGGCGCAGACCTGCCGGTGTCCGCAGTGAGCATATTTTTTTATTTATCCGAATAAAAATAGAAATATAAGTATTGATTGTGCTATGCTTTTATCAGCGTCTCTAATGGCGTGTATATTAATTACGATAATTGTTCAGAAATCAGAGAGGCATATAAGCTGTTCTGTGTTCCAGATTGCCTCGAATGGTTGCTTGGCTCGAAATACTTAACTATTAAAAATGCATAAATTTCAACACGATAGAATAAGGGAGAGTACCTCTATGTTTACGAAAAAAATCAAACCGTTAGCGGCTTTGGTAACCCTGGGTTCGGCTGCGTTATTCACCAGCTCCGCCTTTGCCCAGCTTGAAGAGGTTATCGTAACCGCACAAAAACGCTCACAAAGCATCAACGATGTTGGTATGTCGATTGCGGCGCTTTCTGGGGATCAGATCAAGAATCAAGGATTGACCTCTCTTGAGGATATTTCCACCGCTGTTCCAGGGCTGGTATTTTCTCCAAGTACCACCAATACGCCTATCTTTACCCTTCGCGGTGTAGGCTTCAATGAAAGCTCCCTGGGGGTCTATCCATCCACAAGCTTGTACATTGACGAAGCGCCATTGCCGTTCCCAACCCTTGCCATGCACACAGCTTTTGATCTGGAGCGGCTGGAAGTTCTCAAGGGTCCCCAGGGAACCCTGTTTGGCCAAAACTCCACTGCGGGCGCCATTAACTTTATTGCCGCCAAGCCTACCGACACCTTTGAAGCCGGTGCCGATCTTAGCTATGGCCGCTTTAACAAGGTCGAGGCAAACGGTTTTGTCAGCGGGCCTTTAAGCGACAAGCTCCTTGCCCGCTTTGCCTTCACTTCGGTGAATTCCGACGACTGGCAGTACAGTGTCACCAGAGATGACGAAAACGGTGAAGAGGAATATTTTGCCGGCAGACTGTTGTTCGACTTTCAGCCCACCGACGATGTCCGTGTCAATGTTAACCTGAACGGCTGGACTGATAAGTCTGACCCCCAGGCGCAGCAGTTGGCTGCGGTAAGGCCGAACGTGCCAAGCACAGTAAAGCCTGAACAGATAAATGCGCCGTTGGTGCCTTTTACTGCTCGCGCTGCTGACTGGTCCCCAGCGAATGTGCGCATTCCGGAGCAGGGCATTGCCCCATATGACGGCATCCAGCCCTACGCTGATCGGGAGTTTATGCAGGGTATCGTCCGCCTGGATGTGGATCTCAATGAGGATATGGTCTTTACCTGGTTGACCACTTACACCGACTATACGCAACAACTTGCCACTGACGGTGACGGCTCCGCCGGGGTTGGCTTCGACCTGGAGAACATTGAGGGCGATGTCGAATCCTTCAACACCGAAGTCCGTCTGACAGGTGATGTCGACAAGTTTAACTGGATTGTCGGCGCCAACTACGACAGCACTGACACTTTTGAACGTCAGGATCTGCGTTATTTCCACAACTCCACCTATAACGCCGGCAACTTTTGGATCAACCATAGTGCTGTTGACTTAGATCAGGAAATTGAATCCTACGCTTTCTTTGGTAATGTGGAATACAGCGCCACCGATGCTCTGACCCTGAGAGCGGGCGCCCGTTATACAGATACCACCATTGATGCCAGAAACTGCGGTTACTCTGATCCGGGTGGAAATGTTCTCGAATTGTTTAGCTTTCTTGAGCAGTTGATTTACGAAGGTGTTCCCATTGATCAAATCGACTATAACCGCCCTCTTGGGCAGTGTTATACCTTTAATGCGGCTGGTGAAACAGGCAATGTGTTTGTTGATGAGTTATCTGAAGATAACACTTCCTGGCGTGTTGGTCTCGACTATCAGTTCAACGAAGATATTCTGACCTACCTCAATGTCTCCAAAGGCTATAAAACCGGTAGTTATCCAGCACTGGCGGCAGCACAGGAAGTGGCGCTTTATCCTGTGACCCAGGAATCCAACCTTTCCTATGAGGCAGGTTTTAAAGCGACCTTGGCCGACGGCAGTGTGCAGTTGAACGGTGCGGCATTCTATTACGACTACAAGGACAAGCAGGTTCGCGGCAAGATTCTTGACCCGATCTTCGGTATCCTTGATGCCCTGATCAATGTTCCCGAGTCTGAAATCAAAGGCCTTGAAGCGGATATTACCTGGCAGGCAACAGATCGCTTGACTCTGACAGCGACGGCAACCTGGCTGGATTCTGAAATTACCGAATACGCTGGCACCGATATTCTCGGCAACCTGAATCAGGATTTCAGCGGCGATCGTCTGCCGTTCACCCCCGAGCTCAGCTATACAGTGGGGGCGGACTATCGCATCCCCTTGAGCACTGGCGCCGAGATCTTCTTTGGCGGCAATCTGCGCGGCCAGGATGATGTGGATGCGGCTATTGGTGGTGACCGTCTTTCCTTTAACAATGAAGGGGTCAACAGGACTGCACAGCAGTATCCCTACCTTATCGACAGCTACAAAATTCTCGATTTGAGAATGGGGTGGGAGTCTCCTGATCAAGCCTGGAAAGTCATGCTTTGGGGCAAAAACGTCCTCAATGAATACTACTGGACTTCGGTCATACCCTCATCTGACACTATTGCCAGATTTGCTGGTCGTCCGGTAACCTATGGCGTTACTGTAGGTTATACTTACTAGCAGTAAGCTGGTGGTGGGCAGGGGTCACTTAATTTGCAGAATTTGTCGAATTAACTGGTCTCTGCCCTTTTTCGTTCGCATTTCTCGGTGGCTTTCAAAGTAGATCGCTCGAAATATCGCTAATATTGGCTTTATATGGCGGTGGTGTTTCACGGAGATATCAGAATCATCTATTTAATAGCTTGAACAGGTGTTTTTTCGAACAAGTATATCCTTGTTATGTTCAATGCTGTGATTGATTATTCACGGCGGCGGCCAAGGCTGTTCTGCTGTGGACGCCGAATTTCCTGTAGACGCGGCGAAGGTGGTTGTCTACGGTATGCTCAGACATTTTTAGGGTGGCGGCTATTTGCTTGTTGCTCTTGCCCTTTAATACCTCGCAAACCACCTGAAACTCGCGTTTGGTCAAGGTTTCAGCAGTAGTTTGAAAGGTGGAAGCTGACGCATTATGCGAAAGTGCACACTGAAAATTGCTGACTGATTCGCCAATGATGTAGTCGCAACTTTCACTGATCCAGGACTCCAACAAGCTAAGTGACTTATCCACATCAAGGTTGTATTTGGGATTCACTAAATGCAGGCCAATCACCATATAAATATCGGTTGAAATGGACTGTACCATGGCGGCAGTTTGGTCGTAGCCAAAATTGCTCAGGGTTTCCCAGTACTTTTTGTTGCCTTTGGTAATTATGGTGCCATTGCCGTTGAGACGTTTGTTTTTACTGGTGACATAGCGAGCGCCGAGGCGTTGTGGCAGCGCTTCGTGGGGCAAATTAGAGTCAAAGCGAAAAAGACCGTTACGATATAGCTCTATAGCTTTGTAAGGCGTATTCCATTGATGGATAAATGTGATAGCTTGTTCGTTTTGAAGGCGATTGTTAAATAAAAATAGAGAAACCCCGCTCGCCTTTGAACGATGAATGATCTGCTGTGCGTAGGAAGTATTGGCCAGATCATAGCTATAAGTGGTCATACAAGATTTCCCCTGTAAACAGTGGCGCGACAGAGCGCTGCCGAATCAGCCGTCAAATCATTGTTTAATTTTTGTATTATATTTTTTCATTATGGCTCTCTGGGCGAATTATTACAACAGGATTTCGTCAGGAAAATATTGCCTATTTTCCATAACGTATTAATTTAAATGGTTTTATTCTTGTTGGTCCATGGCTCGCTCGCGACTATAGTGCAGTTCCTGATGCGCATGCTTGGGTTCGGGCAATTATCGGCTAGAGTGTAAGGGTAGCAACAAAGAGCCTGATTAATTGGTAATCCCCTGATTGTGAAGGGAAGGGAACGTCTTGCTAGTTTTGTGGTGAGGGTTCTCTACGGTGGTTTGTTTTCAGAGATCTTATAAAATAAAAGGGTACTATCTTTGCAAAGATAGCACCCTGTAGTAACTGCATCTAATAGAATATGTGTTTATTATCTAGTAGGTGTATCCAACTGTGATGCCGTAGGTGCGGGGACGACCAACAAAGCGTGCTGTGGTATCGGAAGAAGCAATCAGGTTGGTGACGTAATATTCGTCAGCCAGGTTTTTGCCCCAAAGCATGACTTTCCAGCGCCCGTCCTTGTCTTCGTAACCCAGCCGAGCGCCCCATACCGCATAAGAGTCCATCACGTTATAGTCAGATTTGATGACTTGGGCTCCGGCGGTAAATTGCTCTGGTGTCAGCGTCAGCATGCTCGCGCCAAAAGCGGCTTCCGACTCAGACTGGCCTGTGACATTAACACCCATAAAAACCTCGCCACCTGAAGCCAAGAAAACCCTGTAATCAGCATCCAGGCTATAAGTCCACTCTGGAGTGAACGGGATGGGCTCACCGCTAAAATCTACATTGGTTTCGCCGTTAAAGCCAATACCATTGCTGTAGTCTTTGACTTCTGATTCCAAATAGGTGATAGCGCCGCTCAAGCGTAGTCCTTCTGTAATTTGAGCGGTAATATCTGCTTCGAAACCAAAGATTTCACTTTCAGGGACGTTGTCCAAAACATCTAAAAGGCCAAAAATGTCGTCCAGAGTTTTGGTTCTCAGCTGCTTGTCTTCATACTCATAGTAGAAAGCAGCAGCATTAAGTTGCACCCTGCTGTCGAGCAATGATGATTTAAAGCCCACCTCGTAGGATAATACTGATTCCTGGGTAACGGGATCGAGCTGGAAGAAGTTAGCCGCAGCAAGGGCAGGAAAGCTACCTGATTTATAACCCTTTGAAATATTTCCGTAAACCAGTGTATTTTCATTTAGCGCATAGTCTAGGCCTGCTCGCCAAGAGGTATTGTTTTCTTCCAGGCTCTGAACATAGGCATCACCGGGAATGGCGCTATCATTAAGCGTATAACAATCATTCATCCCTATGATGTCAAATGGAACGGCGAGGCCATTCGAAAAATCGCCATCGCCACCATTAAGCAAGTCCCCCAAAACATTAAATAGCGTTGCAACGTTAGCTCCCTGCCCAGCATCTACCGCTAATGGATCATTGGCGGGCGCAAAATTACAGCTATTTACATCAATGCTTGAATCCGTATAGCGAGCTCCCAGCTTTACTGTAAGGTTTTCTGTCAGATCATAATCCACGTTGCCAAAAATCGCATAGTTGGAAATTTCTTGTTCCAGAGCAATGCCTGAAGTATTGATGAAAAGATTGGCAGGGTTTGTGTTGGTAGAGTCTCTGTAGTTAAGGATTTCGCTCTCGTAGGTGTTGCTGTCCTCGTAATTGGCGCCCATCACCCATTTCATAGCATCGGTATTGCCTGCTAAACGAATTTCTGTGATCCAAGTGTCGATTTCTCCCTGAATCGGAGAGAGATCGAATAGTACCAAAGAGGTGCCATCGCCATCAGTACGCTGATTTTGTTCGAAGTCTTGATAGGTTGTCAGAGCAGTCAATGTCATAGTATCTGCCAGATCCCAATCTCCTCGAGCAATAAACTGGTAAAAGTCACGATCGCCAGATGGGTTGATATCAGGAGACCAGTCTGCAGCACGGGTATCTTCTTGGGTCAGAGTTTGCGCCAATACGGTTTCCAAGTTGGCGCCAGCGGCTTCTCCGGAAATTTGCGGGTTAATGGCGGCCAATTGCTGGGCTTGAGGGTCGGACTGGTCATTCCAGCCGTTAATATTGACTAAATAACGGGAGGTGTCGGTTGGCTCAAATGTTAATGTCAGACGTGCTGCAAAATATTCTTCAGCGCCATTTTCATCATCTCGACTTGAACTTTTTTGCCATTCGTCGGCATTGACGCCAGTGACAGCTAGTCTTGCGGCGACGGTGTCAGATAGCGGTCCGCTCACAAAGCCATTAAATTCCATTTTATCAAAGCGTCCATAACTCAGATCACCACCTGCTTCGAACTCATCTGTAGGTTTGGCAGCAATAAAGTTAATAGCGCCTCCGGTGGAGTTTTGACCAAAAAGAATGCCCTGTGGTCCTTTCAGAACCTCAACTCGCTCAAGGTCATAGGAAGTATGGCTGGCAAGTACGGGAAACGGCATAGGTGCTTCGTCAAGGTACAGGCTGGTGGCCGGGTATGCACCCAGAGTCTGTTCGTTAAAGCCAATGCCGCGAAGCGTGAAAATAGGGGTATTGGCAGTGCTGGCAGAGTACACAAGGCCAGGAATCGCAGAAGATATTTCTTCAAGAGATGTCAATTTTTGTTCCGCCAGTTTTTCGCCGCCCAGGGCAGAAATCGACAGGCCTACATCATTTACACTTTCTGAGCGCTTGTTGGCTGTAACAATGATTTCTTCCAGGGCCATGGCTGCGAAGACTTGATTGGAACATAATAAACATGCGCCTATGCTCACAGCTATAGACATTTTAGTTTTTGTGATGTTCATGTGGGTTTCCTTTTGTGATTTTTTAAACCTTGGTGCGCCTAAGCCGTGGTCTCACTTCATACTTAAAAGAGTTGAAACGACAAGATTTAATTTGGTTACCAATTTATTTGTTTAGAACTAATAGCTAAATAACTGTTCCGCCTTGCAGAAACTATCAAATCTGCAACCTGGAGGAAGTGCCACGGTATGTGGCAATGATGGATTATGGAATAGACGTATTTACGTCATTTTTTAACACCATGATCACAAATAAAGTAATTAAGCCTGTCTTAAGGAATATCTGATTAATGCCTTGCCGCACAGGAATTTTGTCCTCGACCTGGCCGGAGTGGAGATTTAATCAGAGCAGTAAAGTGGCGTGATAATCTTCTCCAATTCGATACCTGTTTTTTGCGGGTGGGCAGTGGTTGTTGGTTTTTTGTGGGGCGAGCCCAAGATTTTCAGAAGATACTGTTTTGTCTATGTTTTATTTTAGATCGAGCGTTATATTTTTGATTTAGTACTCAATTGATGAAGAGGTAAAATTTCTTATTTTTTGGCTCTGTTTGGCTTGGCTTTTAATGGCTTTATATCTTTTTGAATGCCAGTTTTCTGAGTGCGGATAGAGGTATTTTTCTATGGTGACTGCCAATAATTAGTATGAAAAAAATACTGTTTTATTATTTTATATTATTGAGATGTATAGTTTTTTTGTTTTCTATTTTTACGGCTAGTTATGGCTTGTGTACGATCGGTTTATGGGGTTTGACTATCTCTGAGGTGGGTGTAAATGTCGATGATTTTGGATAGTTGATTTTTTATTGCTCTACTGTCATGGTTAAAAATAAATGTGGAAATACTGTTATTTGGTGATAGGATGATGGCAGGCGTATGTATAATTTTTGCTTGGTAGGCGCGGTTGGATTTTGACTGCCGGGGATGGGCTTTAGTCTTGGCGTCTGACAAATAAGGCCGCGCAAGCCGTCGGGGTCAGGCCATTATTCTTTCTAATTAAAAGCCCATTTTGGGTGGCAATAATTTTGTTGATAAAAGCCATCGGTACAGAAATTTTTAAGCTTCAGCTTAAAAGCCCGAATGTTACCGTTGTCCGACTGCTTAGCTGTTGATTCGCAATCGAATAAATTGGTATTGGCGTTAACAGGGTTTCGCTTTAAGTTAAAGCTGGCCTCCTTTAAGCACAAGTTTTATTTGTTTTTTTAACATTTAATAAAAACGAGGTATAGAATGACCAAACTTACCATTGAGTACATGTCGGAAAATATAGAGCGCTATATTCCCAATCCAGATATCCTCAAGTGGAACCAGAGCTTTTACTTTAATTTTTATGATCGCAAGCAGAAGGTCGGTGGTTTTTTTCGCATTGGTGTTCTCGAAAATCTTAAAGAAATAAACTGCTTCGCCATTTTTTTTCGCGATGGTAAACCTTTATTTACGCGACTTAATATGAATTTACCCTATACCGATGATCGTCTCGATCCCGGTATGACTGTCGCTGGTATTACCATGAAGGCGACAAAGCCCCTGCAAACGGCCATTGTTAAAGTGGAAGCAGAAGATTTTCATGCTGAATTAGAATGGGATCTCATTCATCCCATGGGTGACAGTATTGCCTTGAGTAAAAACGACCCCGACGACGCTATTGCTAAGGAACTTACCTATGTCCACCCCGAAGGCTTCTGTAATGTCAAAGGTGATATTAAGCTGAGAACTGGAGAAGTGATTAGCATTGATGACAAAGGATTCCGGGATCTCAGCGTTGGGCCGCGCAATTGGACAGGGTTGATTCACTACCGTCTGGCCTGGCCGATCTTTGATAATGGCATGGCCTGTGTGGCGGTTCACGGTATTACCGAAAAGGGTGACAGCTATCAGAAAATTCTTCACGACGGCGAACGCTGGCTGACCATCGACAAGGTGGAAGAAACCATCACCTATGAAGAAGACGAGATGACATTGAAGCACTCCCATTGGAAGCTCACTGACGAGCTCGGTCGTGTTTGGGAGTTTACCGGAAAACCTTTATTCCGCTGGCAGTTTCCCTACGATTCCTTCAACTTTATCGAACAGATGATGGAATACAGATTGACGGATGGCACTGTGGGTTACGGTATGAGCGAGCTGGGTTTCAGCTTCCCCTGGCGCGGTAACGGCAACTGACAACTCAATGATTGCAGAGTTTATTGTTTACAAGGTTTTAACACATGTTATTGATTGAACCTAGAGTCCAGTATATTAGCGAAAGAAAAGCGGCCAAACGCAAGGATGGCCCCTATTACCCCCGCACCGATGAAGAGGCTGAGGCAGCGTTGTTGCGATTGTTCAGCGCCCGGGGGTTCAAAAATATTCAGATCAGCGGCTTAAAGCGCATGACCGGCGGCGCGTCCAAAGAGCAGTTTGCATTTTGGCTGGCTCACGACCAGGCTCCAGAGCCAAAGCGCTATATTCTGCGCATGGATCCCCTGGAAGGGATCAACGAAACCTGTCGGTTGAGAGAGGCGCAAATTCTTCGCGCCGTTGCCGATGTGGTGCCTGTACCGCCAGTGTTCGATGTCGATCCCGAGGGTGAGTATCTGGGGCAGCCGGGGCTGCTCATTGAGTTTGTTCCCGGAGTTACCAAGCCAACAGATCCCTCCATTACCGGGGTTTCAGGCATAGGCTCCAACTATGGTCGCTACACTGACTTGATCGCCCCTCAGTTTGTCGAGAACCTGGCCAAAATCCATTCCTGGACGGACTGGAGCAACAAAGATCTCAGCACCTATGTGATTCCTCGAGCCAACACCAATGAGGCGGCGCTCTACCAGCTCAATGACTGGGCATTGACCTGGGCGCAAGACAAGGTCGAGCCTGTGCCCATGGTCACACTGGTGGAAAACTGGTTGCGGGAAAACGCCCCTGTCTGTGAAGCCCCCTGCCTGGTGCACTGCGATTATCGCCTTGGCAACTTTATGTTTGAGGAGCCTTCAGGGAAAATCACCACCATCCTCGACTGGGAGCTGGCACACTTTGGCGATTTCCACGAAGACATCGCCTGGATTTTACAAAAGCTCTTTGGCGGCTGGAATGACAAAGGCGAGTTTCTCGTCTGCAACCTGATGCCGAGGGACAAATTCCTTGCCGACTACCAGCGGCTTTCCGGGCGCACCATCAACCCGGAAACCCTGCGCTACTACGAAGTGATGAACGCCTGGAAATGCGCGATTATGGATCTCGGTAGTGCTATTATGGCGGGTCAAAACAGTAACAGTCATCAAGATTTGTTGATCACCTGGCTGGGTTCTGCCGGTGCTGTCTTTTTGGATCAAATGGTAGAGTTGATAAGAGGACAAAAACATGCTGCCTGATATCGATAATCGAATTAACAACCTCATAAAAGCGGTGGAAAAAACCATAGCGCCTGCCATTGATCCTGAAAATGGCCTCGCCCAGGAGCAGGCGGCGCTGGTGGTGGGGCACCTCAAAATGCTCAACACCCAGTGGGATAAGGCCTATCTTTTTGAGAGAGGGTCTTTTGACAATATGAAATCGTTGGCCGGTCAATTGGTGGCAATAGTCGATGGCGGGCAGCAAACCCTGAAGGCAAAAGATGCCCTGACAACAGCGCTTGGGGATATTCCGGTGGAACTGCCCTTGACCCCCAGTGGTATCAATAAATACACCATTGCTATTGGCAATCTGGTCGATAATCTGATCAACGCCTGTTATGTCGATGGCAGTGCCGCTTTCAAGGCAGCGTTATCGGAATTGGTGCTTAATTATGGCGAAAAACAGGCGACCAGGGAAAGAATCTGGTTTAACGCCAATGGCCTTGATCCAGACAAAGCTAAGCTAGGTTCCATTGACGACATGCTCGTCAGTGACGCATACAGAGTTTAGTTGGGCGACCAGGAAATAGCGCCGTCCTCCAGACTCTCGTTTTAAATCGCGAAGCCGTGGCCAGGATCTGGTCACGGCTTTCGTGTTTGTGGGACAACTTTTCAGCCTGCTGGCTGGAGCTGGGGAAGGGTTTAGAATAGGTGACTCTCCCAGCTGGGGGGGTAATCCCCCCATTTTTAACCGGCTTGGATTCAACCGGTCACTGCAACACCCGATACTACAATGAGTAAAGAGGTGGTAAATGCAGGAGTTTGATAGGATGAATGATGTAAAGAAGGCTGCCATCTGGGATCAATGGCAGCAAGGCCAGC
>JALOAH010000099.1 GCA_023228865.1 Porticoccaceae bacterium | reverse complement strand
TCGGATTGCAACCGATTGCAAGGTTGTGAAAGAAAGCTATGCGAAATAGAAATGCAGCTCATGGCTGCAAAGGAAAAAAATAACAAGCATAGAATTTCCGGACTGACCCGATCATTGGAAAATGCCAGGAAAAATTGTACTGACAAATCTCTGAGGGGTGATTTGAATGAGAAGCTGGAGGAAGCAAGATCGGATATGGCAGGGTATGAGATAGATTTCAAGGCTGCTAAAAGCGAGGGTAAGGTTGACAAAATCTTGAAGTATCAGAATAAAATTGAAGAGGAGAAAGTAAAAATAAGATACCTTGAAGATGAATTATCCGATTTGGATCAACAGCGGTGACAAGTGACGGTGGTGTCCGCCCTGTAGCTGGAAAAGCCAGTGGGGTAATTGAATCAGCGCATGGGCCTGGTCATTGCCCCGTTGAAAACGCACCACAGGAAGAAGGGTCAGCTAACATGGCGCTGGAACTGACGGTTCGCCGCAGCTCAGCTTGGCGTTACATCTAAGTGAAAAGTCAACCACAGGATGTTTTGGTATGCATAGATATTTGAGTTGTTTCAAAGGTTTCGTTGCAGGGCTGTTCCTTGTTTCACTGCAGTCCTACGCAACTAATTTGCCGGATGAACTATTAAATACTCCGATACATTTGATTTCAGGCGGAAAAACGAGTCTGGCCGAATACAGAGGAAAAAAACCCGTATATCTGAAATTTTGGGCGACATGGTGCCAGCCATGCCGAAAGCAAATGCCTCACTTTGAGAATGTTCAAAAATCATATGGTGATGAAATTGTAGTGATAGGTATCAATTTAGGCATTAATGACGACGCCGATGCTGTACAGAAAACAATCGAAGAGTTTGGTTTAACCATGCCTATGGCGATAGATAAAAGTGGTGACTTGGCACAAAAGTTTCGACTTATTGGTACTCCATACCATCTGCTTTTTGATAAAGATATGAATTTGGTTCACCAGGGACACGAAGCAGATGAGTCTCTTGATAATAAGCTGGCTTTGGTGGCGCAGACGAAAGTCAGTGAGATAATTGACTCCGAAATTTTGGTGGAGCATGAGGCTGATATTCAGCTGGATACCGATGACGGTAAATTTCATGCATTATTTTTTACGGCTACCTGGTGTGACTGGTATTTAAAAGACAGTCGACCGAAAGCGTCGGAAAGCTGTATTGCAGCCCAGAACAGGATTAACTCTCTGTATAAAGAATATCCTGAATTTACCTGGCTCGGTGTCGTGTCCCGGTTGTGGACTGGAGACCAGGATCTGTTGGAGTACGCAGCAAAATATAAAATAGAACATCCGGCTAAGATAGATAAGAGTAACCGCTTGTTTCACCAGTACAGGGTAAATGACTTGCCAGTACTTATTTTAATTAAAGATGGGGAGGTCGTAGCCAGGATTACTGATTTTCACGATTCTGATAGGATATCCACTTTGCTTAGGCATTTGGCACAATAACGGCTAACAGCAAAACAGAAGGGACGATTCTTCGTACAAGCATTCTTCGTACAAGACGGGTATATGGTGCTGCTTGGCGATTCCAGCCGTGGCGGTGATTCCCCTGGCATCATCCAGTGCGAGATGCCAGGGGTGAGTGTCCGTCAAAACTGATAGTTCGCACTCAGCAGGAAGCTGCGCGGCGCCCCCGGCATGGAGGCGGAGCGCCAGTAGTCGGTGTCGAACAGGTTGGATACCGCGGCGGTCACCGTCCAGGGCGCGCCGCGCCAGCCCACCAGCGCATCCCAGCGGGTATATCCGGGTAACTTCGAGTTGTTGGCGAGGTTCAGATAGCGGGCCGCGGTGTAGGTCGCGCCGATTTCACCGTACCAGTTCTCGGTGGGCACGTAGCGCAGGAACAGGTTGCCGTTGCGCTTGGCTGTGTTCGCCAGGTAGTTGCCTTCGTTGACCGGCGTGACGATGTCTTCCAGCACTTCGGCTGCCATCGCGGCGACACCACCGCGCACGTACCAGCCCTCGGCCAGCCTTCCATTGGCGCTGAATTCGACGCCGCGGGAGCGGTCCTTGCCGCGCACCGCCCAATCGTCGGGGAAGTTCACGGCGTCAGGCTGATAGCGGATGTTGTGGCGCTTCAGCTCGAACACAGCCAGTTGCGTCGACAGGTTGCCGTCGAGCCACTCGCTCTTGATGCCCGCTTCGTACTGGGTCATGTACTGGGGCTCGGCATCGAATACCGCAGTGGGGGAAGTGCTGACGCTGATCATGCCGCGTCCGCCATAGGGAGCGAAGCTCTTGCTGTAGGACAGGTACAGGCTTTGCTCGTCGGTGGGTTGCCAGACCACGCCCACCCTTGGGCTCACCGTGGTGTCGTCGTACCGGCGCGAGGCGCCATCGAGGCGATTGGTGGATTGGAAGTCGTACCGGTCGAAGCGCAGGCCGGCGAGGATCTTCCACTGCGGCGACAGGCTGATCAGGTCCTGCACGTACAGCGCCTGGGATTCCACTTCATGGAGGTTGTGCTGGGTTGCCGGCACGCGCTCCGGCTTCGGGTTGGACCAGGAAGGGTTGAACGGATCGACGGGGTAGGGGTAGGCCACCGTGCCGTAGACCTGGGGGTGGCGCACTTCTTCGCTGTATTCGATACCTACCAGCAGATCGTGCCCGATACCCCAGGTGGTTGTCTTTCCTGTCAGGTCGAGGGTGTGGGTATCGGTTTTGTTTTCAGTCTGCTGCCAGGCATAGTTCTGTTGCACCCGCCCGTTCCAGGTGCAGGCTGTGCCGGTGGGTGTTTTGTCCTCGGCGGTGCAATAGGTGCCGCCGAACACGTGGTCGAAATCCTGGCTGGCGGTGCGCTTGGCGGCGACCCAGCGCAGGGTCCATTGCTCGTTTAAGTCGTAGCTCAGGTCTGAACGCCATACTCTCAGGCGGTCGATGACGTAGTCGTCCGGGTGGGCGAAGCCATGGCGGATGGAAACGCCGGAGGGCAGGTTGTCATAGGCCGGGCCGCGATCGGGCACGCGGTCGATCTTGTCGTAGGTGTACTGGCCGGTCCAGCGCAGACCCTCCAGGTTATCCAGCAGAATGCTGGGCGAGATCATCTCGTTGTCGTTGCCGATGCCGCTGCGGAAGCTGTTTGCCTTCTCGCGGTCGGCAGTCAGGCGCATTACGACATAGGGGTTGATCACCTGGTTGATGTCGATCGTGCCGCCGTAGTTGTCCCAGGAACCGGCGCGCAGCGTGACACTGCTGTGCGCGTCGAAGTTGGCCTGCTTGCTCACCATGTTGATGATGCCACCGCCCTGGCTGCGGCCGTACAGCACGGAAGCGGGGCCTTTGAGGATTTCGATGCGCTCGACGTTGGCGGTACTGCGGCGCACCTGGCCGCTCTCGCGAATGCCATCGCGGTAGATGTCGCCGGAGTCGGCGGAGAAACCGCGAATCATCACTCCCTCACCGCGCATGTCGTAGGTGGTGTTCACACCGGGAATACCGTCGAGCAGGATGCTCAAGTCATTGATACCGTAGCTTTTATACTTATTGACCTCGAGGCTTTCGATGGACTGGGGCACATCCCGTGGCGCCAGGCGCGTTTTGGTGGCGGTGGTCACCTGTACTGCGCGAACGTCGTCGGGGTCGTACTCGGAAACCACCCTCACCACCGGCAATGCTTGTGCCTCGTTATCGTCAGCGCGCTTTTCGGCGCCGCTGGCGGCGCCCACCACACCCAGGCCAAAGGCCAGGACCATGGTGCATATTGCAGTATCTTTCATTGGCTTTCCCCTCATTTTCATATGGCTATTGACTGGCTTAGGTTCGAGCGCCGATTTTGCACTAATAATAATTATTATCAATATCGTTGGAGATTTTATTGCTGGGGATTGTGTGGTTTTATAGCGTCGCTCATTTGAGTGAATTGATGGGTGTCCAGCTCCCGCAGCTCCCGTCATCCAAGCGCCGATGGCCGGCGTCCAAGGCAGCGCACTCGCCCCGCCACTATGCGGTTGATGGTGGTTTGACCATGCAGTAATCTGGCTGCACTGTAACAATTCATTCAAGCCGACGCCGGCCACCGCGCGGCTTGACTCAGGCGTTGGATGCTACTGGAGAATTCATGGCGGACATCAAATTCACGGAAGATGAGAAGGCCATCATCGTCCGGAAGATTCAGCTCTACTTCACTGAGGAGCTAAAGCAAGAGATAGGACGATTCGACGCGGAGTTCTTGCTTGATTTCTTCTCCGATGAGGTTGGGCCATACTTCTACAATCGTGGGCTATACGATGCCCAAACCATTCTCTCCAGCAAGGTCGACGACCTGTCCGAGGCGATCTACCAGCTTGAGCGTCCAACGGAGTTTAGAAAATGACCTGGCTTCGGTGTGGGTGCAGCCATGAGCTTTGGTACATTCCATCTGGCGAAGCTGTTGCCGATACAGCCGGTGCAGGTGACTATTGGCAGCGTGCCGATGGCTTTGTATCGTAGCGGGACGGCTTGAGCTGTTTGACCAGGCAGCGTCCGGGAAGGAAGACCTGCTCAGTGTTCGGGAGCCAGCCGCTAGGGCCTCTGCGAAACCGGAAGTGCCGAATCATGTCCTTGAAAAGCTGTAATATTTCTATAAGGAACATTATTTGAGATGAGGCGGATTGCAGCCCAGCGATGCGCCGTGGGCAGCCGGGAGGGAAGCAAGTTTGGATCTCAAAAGTGGTTACCCATTCTGGGCGGTCAAGAACGGACTTATGCGTGCATTCCCGCCCTTGCAGGCGGACCTCAGCTGCGATGTAGCGGTGATCGGTGGCGGCATTACCGGTGCCCTGGTCGCCGATGAGCTGACATCCCATAGCTTTGACGTGGCTGTCGTCGAGCAACGCGACGTTGCCTGGGGTAGCACCGCCGCCAGCACCGCATTGCTTCAATATGAAATCGACACACACCTGGTGGACCTGGCCAAACACTATGGCGAGGATGCGGCTGTGCTGGCCTACAAAGCGTGCGCCACTGCGATCACGGATCTGCGCAGTCTCGCGGCAGAGGTGCGCGATGTGGACTTTGCCATGCAGCGCAGCCTGTATTACGCCAGCCGGCGGAGGGACAAGTCATCATTGCGGGAGGAGTTCGCATTGCGGGCAAAGCATGGTTTCCGGGTGGAGTGGCTGGATGCCCACGCTGTAAAGGCACAGTACGGCATTGAGGCGCCCTGCGCGATACTGTCTCATCTGGCCGCACGTGTTGATCCCTACCGCATGGCCTATCGGCTGCTGGCGCGGGTGGTGCGTCGGGGCGGCCAGGTTTTTGATCGGACCGTGATCGACAGCATCCTTCCCGCCGCCCGGGGCGTGACCCTGCGCACGGCGGAAGGCGTGCGAATCCGCTGCCGTCATGTGGTGCTGGCCAGCGGCTACGCCAGCCAGAAATGGCTGAAGCAGTCCGTGGCAAGAAACCGCAGCAGTTATGCCTTTGTCACCGATCCCATCGATAAAAGTGTGCTCGGCCTCCTGGCCTCCACCATGGTATGGGAATCAGCCAGGCCATATCTGTACATGCGTTGCACTGCGGACGGCCGCCTACTTGTCGGTGGCGAGGACGACGACGTCGATATTCCGGCGCGGCGGGATAAGCGCGTCGACAAAAAAGCCCGCAAACTGGTCAGGCAGGTCGGGCGATTGTTCCCCCAGCTGCCCTTGCAACCGGCGTTTTCGTGGGCCGGAACCTTTGCGGAGACGGCTGACGGGCTGCCATTTTTTGGCCCGCACGCCGAGTACGGCCCCAGGGTGTTGTTTGCCATGGCCTATGGGGGCAATGGCATCACCTACAGCATGATCGGCGCTGCCCTGTTGCGGGCGGGTATCGAGGGCCGCAAGCACCCTCTTGCACAATTGTTTTCCTTTGCGCGGATCGGTTAACTCCCCGACAGGTTCAATTGACACGGTGGCCTGCAGGGGCTGCTGCATACCCCCGCGATCAATGCGGCGAAAAATATTCGGATGATGGCAACAGTACGTTACTTGTTGACATGAGATTGCTCCGAGTGTGGAATAACAATTCATTCGAGCCAGGGCCGCTCGGCGGCACGGCTTATTCAGACGTGAGCACCGCGAAGGCTACCCGGGGATGTAGCCGACCTCGGTGGAGGAAAGAAAATGTCTAGCCATCGAATCTTCACTACAGAATTCGCCAAGGTATATCCGTTATATGTTCAAAAAGCGGAACGTAAAAATCGTACCAGGGATGAGGTTGACCAGGTCATCTGCTGGTTGACTGGCTACAACCCAGCGGGATTGAAGAAGCAAATCGATGAGCAAAGCGATTTTGAAACCTTTTTTGCTCAAGCACCCGCCATCCACCCAAACAGTTCGCTGATCAAAGGCGTAGTGTGTGGTGTCCGCGTGGAAGAAGTGGAAGATCCGCTGATGCAGAAAATACGATACCTGGACAAGCTGGTCGATGAGCTCGCAAAAGGGAAGGCAATGGAGAAGATCCTGCGGTGAAGATCGCCGCTAACAGGTCACTCAAGCAGAGGTTCCAATCGCTGCGCGCTTGTGACACAGTTTGTACTCAGGCCTTAGGGCACATTTGAGGACGGCACGGAAACAGTCTACACCGCACGCTTTCACCTCATTGAGCCCAATGTTCGTTTGCTCTATGCGTTTGATATGTCTGTCGGAGGGAAGAAATCGATGGAATAGGTGCCGCTGCCGGAAGCTGTCGCGATGCATAACAATGGCGGCTGAGCTTCGATGTTGTGCGAAGCGCAAACAAACACGGGATGGAAAATGTACGAAAGTAAAAGTAAGCCGTTGATTGCTAGAAAGGATTTCAGGAAGAGAATGCTATTTCATGTGCTCGCAGCATTCATGCTGGTTGCTGTAACGTTGGCGGCAGGCATTGCAGGGCATGTTTACTTCGACAATATGGAACCAAGAGTGGCCCTCGTTGCGTCCATTACTTTGACAAGTGGGCTCGGCCTGTCCATTCTTCCCGAAACCACCTCAGGGCAACTGTTTGCCGGTCTCTATGGGGTTTTTTCCGGCTATGTATACATTGCCACTAGCACTATAATCATCGCGCCAATTCTTCATCGAATTCTGCACAAGTTCCATTTGGATGAATAGTTGTGGCGGAAGTCAATGACCTGCTCGCTTTGTGTGAAGGGCGAGCGTTGCGTACCCGTCTCGCAAGAGCGATGCTCCTTGCTGGCGCTCCCCGCTGAACGTTGTGCATCATAAGGAGGAAGGCATGGATTCTAAAGTCGAGAGAAACGGAAGCTGTCTATGCGGTTCAGTCCGCGTCACAGCTAAACCAAACAGCAATGATGTTGGAGCCTGTCACTGTGTGATGTGCCGACGATGGGGCGGCGGCCCTCTCTTCGCAGTTGAGTGCGGAAGTGCTGTGGGCTTTGAGGGCGCCGAGTATATATCGACATTCAGTTCTTCAGAGTGGGCCGAGCGCGGATTCTGCCAGGTGTGCGGCACTCATCTTTTTTACCGCCTGAAGCAAGACGGGCATTACGCGATTCCTGTCGGGCTGTTTGGCGACAATGGCGAGTGGACGTTCGCTGAGCAGATTTTTATCGACCAAAAACCGTCGTTTTATTCATTTGCGGAAAGCACCAGGAATCTCACCGGCACGGAAGTCTTTGCCCAGTACACTGCAGAATAGGGCGATGATGGCTGGACCGATTGTCCAATGGCATGAGCAGCAAAACAGTAAAGGAGAAAAGCGTGAATTGGTACTTGGATGTCTTGAAAAAGTATGCTGTGTTCAACGGCAGGGCAAGGAGAAAGGAATATTGGTATTTCGTTCTGTTCAATATCATTGTCTCTGTCATATTGGCAGTCATAGATGGTATGACTGGAAGCTTTAGCGCTGACGCTGGAGTGGGCATATTGAGCGGCATCTATTCCTTGGCGGTTTTTATACCTACCGCTGCCGTAACTTTTCGGCGGCTTCATGATACTGGTCGCAGTGGTTGGTGGCTGCTGATGGTTTTGCTTCCGTTTATCGGTGCTATCGTATTGCTGATATTTATGGTTCAAGACAGCAAGCCCGGTGAAAATCGATTCGGACCCAACCCAAAGGAGCCGGCGACATAGATGCCTGACAAGCAAGTCCGGCAGATCGTCCAGAAGGAGTCCCTCCACTCGACGACGTTGCCTAATGATTCAGTCAAGCCAGTGCCGCTTCGCGGCGCGGCTCGATCAGACGTTGGATAACTTGAAAGCATGGATATCAAAGCGGCGGCGATAATCGGGGGTGGGGCAATAGTCGTCGGCCTTATCCTCTACATTCCCGGCCACTTCCTGAGCAAATGCTTACTGCGGCGGTCGGCTCCGGAAAGCCATATCCGGAGTTGCATGACAAGGCTCGGTATGGTTGTTTACGGGGCAATGGTGTTCGCGATGCTCGTTGGGTACGCGCAAGAGCATTTCGCGGCGCAGACATGGTTCGGCCATTTCGTCTCCAGTTGGGGTGGCCGGCTCGCCTACGCCGGTGCAGTCATCGCGCTATCGGCGTGCGTCGAGTACCTGCTCAAGAAGAGAGGCTACGCCCTGTGGGTGCGGGAATCGGTCGTCCAGCGAGCGGGTCAAGCCCGTGGCCCCACCTCCGGCGGCCCCACGGCTTGACTCGCGGGTTAGTGTGACAATGAAGGATTCGCCATGAATGAAACGAGTGGGAATCATCGGATGGCCACCCGTGGCCGGAATATCACTGGCTTGTCTGGACACATCGAGGGCGCCCTATGACCATTGCTCTCTACTACTCCCCGGGATCCTGTTCTTTTGCGCCGCATGTGGTGTTGCGGGAAATAGGCCTCGAGTTTGAGTTGCGTAGGTTTTCAACAGCCGATCGCAGCAACTACTCGGCCGAGTACCTGGCCGTCAATCCCAGGGGGCGAATTCCAGCCCTCTCGATCGATGGTTTTACGCTCACCGAGACACCGGCCATCCTCGCTTACCTTGGGCGCAGATATCCAAAGGCCGGATTGTACCCGTCTACGGCAAAGGAGGACGAGGCGCGCTGCCTTGAATTGCTGGCCTGGTCTTCAAACACCGTCCACGTCGCCTTCGCGCAGATAATGCGCGCCGAACGATTTGTCCCCTCGGAAGAAGCCTACCCGCCGGTACAGGCAAGTGGCCGCGTGAATTTTCAACGCTGTCTTGCCGAAATCGAAGCCCATCTCACGGGATCACCATTTGCGGTTGGGAGCCGCTTCACTGTCGTCGACCCCTTCTGGTTGGTGTTCTACCGGTGGGGCCTGGGCCAAGGCTATGACAATGAAAGGCTTTATCCGGCATATACGCGCTACGCCCAGGCTCTATCTCAGCGTCCATCGGTAAAAGACGCATTATCGGCCGAAGGTATATCGTTATGGGAATAGGGCCTTGCCGCAAACAAGCCGGAATGGGTGAGGTTGCATGGAGACGAACCGGTGCTCAGTTGAAATAGAGCAGGCGGTTCAAAGTTACCGCCGGCCCACTGGCGCCGCGTACCGCAGCCCATACCTGATCGTCCGTCGACATCCGTGCCGGCTCGGCGGCCGGTGACGTACTCTTGATGGCGTTTGCCATGGCGGCGCAACCTTGTTAAATTCGCGCCTGAGGCTCATTCGACCATTGAGGATGGAATCGGTCGGCCCTGGGGCATCCTCGTCAACGACCCCCGAGGTCATTCGCTCATTGAACCGCAGGGCCGGTAACCTGGTGGCCGAGGTCCTGGTTTCACCTTACTGAAGCGGACTTAATCTATCATGCAGTCATTCAACCCGGCGGTGCTTCGCGGGGTTGACTCAGGTGTTAATTCTTCCCAGCGAGACAGATGAGGTAAGCCATGAAGAAATGTTCCAGTGACTTTGTGAAAATGAAAGGCACAAAACCTATTCCGATGCTGACGGCTTACACCTGCCCGGTAGCCCGGGCAATCGAAAAGGCCGGGGTGCCAGTGATTCTGGTTGGCGATACCGTCGGCATGGTAGAGATGGGATTTACCAGCACGAGAGAAGTGACGATCGAGCACATGGAATACCATGTGGGTGCGGTTAGGCGCGGAGCTGCACAAACGCATATCATTGGTGATCTTCCCTACCAGGCCGATAAAAATCCGCAGACAGCGTTGATGAACGCAAGACGGCTTATCGCCGCCGGCGCGGACAGTATAAAACTTGAAGGGCCGAAACTCGATGTGATTGCCTGTCTGGTTGAAAATGACGTGCCCGTTGTCGGGCATACAGGATTGACTCCGCAAACAGCCGAGAGTTTCAAGAAAGTCGGCGTCACTGGTGACGAAGCGAAAAGAATAGCGGATGAGGCCATCGCCATTCAAGATGCCGGCGCCTTTATGGTGGTTCTTGAACATATCCCTTGCTCACTCGCCCGTACGATCACCGGCGTTTTGAGGATTCCGACAATCGGCATTGGCGCGGGTCCGGATTGCGATGGCCAGGTGCTGGTCATTAATGATGCGCTGGGGCTTGGCGATTATTGGCCGCCGTTCTCCAAGCAGTACGCTCGTGTGAGCCAGGCCATTCTGGATGTGGCAACGGAGTTCGCCTTCGAGGTCGAAACGATGGAATTTCCGAATAACATCGTTCAATTCACCGGGACAGGGGAGCGTTAGAAGGCCCATGTTGATGGCCGAGCTGCGCATCCTGAACCTGGAAAGCCTGATGAACGGGGGCGGCCAGTAGCGTGATGAAAGTCAAAAGAATCGTTGCCAATATCGCGACCGCGGATATCGAGGCGGCAGATGCCTTTTACCATGGGGTTCTCGGTCTTGAGCTCGCCATGGACCACGGCTGGCTTCGCACCTACGCTTCGTCATCAGAGATGAGGGTGCAGGTCAGTTTCGCCAGCCAGGGCGGCTCGGACACGCCGGTTCCCGAACTGTCTATAGAGGTCGACGATCTTGCGGAGGCCCTCCGCAGAGTGAATGAATCCGGCACGCCTATCGAGTACGGGCCCGTCAGTGAACCTTGGGGGGGCCGCCGATTCTACGTTCGAGATCCACTGGGCAAACTCGTCAATATTTTGCAGCACCAGTCGCCGGATCCGCCGTGACAAAGCAGGCCGGCCGCCGGCGCCTGGCGGCGCGGCGTTTTTGACCCAGGCATCAGGAGCATCAGAAGTGGGGCCAGTAGTACAGGAAGAAGCAACAGGATGTGGAATTGCATCCGTGGCGAATATTCTGGGTAAGACCTACTCGGAAATGAAAGAGATAGCGAATGGGATGGGGGTCGACGCTGCAGATACAGCGCTTTGGTCTGATACTCAATATGTAAGGCGGATGCTCAGGCTTTCAGGCGTGGGCACGTCGGCAGATGAGATTCCATTCGTGTCGTGGGACGCGCTCCCTGATCTTGCGTTGTTGGCCATCAAGCATTATCGGGCAGAGGGTAAGAACTTCTGGCACTGGGTTGTTTTCCGAAGGCTGGATGGCCAGTCCTTGGTTCTTGATTCAGCCAGCTACCTACCGTCGAACGTCAGAACGGATTTCGGTAACATGCAGCCGAAATGGTTTATCGAAGTTAAGGGATGCGATGAGCGCGTCATTGCGAACGGATGGCGACCCACACCCGCGGGTGTGTCGAATGTGGAACCCGAAACAGTGAAACCCAAGACAGTGAAGCCCAAGACATAGGCCCAGCGCTCCATGCTCAAAGTAATTGCTCAGGATTTTATCAGCGCAGATTGCATCGAAGAAGTCATGCCGCTGTACCGTGAGCTGGTCGAACGGACCAGGGAGGAAGAGCGGTGCATTGCCTACGACCTTTTCATTGACCAGAAAGACCCCGGCCATTTCATTTTTATAGAAGAATGGCCTGATCGGGCTGCCTTGCAGACCCACTGCGAGACGGAGCATTTCAAAAGATTGGTGCCGTTGATAGACAGACACCAGAGAAAAGAAGGAACTTATCTGCTCATGGAGGTGTTTGAGTAGGGTGATCGTTGGCATAGTTCGTCGATATAGTTCGTTGACATAGATCCTTGGTATAGATCCATGACAGATGACATCGGATGTGAACACTGTGCTGATAACCGGGAGGCCCGGGCAGTTGTGAAGCGACATTAGGTCTTGCAAATATGGAATCCTGGCTGTCACAGGCAAAAACACTTCCCTCGCTGCAGGTCGAGATCGGCTTTCTTATTCAAGACAGTTTCTACTACGGCCCCGACAGGTTTTCTGATATTGCAGACCGCGAAAGGCTGGCTGACACACTCGTTCCGCCCCGGATTCAGCGGGAATTCCCGTCTCTGGTGACAAGCTCGGAGGCGGTGGGTCACGAACGGGAACTGGCAGCTTACTATCGGCGGATCGTTGGGCTGGCACACCACCACCAGCGGCCGTTCAATTCCATTCGGCACTACTTCTGGCTCCGCTTGTTGCTGTGGAACGCCGAGCATGAGGTCAGCATCTCCTTTCCCTGGTATGACAGTTTCTCGGATATCGACAGGTTCCTGACAGCGCTGGTCGGGATTGATACCGGCCTTGTCGACCACGATATGGATCAAGGTTGGGAACTGCAAACCTATGCCAGCGATGGCGTGCTTTACCTCAGCGAGCGCGACCCCGACTCCGGCGAGACACATGTCGAGATCTCGGTGCCAAGAGCTGGACTCGTCGCTCAAGTCGAAGAACTCAGGGAGCGCACAGCGGCCGTGGTCACGCAGATTTCCAGCCTGCTGGGCGCAGATGTATGGACCGCTTATGTCGGCATGGAGCCTGGCTTTAGCGCTGAGCCGCCGTGGTCGAAGCCGTGACCACACCACAGGAGGGGGCGGCTCGGCGTGGTTCAGGGGCTGGATGTGGATAGAGGAGATATGGAAAATGCCGGCCGGAAGGCGTTGATAGCCCGCTATGTGGCGGCTTACAATTCCTTTGACGTGAAGGGGTGCTGGCGCTGGTGTCCCGGATGCTCGCTTCGAAACGTACTCGGGTGGATGGCAGACCTGGTATTTCCTTCCCGTGGCAGTCAAAAAACTGGATTGTTGATTGCCATCTCGCTCGATGGTTAAAAAGGACAAG
>JALOAH010000098.1 GCA_023228865.1 Porticoccaceae bacterium | reverse complement strand
TGCATTTGAAGGCAGGCAGCGCGCCGCTGACAGGGCGCACCAGTCTTCCATGAATGCTGCCAACCTGCAATTCCAAGCGACACAGAACGAGGCCAACAGGCAATTCCAAGCAGCACAAGACGAAATAATCCGCAACTTCCAGGCCGAGCAGAATCTGTTCGAAAGGGAGTTCCGGGCGGGGGAGAGCGCAGCAGAGCGGCAGGCAAGATCGGACGAGCTTGCCAGGGCCTCAGCGCAGGAGCTGTTCCGCCAGGTGTCCGGCATGAACGCCTCGCTGACCGATGCCATTGCGCAGATCCAGTCTGCCGACCTGAAGAAAGAAAACAAGCAGTCGATGGTCAACAACCTGATCGAGATGCACTACAACAATCTAGCCACCACCACGGCCATGGCCGACTTCGACATCGTGGATGGTCAGGTTGTCTACCGGGCGAGCGGTCCGGCGCAGTCGCAGGCAGGATCGACACAGCCGCCTCCGACAAGCGGGCTGCCGAACTTCAACCTGGGGAATATATCCTTTTGATCCGCCACGCCACCTTCGCTGACATCGACGCCTGCGTTGATGTGTTCGAGAAAGCCAACAGCCTGTCCGAGAACTACTCATCCTTCGACCGCGACATTTGCGGTGCCTCGCTGAAGGTAAGGCTTTTCAATCCCTACAGCCTGGTGCTGGTGAACGAGAAGCTAGATGGAGTAGTTGTTGGGGTGGCCTCCCCGTGCATCTACGCCAAAAGCATGAAGGTCGGAAACGAGTTCCTGTACGCGGAAAGCGAAGGGCTGGCCCTGGTGCGCGGTTATCTGCGCTGGGCAAGAGGATGGGGAGAAGATGCCGACATCATGCTTGCAACATCCTTTGGCGGCGCTCTGGGGGAAAGGGCCGAGCGGCTTTTCTCTCTCTTGGGGGCTCAACCTATTGGCACACAATTCAAGGTAATTTGACATGGCAGCAGCAGTTCCAATCATCAAGGTTGTCGGGGTCGCGCTGTCCGCAAAGGCGGCGTATGACGGGATCAAGGAAGGAAACTTCTTCAAGGCCGTGGTGGGCGCGGTGGGCGCGTATTACGGCGTGTCGTCGCTGGCGACTCCGGCAACCGCGGGCGGCGCTTCGGGCGTTGCGGGGGCGGCTGAAGGGGCTGCCAACTCCGGCCTCACTGCCGGCGCAAACGCGGCCGACAAGGCTGCAACGGCGGCGGTGGCCAAGGGTATTCAGGATGGCGCTGCAAATGTTGCCGTGGATGGTCTCCGGGTGGGCGCAGACAACCTTACGCGCTCAGCCGCCCAGACTGCCGGAGCCGAAGCGCTTGGTGGTGCAGCGCGATCCGGCTTCATCGACAGCCTTCAAGTCGGAGGTGACCAGCTGGCCAAGCGTGGCAGCGGCGAAGGCTTCTCCGGCCTGCTCACCCGCACCAACGACAGAATTCAGCAGGGCGCGGAATGGATCGACAAGAAGGGCTTTGAGCCTATCAGGGAGGCTGTCACGGGCGGGGAGGGGAAATACCTGGCTGACGGCACACTGAATAATGCTGCCTCAGCCTCTGGAGAGTCGACCGGGCTCCTTTCTCAGACCCTGGGGTTTGCTAAGGAAAACCCAAACGCCGTCCTGGCAGGCGGCCAGATCGTTGGTGGCCTCCTGACCTCCTATGGCGAACAGAAAAAGCAAGACAAAGAAATCAAGCTGTACAGGGAAAGCCTGAATCGCCGCGGCTCGCCCGTCGACATATCACGCGCCGGCGGCATCCGCTGGAACCCTGAAACACGCAGATTCAACCAGGAGATCGCATGAACGACATGGTAAGCGCCCAGCAGGCTCCGATGCCCGCGCAACCCCAGGCACAACCCCAAGCAGCACCAGGGGCAGATGCAACCGGCATGGAAAACATGAACCCCCAAGACATCCAGCAGTTCAAGGAAGGGTATCAGCTTGCCCGCCAGTTCCTGTACCAAAAGGAAATCTTCGACGGGCTGATTCAGGACATGCGGCAGGGAGCACCCGTCAACGTGATCTCCGGCGCCATCGTGACGATCCTGCTGCGTATTCAGGATGAAGTGGGCCAGCTGTCTCTGGCTGTGGCCGCCGCCCTGGGTATCGCCCTGATCGACGACGTGATGGGCGCGCTGGAGCAGGCTGGCGCTGGCCAGAACGATCCGGGCTTGCAGATGGAGATATTCCAGGCCGCCACGATGCTGTGGTTACAGTCCAATCAATACCCGGCAGAAGAGGTCGCCCAATCATTGTCCGAGATTGGCGCCCCGCCCGAAATGATCCAGGCAGTCATGGCATCCCAGCAGGAGCAGGGGCCCGACCCTATGGGCCAGCAGCCTGATCCCGGGATGGCAGCACCGCAACAAGCGATGCCTCCCGAGCAGGGCGGCATGATGCAAGGGCAGGCAAGAGATGACGGTATGGGCAAGCAGGCCCGCGGGCTGCTGCAGAGAGGTGCGCTATGAGCTGGGGATTGCTGCAGGGGCTTGGGAAGGGAATCACTAACGCCACAGAAGATGTCGCACAGCGACTGAGAGATGAGCGCCTGGAAGAGTACAAGCAGAAGAAGGTGCTTGATGAGCGGGCTCACGCGGAATCGCTGAGGCCGACGAATATTCGATACGGGACCGACGAGCAAGGGAATGAGGTAAAGATTTCTGAGAATGCCGAGGGAAATATTCTGTCCCAGGAGCAGATCCGGGAGGAGCCAAAAGATCCGCAGTCCTCCGTCGGCAAGATGATAGCTGACCGAGAGCGCCTGGCTACCCAGAATCCCGATGACCCCAGGCTGGCTGACTTTGATATTGCCATACGCAACGCAGCGTCAGGAAAAACTTCCTCAGTCCTCCCAAGCTCGGTCCGCGAATGGGAATATTACAGCAGCTTGGGCAAAGACGAGCAGGCTAGGTACAGGGAGATGAAGCGTGCCCAGAGCGTCGTTGATCTAGGGGGGAGTTATGGCGTCTTTGATGCCGAGAGTGGCGCAATCAATGAAGTCAGCGGAGGCGCGAAAACTCTTGCTCCGCACCAGACCCCGGGGCATGCGGCCGAGATAGAGACAGCAAAGGTTCTCGGGAGGGATAAGGGCAGCATTGAGGCGGGCAGGCCTGCTGCAGAAACGGCTCTCGCACTTGGCACGAGCAGCGGAGATGCCATTTTGTCCACGCTGGATGGCGCGCTCGACAGAGTTGGAGCCTTAACCTCCGGCCTTCCAGGAAAGATTTCAGGCGTTATACCAGGAACACCCGCATATGATTTCAAGCAGGATGTAACGACTATTAAGGCAAACCTTGGGTTTGATAGGTTGCAGGCTATGCGAGACTCTTCGCCTACAGGTGGCGCGCTAGGGCAGGTGTCTGAGCGAGAACTCGAATATCTGCAATCTACGGTTGCGAATCTTGACGAAGGGCAATCGCCAGCTCAACTTCGTAAGAATATTGAAAAAGCCAAACAGCATTACCTCAACTGGCTGGAGATTCAGAAAGCTCACCACGCAATGAAGTATGGCTCAGAGCAGACCGGAGACAGCGCGGGGGCAGGTGCCTCGCAGCCCTCGCCGCCACCCCGCGCACCCATGGCTGCCTTGAAAGCTCTATATACCAACCCTGACCGTATCGACGACTTTG
This sequence comes from Porticoccaceae bacterium, assembly GCA_023228865.1. The sequence continues at coordinate 9,474 of JALOAH010000098.1, read as the reverse complement.
TGGCTAAATTTGGCTATAAGCCAGAGGGCTTTTGATATGCCGAACTTTTTCGACTCTTTTGATGAGGGATACAATCAGGGTAACGCCGCAGCCCAGCCTGCAGCCCAGCCACCAGCATCCAGACCGAACTTTTTTGACCAGTTCGACGAGCCTAATCATCAGCCTTCTGTGCCAAGAAAGGCACCGGGCACCCGGAACTTCTTTGATGAGTTCGATGAGAGCTTGCCCGCAGAGGACAGGGCAGGAGCTCATGCGGCTAATCGTGGCGGCAACGAAATGGATGTCGAGATAGCGCGGACAGGGGCAAAGCTTGCTTCGGCGGGGCGTGACTTTTCATGGAGAGACCCCGTGCGATCCGCTCTGCAGGGCGCAACATTTGGCTGGTCGGACGAGATTGGTGCAGCAGTGGCTGCACCTTTCGCAGCGATGGCTACAGGCAATAACGTAGCCGATGCCTATCGGGACATGAGCAGTGACATGCGAAGCCAGCAGGATGCTTACAGAGAGGCACACCCTGGCAAGTCGCTTGCTTTGGAGCTGGGGGGCGGCATCGCATCAGGTGGCGCAGCGCTCGCGAAGGTCGGAGCTGGCTTGCTGGGCAAGGGGGCGGCGGCACTCCCAAAGAGGCTTGCAGTAAATGCGGCGCTGGGTGCCGCAGAAGGCGGGGTTGCCGGGGCGGGTTACGCCGATGAGGGGGATGCCATCTCTGGCGCGGTGACTGGTGCGGCCGTTGGTGGCGCTGTTGGCGCTGTTGCCGGTGAGGCCATCAACTACTTCCAGCGCAGCAGTGCGGCCAAGAGTAAGATCGCGAGCTTGCTGCGAAGCGATCCAAAGAACTCACAGACTGCGCGTTATTACTTGGATGGTGCAGGAAAGGTAAGGACGGACAAGATTGCAGCCAAAGCCGTCGACTATGGCATGGATGAGGGGGCGGTTGCTGTTGTGAAGGGCGCGAACGCCACTGATAAGCAAAAAATGCTCAAAATGCTCGACGTTGCCGAGAAGTCGCAGAGCAACAGGCTCTTTGCGATGACTCACCGGACTGCAGACGTGGCTGGCGAATCTCTGATGGACAGGGTGGGCTACCTGAAAAGAGTCAACAAGGCCGCTGGCCACAAGCTGGACAGGGTGGCCGAAGCCCTTAAGGGGCAGCAGGTGGATTACGCCGAGCCCGTCAACAAATTCCTCAACGATCTCCAGTCGCTCGACATCAAAGTTGATCCGCAAACGATGCGACTCGACTTCCAGGGCTCCATGCTGGAGGGGCTAAAGGGGCCACAGCAAACGATCAATCGCGTACTGTTTCGAATGAAGAACACCCAGACGCCGGATGCCTGGCACATGCACCGTATGAAAAAATTCCTTGATGAGGGGCTGGATTACGACAAAGCCAGCGGTACGGGTCTCACCAAGCGGGTAGAGGGGGTGCTGAAGTCACTTCGGCACAACATTGATTCCACCCTTGATGCAAACTTCCCCGAGTACAATCAAGTCAATACAGCATACTCTGAAACAATTAACGCCCTGAATATGCTCCAGAAAGGGGTGGGGAAGAGCGTCAACCTCTCGTCAGACCTCGCTGATAAGTCCACCGGCAAGGCCCTTCGAAAGGTGCTCAGCAACCAGGTAAACCGTGAGAACCTGATGGATGCCCTGACCGAGGTTGACCGAGTCGCCAAGAGCTACAGCACTCGCACATCGCTTAGCAAGGAAATCGGGCCCTTTCTTGGAGGGGTGGGGAAGTCTATACCCAAGTTCGATGATGACCTGATGACCCAGGTCATGTTTGCGGGCGAGCTGGACAACATTTTTGGCACCAATGCACAGACGTCCTTCAGAGGAGAAGTTGCGAGAGGGGTTAAGGATGCTGCCAAAGACACAGTGAAAGGCAATAAAGGCGGCCTGGTGGCAAGGAGTGTCGACTGGGCAGCTGATAAAGTGATGCCGGAGCCGACATCCGAACAAAAGATTCAGGCCTTTAGAGAGCTACTTTCGTCGCCGTAAGATGGCGTTGAAAATCTTTTGACTATCCTCATGGGTGGTATCTGTCTTGTTTAGTGCAACCTCGTACACGCGATGCGCGCCAAAGACAAACCCCATCGCAAACCCAAACACGCCCCCAGCAAGAAACCACCAAGCGACCAGCCCATCCCAGCCTAACCATACAAAGAAAAGGCTAAGGGAAGACATCAGGATCACAAACACAGAGCCTCGCTCTTCAGAGGCTATTCTAGTGATTGGATTGGTCATGGCATGTCTCCTTCTTCTTCCGATGCAGCCCAAAGCATGTCGTAGATCCGAATGGAGTCATTACACAATTTAAGAAGCTCTTCGACTGACCTGCCAAGCCTGGCAGCTTCAACCTGATAGAAGCGGGAAACGAATTCATCCCCGCCGGACATTTTCGTTGAGGCTTGGAAGGTTATCGCTGAATCCAAGATGCCGCAGGCTCCCGCTATCTTAGCGATGGCGAGCACTTCCTGCAGATCTTGAGCGCCAGCCTGAAAGGGCGTGATGCCGGAGAGAATAACGAAAGCAAAGCTCTTACGACAAAATGACCACGAGGCCATAGCTAAGTCTCCCTATTTTTTTAGGTGCCAGTAAAAGCGATTCATTTGCTTCCAGTACATTTTGCTATCCTGCGGATCTAACAGCTTGCCATTATCCATCCAGACTTCTCTGCAAGCCCAATTTTTCTTATCGAAGACTCGGCAGTCGTTCAAAGCATCCACCCACAGCGTGTCCCTGTTTGCCACGACACGTTGCTGATCAAAACTGACTCGGTAGGTCGTTTTGATATATACAGGACCGCCATATTTTCGGCATTGGTCAGCGTCAGCCAAACAAGTCTCTCCATAGATGGTCACCTGATCTTTGGGCGGAGTGCAACCAGTCAGCCACAGGGTGCACAGCAGGGTAGAGAGTAGAATGGGGTTACTGAATGCTGGCATGTGTCCGACCTTTCTTTTAGCCAGATATTACCCCCTCGCCTCGGAGCTGGCAATTAGCGGGAAGATTGTAGAGGTTATGTGCCTGAGCATAAAAAAGGGGGCCGAAGCCCCCGAATGTCTTGTATTACCAAGACCAGCCTATCCGTGCCTCACCCGACCTGGCCCAGTCTCGTCTCGCCTGCGTCGCGTCGCCGTGTCATGCCTAGCCCCGTCGCGACTCGTCCAGCCAGTACTTGCCTGCCTAGGCTGCTTTTCTGGTCTTCGTGACCCGTCGCGCCTCCCTGAAGACGTATTGTAATTCTTTGATCCTGCTGTACTTCTGCTCAAACCTCTCCAATTCTGCAAGGGCGTCCCGGAGCATTTGCTGATAGAGTTGCGCGTCTGACACTACCTCTTGCGCGAGCCGGTAGCCGCCCCCGTCAGCACGATCCGGCGTCAGTGAGACGAAAGCCCGAACCTCCCGCGGCGTCTGATCGCCGATCTCAACCTTGACGCTACGGATAAGCTCCCGGGCCTGGATTATCCGGTATCGCTCTGCGGCCTCTGAATCATCCCAGCAGAACCAGCTATGTAGAGGTGATTTCCGATCCTTGGCTGCTTCAACCACGGACCGGGGGAGGATGACTCCTCCGTTGCCCTGGGCGATGGCGACCAGCTCCTTTCGGACGGCTTCGTGATTCTCCATACTCACACCTCATCGTCCGCGGCCAGCCGGAAGGTTCCCCAGCCCATGCCTGCGCTGGACTTGCTGTCTGGACGGCCCTCGCCGATACCCACCTGGGCGCCGACCCGGTGGAGCAGGTTGTAAGCATCCTCCAGGGAGAACTGATCGGCGTCGTACCGAACTCGGACATCGGCGGCCCACTGTGTCCACATGGGGCGGGAACGAATGTCAATCACGCCAGTGGCGTTGCGGACATGCAAGTCCACCCGCCGATAGCTATCAGCAATTAGCCGAACCAGCGGCATGCCGTCGGCATCGTAGCCATCAGGCTCGATGAAGATGGAAAGCTTGGCCAGAGTCATCTTGAACCCGACCAGCCGGCAGGCACTGATGCAGGCCGCTCTGAAAGCAGCGGCCGGGATGCCGACCCAACCATCGGTGCTGTAGTGGACGCTGGCGTCACAAAGGGCGTCGAAGTCCTTTGCCTCCCGAGTCTTCTTTGACCGGGCAGTTGCCCCTTCCTTCTGGGCAGCCATGATGGCCGCCTTTTGTGCGAACCGAGCCTGCACCAGCGGCGCGGTGCCGATGATGCGGACGGTCACCGTTTCCATCTTGGGCGGCTTGATTTGAACAATTCGTTGTGCTGCTGTCATGAATTTTTCTCCCATCAGCTGATCAGATTGTTTTCGGCGTAATAGGCCAGGGTTCTGACGGGAGGATAGAAATAGCGATCCTTCCATCGGATGGACTTCACTACAATGCCGACTATCTTGCAGGTGGTGGGGATCCGCCCGTGAAACTGAACGACGCGATCCTGCCCTCTTTGCCGGGTCACCATCCATTGGCGGGGTCTGGGGAACGCGCTCTTGACGCACACTAGGACGTCACCCTCGGTAAATCGATTACCTATCGGCTCGATAACATTGAGGACGAAGAAGGGCGGCCCGCCGAAGAGTTCATTGGTGGTGAGAGGGCGGGGACGGGGCTTTCCGCCCCGAGCACGAACCAGGGAGGGCTGTATCTCCATGAGGCGGTCGGTGCCAGACTTTATGGTTTCGTGGATAGCCATGATTACACCTTGATGACAGAAAGGGGATTGGAAGCAGGGTATGCGTTGACAGGTGCTTGCGAAGCGCAGCCTGCGGCCATGGCTTCACCATAAATCACCCCGTCGGCGTCCTCGGCCAAGTAGGCGATAGCTTCAAGAGCGTTCCCAATGTCGGCAGGGCGGCAGGTGCCAGCCTTCATGGCACAAAGGGTGATGGCGATCAAAGAGCCTATTTGGCCAAAAGAGATCTCAGCCAGATTGTGCATATTTTCGATTGTCTTCTGGAGGTCGGCAGTATCCGCGCACTTCTCGGGGTGGCGAGAGTGGTTCGGTTGAGATATAGTTGATTCGTTCATATCTGACTCCGTGGTTGGGGTTTTTGAACATCGGCCTCGGTCTGTTCGCGCAGATCGGGGCTTTTTACGTTAAGGGAGGTCATACCGGTTCACCCTGGAGCTCTTCAGCGAGGCGGGCAAGACCCTTCGGTGTGACTCGCACTTGCTCTACGGTTTTCTCGGTGCCGTCGTCACGTGACACGGTAGTAACCTTGTGAACCAGAACTTGCTGCTTGATACGGGGCTGGTACGCAATCCAGCTCTTGCCACCGGAGCGACGATAGATCCAGTCGTTGGCCTGGAGCCACAAGGTCAGGTCTTTGGGTCGCATGTCGAGATGCTTGGCGGCGTCCGTAATACACATAGAGCCTTCTGCCTCGGACAGCAGCTTGAATGCGCTGACCTTGGGTGCCTGTTCCTCAACGGCAGCCTCAAGGGCGATGACTCGCTCGGAGTAGCCCAGCAGCAGGTTGCGCATGGCAGCAGGGTCGCGCAGCGCCTCAAGAGGATCAACGGGGCGGGACGCCAACTCAAAGAACGCTTTAACCAGCCGCTTTTTAAACGCTCTCACTACATCGTTGTTGCGCATGTAGGTGAGCAAGAGGGTGGATTGCTGCTCGTTGAGGATGGCGACCTCACGGTTTTGGGTGCCACCGGCAGTCTCAAAGGGTCGCATTTCAAATGCCACCCTTCCGAACTCTTCAAGATCGCTGGTGTTCTGTCGGATTAGCTGGAGTACCGACTTGTGGGGATTGCCCACGCCATCAGCGATAGCCAGCGAGGTGGTGACCGGGAGGCCGGCGGGGTTAATGGCGACGATGCTATTCATGGTTGCGGCCCTCTTTGCGGGTTTTGTGCAGCCGCTCATCAATAGCAAGGTTGATCCAGGCATTGATGCTTCGGCGTTCGCGCTTTGCACAGTATTCAACTTCGGGTCTGACGCCCGGCTCCATTCGGAGGGGGTAGGGTTTTTCTCGAATCTCTTTCATATTGCTTGGGCTCCATATGGCGACTTCATGGTGAAGTCTGGATTCAATATAGTTTGACTTTAAAATGAAGTCAACCTTTTATTTTTGGAGGATTGAATTCACAGTGCTACCATTGCCATCAAGCGCTACCAGCAATGAAGCCAGACGATGACAGCCAGCCCAGAGAAAGAAGAGATACAGAAAACCGCGCTTCGAGTCCCTAGGTCTCTGCACACGAAAATCCATGCGGCTGCTGCGGAGAGCGGGCGCACCATGAACGCCGAAATCGTCCACCGCCTGGAGCAGTCCTTCGCGGAAGGCGAAGGGGGCGTAGATGCAACACAGTTTCTCCGGCTCGCGTTTATGAGCGGGGAGGAGGTGCCAGAAACCTATAAGGCAGCATATAGCGCAATTTTCCGACAGCCTTACGTGGAGACGAGCAACTTGGCGCTGGATTACGTAATTGGACGCTTGAAGAGAGGATTCATGGAGGGAGGGGGCTGAGGAGCCAACTTGAAAAACAAAATGACCCCAAGCATGGAAGAGCGCCACAAAGCCTTTTTTCTATTAGGCGAAGAACTACAGGCTCTGTCGAAACTGTCAGGGGAGAATTCCGGAGCATTTGTTCGTCTCGGAACTAGAGTGGCATTCTCGATGCTAGAGGCTGTTGAGTATTGCCTCAGGCAAGATCTCAAGGGGTTTGTGGCAATCCATAAGATACCAAACCCTAAGTGTCTTAAGGGCGCTGAAGTGATCTTTGAATTCAAAAGGGGGAAGGATGGCTCTTCAAATGAATGGCGATATGACCTGACAACGAGGCTGGAAGGGTGCCGCCACTACTTCAAAGCGCTGATAAGAGAGGGTTACATTCAGCAATCCGCCTATCCAAAGCCTTTGGAGAGCCTCCCCTCAAACCTGTCTCTCGCCACCCGCTTCAGAGATAGCATCACCCACCCCAAGAGCGTTTCATCTATGCAGTTCGGCGACGATGAGGCCAAAGCAGTCAAGGCCTTGCTGGAATGGGCGGCCTCGATGATTACAGTTTTGACATCTCAAACAAGTTACCTGCCAATAACAGGCCTAATCTTTGGCACCTTGATGGGTGACATTGCGGGCGATGGAGGCTGGCCAGACAAACCAATGCCTGAGCGCAGGCCTTCTCAAGACGGCGCGAATGCCCCTCCTAGGCTGCCGAAATGGGTTCCGCCCAAGGGGTAGGAAAGGGGCGCGCGTTTTGCGCTATCCGCCGCTCAGATCGTGATGGCGCCAGGGCGCTCGACAGGTTCACGACAAGGCGGATTCTGACCACAGAACAGATGGTCGCCGGGCGGAAGGTGTGCGGGCAGCCCGGCGACAATCCTCATTCGTAAATACTCCACCCGCTCCCATACGGATTGTTCGGACTATCGGCCTTGTACCGGCTGCCTGCTCCATAGGGGTTGTTGATTGACTCATTGGAATACCGTGACCCATACCGCCCATAGGGGTTGGCCACTGACTCAGAATCGTAGCGGTTGTTGTTGAGGGTCCCGCGGTACTGCCCCTGGCTGTCATACAGCTTTGCGCCACCGTACTGCGGCCTGGCTTCATAGGGCGAGACGGCGTTGGGCGTGTAGGGGTTTACGGTGAGCTGGCCACGGTACCCGTCCGCAAGAACAGGGAAGGCGAAGGTGGCAACTATGATGGCGAGTATGGTTTTCATGGTGTTCTCCTTTGTCAGGCCAAGAGTAGGGCTGATGCCGAGGGCTTGCAAGCGCCACTGGTCGGGCAGGCAGACCGTCTGTCAGTCGCCCTCGGCGATCAGCTCCTCTCGGATGATGTCCACGTCATCGGACGCCTCGATGCCGATCCGGACCTGGCCGCCTTTGACTGCCAATACGGTGACCTTGATATCGTGATCTATGACGATGGTTTCGCCGATCTGGCGGGTGAGGATAAGCATGGCACCTCCTGTGCTGTAGGCTGACGGCGAAGGCATAATTTCCAGCTATTCGCCTGTAACGTCTTGATTCTTATAGGTGATCACTGCTGCATTTTGCCCTGTTCAGCGATCACATAAGGCAGTGTAACATTATGATAAACAACAATAAATAGTCACCGGCAAAGCCGGGCTGCAACTCCGTTTACGCCGGTTCGATTCCGACCCGCGCCTCCAAATTCTTTATATAAATCAGCGTCTTGCGCAGGTTGAAGATTGCTGATTTTCCCATCCAGTTATTTTCCAGTTATTTTCCAGTAATGACCGCGCCCATTTTGGCCCGGTCGCGGATCGACACCAGTGTGTTCTGCGAGCGCTTCGGCGGGGTGATCAGCCGATAGTGCCGCTTCATGGCGTCGGTCTCGTGGAGCCCTTTGTCGTTGTCGCCCTGGGCAACAAACTCGTCCGTCAGCCCCTTTTTGCGCAGATCCATCAGTCTGTACATGCCGGGGAACCCTGCCTCTCGCGCTGCTGCTGACCACCACAAGCTAAAGGTGCGATGCAGCACGGGCTTGAGCCGGCTTCGCTTGTCCATATAAGCGGGGTAGATCAGCAGATTCTCTGGCGGCTTTTCAAATCGGTTGCGCCGCTTGCCCAGCTCCTGATCCCGAAACGCCAACAACCAATCGACAACGGCCCGCATCTCGGCGTTCATGGCAATGATGCCCGCCACCTTGGTCTTGGCTCTGGCCAGGTGGATCTCTCCGTGCTCGCCAGCGTCGAGGTGAATCTGGCCGACACGTAGCGAAAACAAGTCCACCGGCTGCTGGCTCATCATGTAGAACAAGTCGCAAATCATCATGCGCCAGGTGCCGTCCAGCTTGCGCCGATTAAGGTCGTGGGACGCCAGCCGGTCGGTGATGGCGATGTACGCCTCGTCGGGGATTAACACCTCACGCCTGGCCACGGCCAGCTTTTCGATGTCGCGCATGGGGTTTTTTTCAACCAGACCCACGAGCACGGCATGATCAAGCACTCGGCCCAGCACGGCCTTGAGGTGGTTGTAGTGGGTGGGCTTGGTGGCCCAGGGGGAAAGCAGCTTGCGGATGGGTGTGAGCGGTGCGCGGGTGGCGACAGGGAACCTGGCCGCAGGGGAGGTTTCAAGCTGCAGCGCAAGGTTTGCGTAGTCGCGCCGGGTGCGCTCGGACAGGGGCTTGCCTTGGTCTCGCTTGATCTTGACCTTAACCAGCCCGGCTTCCAGCACCTCGGTGCGCCATTGGCGGATAAAATCGCACAGATAGATGTTTGAGCCGCGAGACAGCGGCCGGTTGGACTCCTGCAGGCTCTTTGCCAGCTTGGCGGCAACCAGGTCGCCGTGCTCTTTGTCGCACAGGGCTCTCGCTATCGCCCACCGGACGGCGGCCTGCTTGAGATCCTTTGTCTTGAGAGACTTTTGGCGACCGGTTACAGGGTTTTGGAAATAGTAGGTGCCGTTTGACCATAGGCCAAGCCCTGGGTATTTCGCCAAGTGGCGATTCTCTGCTTTTCGGCTCCGGGGAGTCATCCGCCAGCTGCCTCCAGTGCTATCTT
>JALOAH010000097.1 GCA_023228865.1 Porticoccaceae bacterium | reverse complement strand
GCATAGACGTGATTCTGGAAATTGACTGGCAGGGCGCCGCCCAGGTGCGCCATCTCATGCCGGAAACCGTGGGCATTTTTATTCTGCCGCCCTCCCTTGAAACCCTTCACCAGCGCCTCAACAACCGAGGGCAGGACGAAGAGGCGGTGATCGCCCGCCGCATTGCCGAAGCCCGTGAAGAAATGACCCATTATGTGGAAGCAGACTTTATTATCATCAACGAAAATTTTGAGGTGGCGCTCAATGAACTCCGCGCCCTGGTCACCAGTCACCGCCTCAGTCTCGCAAAACAGCAGCAGCGCCACCAGCAGCTGTTCGAGGATTTGCTGTCCTGACAGGACTTTTTTCTGTAAACTACGGGGTTCCCGCGCTCGCGGGAGCTCGGTTATATTAAAGTTTCTTTTTGTAATCACGTAAACAACGACTCCAACAGGTCGTTACAGGTAGAGGAAAGATGGCTCGAATCACAGTAGAAGACTGCCTTGAACATGTTGAAAACCGCTTTGAGCTGGTGATGGTCAGCTCCAAACGGGCGCGCCAATTGAACACCGGCGGCAAAGAACCCATGGTGCCCTGGGAAAACGACAAACCCACTGTGGTTGCCCTGCGGGAAATCGAGGAAGGCTTTGTCGATGCCAGCATTCTCTCCGAGAAAGATGCGAACGACGACTTTATCGACCTGGAACTGCTTGAAAATGCGGTTGCCCTGGCCACCAATCCCGACGCGCTTCCGCCCATCGAAGATGCCTGAGATGAACAGGGGAGGGGAATTTGCTAGCGGCCGTCGAAAATCTAGAACATAAACTCTCCTCTTATCTGGAGCCTTCTAAAGTCAAGAAGGTTCTTCGCGCCTACGAATTTGCCAATAAAAGCCACGAGGGACAGGAGCGCCAAAGTGGCGACCCCTACATTATTCACCCCGTTGCCGTGGCGCATATCCTTGCCGATATGCACATGGATCACGAAACCCTTATGGCCGCCCTTCTCCACGATGTTATCGAGGACACACCGGCCACCAAGCTGCAACTGAGCTGGCGCTTTGGCACCACCGTGTCGACCATGGTTGACGCGGTCAGCAAGCTCACCGAGATTGAATTCTCTTCCAAGGCAGAGCAGCAGGCGGAAAGCTTTCAAAAAATGACCATGGCCATGGCCAAGGACATTCGCATCGTGCTGGTCAAGCTCGCCGACCGCCTCCACAATATGCGCACCCTCGGCGTCCTGGGGCCGGAAAAGCGCCGCCGCATTGCCCGCGAAACCCTGGATATTTACGCCCCCCTCGCCCAGCGCCTCGGCCTCAACGATATGCGGGTGGAGTTTGAAGATCTGGGCTTTGCCGCCCTGCACCCTTTGCGCCATCAGCGGTTGCGGGAAGCCATCAAGGCCGCCCGCGGCAATCGCAAAGAGATTGTCGTTGAAATCAAAACCATGATTGAAAACCGCCTGTTTTCAGAAAACATCAACTACACGGTGATGGGTCGGGAAAAGCATCTCTGGAGCATTTACCAGAAGATGAAAAACAAGAAAAAATCCTTCAAGGAAATCATGGATGTCTACGCCTTTCGCATTATTGTCGAAAGCGTTGACGACTGTTATCGGGCGCTGGGCATCGTTCACAACCTCTACAAACCCGTGCCCGGTGAATTCAAGGACTATATCGCCATTCCCAAGGCCAACGGCTATCAGTCCCTGCACACGGTACTTTTGGGCATGCACGGCGTGCCCATTGAGGTGCAGATTCGCACCAAGGACATGGAGGCCATGGCCAATTTCGGCATCGCCGCCCACTGGCTGTATAAATCCGGCAGCCAGGACGAACGCAATCACGCCCGCGCCAACCGCTGGGTCAAAGGCCTGCTGGATTTACAGCAACAGGCGGGCAACTCCCTGGAATTTATCGAGCACGTCAAAACCGACCTCTTCCCCGATGAGGTCTATGTGTTCACCCCCAAGGGTCAGATTATCGAACTGCCCACCGGCGCCACCCCCGTAGACTTTGCTTTCGCCGTCCATACCCAGGTGGGCAACAGCTGTGTCGCCTGCCAGATCAATGGCCAGCTGGCGTCCCTGTCCCAGCCCCTGCAGAGCGGCGACAAGGTGAGGATCATCACCACCAAAAGTGCCCAGCCCAACCCGGCCTGGCTCAATTTTGTCATTACCGCCAAGGCGCGCAGCGCCATTCGCCATTTCCTTAAAAACCAGCAGCACGACGAATCGGTGGAACTGGGCAAGCGCCTGCTGGATCGCGCCCTGCAAAGCTTTGGCTCCAATTACAAACAGATTCGCAAATCCCAGATTAAAAAACTCCTCAAGGAAACCGGCGCCCCCACGTTTGAGAACGTGCTCCAGCAAATCGGCCTCGGCAACCGGGTCGCCTATGCGGTGGCCAACCTGTTGATACCGGAGAAAAAGCGCAATCAGCTGGAAGAAAAAGGCGTCAATTCACCGATTCTGATCGACTCTTCCGAAGGCATTGTCATCAGCTACGCCCGCTGTTGCCACCCCATTCCGGGGGATCACATCAACGGCCATTTGAGCCCAGGGCGCGGCCTGGTGGTGCACCAGGAAACCTGCAAAAATCTCGACGACATTCGCGACAACCCGGAAAAATGCATTCCCCTGAACTGGTCGGCCTCCGTGGACGGCGAATTCCCCTGCGACATCAAGGTGGAAGTGGCGTCAGAGCGCGGCATTATCGCCATTCTCGCCTCCAGGGTGACCGAACAGAATGCCTCCATCGACCAGATCAGAGTCAACGAACGGGACGCCCACACCAACGTGGTGGCGCTGACCATCAGGGTCAAAAACCGTATCCATCTCGCCAATATCATGCGCAGAATTCGCAACCTCAAAGCGGTGCAGAAAGTCTATCGCATCAAAAACTAACCCAAGCCTCGCAGACCACCATGAACAACAAAGCCGTCATCCATACCACAAAAGCTCCCGCAGCCATAGGCACTTACTCCCAGGCCATCAAGGTCAATGGCACTGTCTACCTGTCGGGACAAATCCCCCTCGACCCGGAAACCATGACCCTGGTTGACGGCGGTTTCGCGGCGCAAACAGAGCAGGTGTTTCGCAACCTGGCGGCGGTCTGTGAGGCGGCGGGAGGCTCGCTTCAGGACATGGTCAAAGTCAATATCTACCTCACCGACCTCGCCAATTTCGCCACCGTTAACGAGATTATGGCGCGCCATTTTCAGCAGCCCTACCCCGCCCGCGCTGCCATTGGCGTCAGCGCCCTGCCCAAAGGCGCTGACGTGGAGATGGATGGCGTCATGGTTATCTGATGGAGATATGGTCAACGAGCAAACAGCCGAGTAGAATTCGCGCTCCTCGAACCCCCGGCAGCGTCCCCATGATGTCAAACATGCTTACTCAGCTATTGCGCCTTATTCTGGTTGTTAGCGCTGCTGCCCCCCTTGGCGTCAGCGCCGGGGAAAAACCGCAACCGCAAATCTTCGGCTGGCTGGAAAAAGCCATTGTTATGCCCGTGGGTGCTACGGTAAAGATCAAGCTGGACTCCGGCGCCCTGACCTCTTCCATGGATGCCAAAAATATTCACCTGTTCAAGCGCAAGGGCAAAAACTGGGTCAGCTTTCGCCTCCACCTCGAAGACAAGGAAACCGGCGCCGAAGTTTACCGGGATCTGGAAATGCCGGTGAAACGCATCGTCCGTGTCCGCGGCGCTGGCGGCGAAGACCGCCGCCCCGTGGTGGTCTTGCCGGTTTGTATCGGCGACCGCATTTACAAGGAAGAATTCACCCTGCGCAACCGCGACAATATGCTCTACCCGGTCCTGCTGGGTCGCCGCACACTCAAAGACCTGGGTCTGCTCGACGTTACCGCCACCTACCTGGTGCCGCCCACCTGTGAGTTGCCAAAGAATATCGACGATGTTATTGCCGTGGATCGGGAATAAGGGGCTATCAGCTATCAGCTATCAGCTATCAGCTATCAGCTATCAGCTGAGCGTAGCCTTCGCGAAAAGTCGGGTGAATAAAGCGGTAGCCTGACGCCAGCAGCAACTGGTTGCTGCAACGCCGGTTACCTCTTGTCACTGCCCCTCCCTCTGCGACCTGAAACGGAACCTTCAGCTGCTCCGCCAGCCAGCGATGAACCTCGTGGAGGGGCGCTGGCTCGCAATCCGTGGCCAAATAAAGCGGCGCCAAGATCTTGCCCTGCTCAACCCATGCGGCAAGGTGGTTGAGAATCCCGACGCAATCCTCGCGGTGAATACGGTTTGACCATTGCACCGGCTGCGCTGGCGCGCAGCGGCCAGCGCGCACCTGATCCAGCATTCTGGTGCTGTCGCCGCCATAAATGCCGCTAAAGCGGACAACGGTGGCGGGCACGGCGGCTGCGGCCACTGCTTGCTCCGCCGCCAGCAAGCAACCCCCGGAGAAACTGGCGGGATTGGTTTCGCTGCCCTCGTTGACCCATTCACCCTGCCCTGCGCCGAAAACACTGGTGCTCGACACCCAAATAATCTGGCGTGGCAGCGACTCGCCCCTACCCTTGCGCCTTTTAAGAGCCGCGCAAATCGCTTCGGCGCTATCCACATAGGCGTGCTGATAGGCTTCCGCTGTAAAGGCTGCCGGCGTCAGGGTGATAATCACCAGATCCTGATCGGCGAGGGCGCTGGCGACAGCGTCAACATCGCGGCAATCGCCCCTTAACATTTCGACACCGGGAAAATCTGCAGGCGAGCGCCGCAGCCCCCTCACTTGCCAGCCCGCAGCCAGCAGTTGTGGCGCCAACCGTTGCGCCAGATCACCAAAACCTATCAATAATGCTCTCAATCGTATTGCTCCTGACAATAATTTTTGACTATTATGCCTGTAACCATCATCGCAGACTTGAACCATGACGTTAACAGAATTGCGCTACATAGTAACACTCGCCCAGGAACAGCATTTTGGCCAGGCGGCCGACCGCTGCCACGTCAGCCAGCCCACCCTCAGCATTGCCGTCAAAAAGCTGGAACAGGAGCTGGGTGTGGATCTTTTTGAACGCTCAAAAAGCAAGGTCACCGCAACCCCAACCGGCGAGGTGGTTATCGCCCAGGCACAAAAGGTTCTCGAAGAGGCCTCACGCATCCAGGATCTTGCCGCTGCGGGCAAAGATCAACTCAACAGCCCCCTGCGGGTTGGCGCCATTTTCACTATTGGCCCCTACCTGTTTCCCCAGTTTATTCCCAAACTCCGTGAACTGGCGCCCAATATGCCCCTGGTGGTTGAGGAGAGCTACACCGCAACCCTGCGCCGACGGCTGCGCAATGGCGACCTCGATGTGATCATCATCGCCCTGCCGTTTACAGAGCCGGATGTGGTCACCCAGCCCCTGTACACCGAGCCCTTTGTGGTGCTGATGCCGGACAGCCACCCCCTGGCAAAGAAAAAAACTATCGCTCCGGCGGATCTGGAAGGGGAAAATATTCTTATGCTCGGCGAAGGCCACTGCTTTCGCGAGCAGGTGCTGGAGGCGGTACCCAATCTCGCCCGCCACACCGGTAGGGATGGCGATCGCAGCATTCGCACAGACACCGAAGGCAGCTCCCTGGAAACCATGCGCCATATGGTGTCCAGTGGCCTCGGCATCACCATTCTGCCCCTGTCGGCGGTACTGGGCACCCAGAACAAACTCCAGAATCTGGTTAGCCGCCCCTTTGCCAAACCGGCGCCCTGCCGCACGGCGGCGCTGGCCTGGCGCGCCAGCTTTCCGCGCCACAAAGCCATTGACGCTCTGCGGGAGGCCATTCTGGAAACCCGCCTGCCCGGGCTCAAGTAGGCTGTTCTGTTGCCGGGCATGGACAGGGAATCGTGGTGACCGCCGTCAAAAATCTCAGCCAAACGCCGATTTCGAGCATCAAAGGCATCGGCCCCCAGCTGCGGGAAAAGCTCGCCAAGCTGGGTATTCACAGCGTACAGGACATGCTGTTTCACCTGCCCCTACGCTACGCCGACCGCACCAGGGTTACCCCCATTGGCGCCCTGCAACCTTTCAGCGAGGTGGTCATTGAAGCGGAGGTGCGCCTCTGCGATATTGCCCTGGGCAGACGCCGCAGCCTGGTGTGCCGGGTTCAGGACAGCACCGGGACTCTGAGCCTGAGATTTTTCCATTTCTCTGCGGCACAAAAAAACAATCTGACACCGGGAACCCGATTGCGCTGTTACGGCGAAGTTCGCCCCGGCAGCAGCGGCCTGGAAATGTACCACCCGGAATACCAGTTTCTCGACGGCGCCACCGTGGCACCCCTGGAAACCCATCTGACCCCAGTGTATCCCGCCTCCGAGGGCATTACTCAGCAGCGCCTGCGCCGCGTCGCCAGCCAGGCGCTGGCCATGATTAACAACAGCAACCTGCCGGAACTGCTGCCGCCAGCCCTGACCGGCAGCGGCATCCAGATTCCCCTGGCGCAGGCGCTGCACTTTCTTCATCACCCGCCAGCCCATGCGCCGCTGGCGGAGCTTGCCAATGGCAGGCATCCGGCGCAACAGCGCCTCGCCTTTGAAGAACTGCTGGCTCACCACCTCAGCCTGTTGCAGCTGCGGCAAACCCTGCGTCGGGAAACAGCACCGGCACTGCCAAAAAATTCTGCGCTGGAAAAGCAGTTTCTTGGCCAACTGCCCTTTGCCCTGACGGCGGCTCAGCGCCGTGTGATTGGCGAAATTCAGCAGGATCTCAGCCAACACCAACCCATGTTGCGCCTGGTTCAGGGGGATGTGGGTTCCGGCAAAACCCTGGTGGCCGCAGTGGCCGCACTGTCGGCCTGCGCCCAAGGGTTTCAAACGGCGGTGATGGCGCCCACGGAAATTCTCGCCGAACAACACCGCAACAACTTTGACACCTGGCTGAGTCCCCTGGGCATTGACGTTGCCTGGCTCACGGGTCGAGTCAAGGGCAGAGCGCGGGAACATCAACTCCAGCGTATCGGCGACGGCAGCGCCAGCATCGTCATCGGCACCCATGCGCTGTTTCAGGAAGAGGTCAGGTTCCACAAACTGGGGCTGGCGATTATTGACGAGCAGCACCGCTTTGGCGTGCATCAGCGCCTCGCCCTGCGCGACAAAGGTAGCAACGGCGTTACCCCCCATCAATTGGTGATGACCGCCACTCCCATTCCCCGCACCCTGGCGATGTCTGCCTATGCGGATCTCGACACCTCAATTATTGATGAACTGCCCCCCGGCAGAACCCCGGTGAACACGGTGGCCATCAGCCAGCAGCGCCGCAGCCATGTTATCGACCGGGTCAGCCAGGCCTGCGCCGAGGGGCGCCAGGCCTATTGGGTTTGTACCCTGATCGACGAATCCGATGTTGTCGAAGCCCAGGCGGCGGAGGCCACGGCGGCAGAATTGCAGCTGCTGCTTCCCCAGGTTCGCATCGGCCTGGTTCACGGTCGTCTGAAACCCCCACAGAAAGAGCACATCATGCAGCAGTTCAAGGGCGGGGATATCGATCTTCTCGTGGCCACCACGGTTATCGAAGTTGGCGTCGATGTCGCCAACGCCAGCCTCATGGTCATCGAAAATCCGGAGCGCCTCGGCCTCTCGCAGCTCCACCAGCTGCGCGGCAGAACCGGCAGAGGTTCAGCCGCGAGCCACTGTGTTCTTCTTTACGGCAACCAGCTTTCCCAGCAGGCCAAAGAGCGCATTCGCATTATGCGGGAAACCAATGACGGCTTTGTCATCGCCGAAAAGGATCTGCGTTTGCGCGGTCCCGGCGAAGTGCTTGGCACCCGCCAAACGGGGGAGCTTCAGTTCCATATCGCCGACCTGATTCGCGATGAAGCCATGCTCAGCGATGTCAAAGCCTGCGCCGTCAATCTGCTCAAGGACTACCCGGAGGCGGTTGCGCCCCTCATTGAGCGCTGGCTGCGGGGCAGGGAAAAATATGCCCAGGCCTGAGCCGTGAGTCCTTTGATGGCGCAACAGGCCGCCGCCAGCACCTTTGTGGCGAAAAATGCGGCTGGCAATTCTGCTCGATTCAAACGAAAATAGCCCCCCTCTGGCAGCCTGTCGAACTTAGGTGGTCGCAGCGTGGGGAACCCGCTTTGACGTCGCTGCAGTAGATCACACCCAGATTCGACAGTCTGTTGACCCAACCGCTACCAAGGGCTGCAAAATGAAAAACCCTGTTTCCGAACTGTTCGGCAAATCGCCCATCAAACCCCTGCAAGAGCATATGTTACTGGCCGCCAACTGCGCCGCCCGCCTCGACGTATTTCTGACGGCAACCCTCAACGGCGATTGGCAGGAAGCAGAAGAAACCTACAACGCTATTCGCGAGCTTGAACACCAGGCTGATCATCTCAAACGGGAATTGCGCCTCAATATGCCCAACAGCCTGTTTATGCCGGTGCCCCGCACGGATCTCCTCGACCTCATCAGTCTTCAGGACAAGGTCGCCAACATTGCTCGGGATATCGCCGGTATTATGCTGGGTCGCCGCATGGTGGTGCCGACAGCCATCGAAGCTGATTTTGTCGATTTACTCACCAGCTCGGTGCGCGTCTCCGAGCAGGCGCTGGTGGCCATCAACGAACTGGATGAACTGCTCGAGAGTGGCTTCAAAGGTCGGGAAATCGATATTGTTTTTGAGATGATTCGCACCCTCGACGACCTCGAAAAAGACGCCGACCGCAGTGAGCGGGAGATTCGCCATAAACTCCTGGCGATCGAAAAAGACATTCCCCCCATCGACGCCATGTTTCTCTACAAGGTGATCGATAATATCGGCGAACTCGCCAACACCTCCCAACGGGTAGGCAGCCGTCTACTGTTGTTACTCGCCCGCTAATTTTCCGCAACCCTTCAAGATAAGGCTTCATTTATGGAACTGCTGACTCAATACGGCACCCTGTTTCTTGTCCTTGCCTGTGTTTTCGGATTTTTTATGGCCTGGGGTGTCGGCGCAAACGATGTCTCCAACGCCATGGGTACTTCCGTAGGCTCCAAGGCCATCACCATCAAACAGGCCATTCTTATTGCCATGGTTTTTGAATTTCTCGGCGCCTACCTGGCGGGTGGCGAGGTAACCTCCACCATACGGGATGGCATTATCGACCCCACGGCGCTCGAAGATAATCCCCAGTACCTGATGTACGGCATGCTTTCCGCACTGTTGGCTGCGGGCATCTGGCTGTTGGTGGCGAGCATGAACGGCTGGCCGGTGTCCACCACCCATTCCATTGTCGGTGCCATCGTCGGTTTTGGCGCAGTGGGCATTGGCATGGACGCCGTTGACTGGTCCAAAATCGGTCAGATCGCCATCAGTTGGGTGGTATCACCCCTCATCGCCGGGGTCATTGCCTACATTCTATTCTCCAGTGTCCAGAACCTGATTCTGACCCGCGACGACCCTTTTGCCCGCGCGAAACGCTACATTCCTTTCTATATGTTTCTGGTGGGCTTTCTGATTACCAACGTCACCCTGGTGAAAGGCTTGAAGCATGTATTCGCGGATTCCGGGATCAAATTTTCCGGGGTTGAAATCGCCTTTTATGCCTTTATTGCCGGACTGATGGTGGCAGCCTTTGGCTCTTTTTTACTCAGCCGCATCAAACAGGATGAAAGCGCCGACAAAAACAACCGCTTCCACAGTGTCGAAAAGGTGTTTGCCGTACTGATGGTCTTCACCGCCTGCAGCATGGCTTTTGCCCACGGCTCCAACGATGTCGCCAATGCCATCGGCCCTGTGGCCGCCGTTGTCGGCGTCATCAAATCCGGCACCGTCACGGCAAAATCCATTGTTCCCAGCTGGATTCTGCTGCTCGGCGCCCTCGGCATTGTCGCCGGTCTCGCCACTTACGGTTACAAGGTAATGGCCACCATCGGCAAAAAAATCACCGAGCTTACCCCCAGCCGTGGCTTTGCCGCGGAACTGGGCGCAGCATCCACCGTGGTGCTGGCATCCGCCGCAGGTATTCCTGTTTCCACCACTCACACCCTGGTGGGCGCGGTTCTGGGTGTGGGTCTGGCAAGGGGTATTGGCGCACTCAATCTGAGGGTGATTGGCGGTATTTTTATGTCCTGGCTGATTACCCTGCCCGCAGGCGCCATTATGGCGATTGTTTTCTTTTTGATTTTTAAAGCGGTGTTTGGCTGAATTCCCAGACTCTAGAGACACCCAATAAAAAGGCCAGCGACAATGCTGGCCTTTTTATTGGGTGTCTGTTGGATTACCTATACTGGGTTGTCTACTGAAGAGCCTGACGCCAATCAGTCGTCGCCGCCGCTGTGGCGAATATCCCGCCCCTGAACCAGGTAAACCACCTGTTCACAGATATTTTTGGCATGGTCGCCGATGCGCTCCACCGCTTTTAATGTCCAGAGAATATTCATGACCCTGGAAATGCTGCGGGGATCTTCCATCATATAGGTGACCAGTTCGCGCACGGCGGTTTTGTAGTCCATATCGACCTTGGCGTCTTCGGGCAACACTTCGAGGGCGCTGTCGACATCAAAACGGGCAAAGGCGTCGAGAGACTTGTGAAGCATTTGCTGTACCTGAAGGCCGATATGGCGCAGTTCGAGATAGCCCCTGGGAGCGCCACCCTCTTCGGAAAGGCGAATGGCCATTTTGGCGATTTTCTGCGCCTCGTCGCCAATGCGTTCAAGATCCCGGGCGCAGCGAAACACCGCCATCACCAGGCGCAGATCGCTGGCGGCGGGCTGGCGGCGGGCAATCAGCAAAATACATTCTTCGTCAATGCTCATTTCCAGGGCATCGACACTGCTTTCATGCTCAATAACCCTCACCGCCATGTCGCTGTCGGCCATTTCCACGGCCTTGAGGGCATCGCTGACCTGGTTCTCCACCAGACCGCCCATTTCCAGCATACGGCTTTTAAGTTCTTCGAGATCGGCATCAAACTGTTTTGAGATGTGCTGATCCAGGTGCAATTTATCCATAATTTCTGTTTCCTTAACCGAAGCGACCGGTGATGTAGGCTTCGGTGAGTTCGTTTTCCGGCGCAGTAAATACCCTGTCAGTATCGTTGACTTCGATGAGTTTGCCCAGATGGAAATACGCCGTTCTGTGGGAAACCCGCGCCGCCTGCTGCATGGAGTGGGTGACGATGGCGATGGTGTAGTTCTCCGCCAGCTCGCTGATCAGCTCTTCAATTTTGGCGGTGGCGATGGGATCAAGCGCCGAGCAGGGTTCATCCATCAGAATCACCTCGGGGCTGATGGCGATGGTTCTGGCAATGCAGAGGCGCTGCTGCTGGCCGCCGGAAAGCCCGGTTCCCGGCTGGTGCAGCCGGTCTTTGACTTCAGCCCACAACCCCGCCTTGATCAGGCTGGTTTCCACCAGCTGATCGAGTTCGGAGCGGTGATTGACCATACCGTGCAACCGGGGACCGTAGGCGACATTGTCGTAAATGGATTTGGGAAACGGGTTGGGCTTTTGAAAGACCATGCCAACCCGGGCGCGCAGCTCCACCACATCCATTTTCGGGTCGTAGATATTGTCATTATCGAGGGTTAGCTGGCCGGTAACCCGGCAGCCATCGACGGTATCGTTCATGCGATTGAGGCTGCGCAAAAACGTCGACTTGCCGCAACCCGAGGGGCCGATCATGGCCAGCACTTCATTCTCTGCGATATCCAGACTGACATTAAAAATAGCCTGCTGATCGCCGTAGAAGACATTGACGTTGCGCATCTGCACCTTGGGTTCGGCCACAAAGGGGAAGCCTGTGGTTTTGTATTCGTCTGCACTGTTAGTCATGGCGGCCTGTTCTTTACTGGCGTTATAAACGCCGACATTGGTTTCTGTCATTGCAACGGTCATACCTGTTACCCGGTTACCAGCGCCTTTCCAGGCGCTTCCTCAGCCACACGGCCAGAGTGTTCATAATAATAAGAAATGCCAGCAACACCATAATGGCTGCGGAGGTTTTTTCGACAAAGGCGCGCTCGGGGCTGTCTGCCCACAGGAAAATCTGCACCGGCAGCACGGTAGCCGGGTCTGTGACTCCCCCCGGAGTATCGACGATAAAGGCGACCATGCCGATCATCAACAGGGGCGCGGTTTCACCGAGGGCTTGCGCCATGCCAATGATCGCCCCGGTCAGCATGCCCGGCATAGCGAGAGGTAAAACATGGTGAAGCGCCACCTGCATGGGGGATGCGCCAATGCCGCGGGCGGCTTCGCGAATGGACGGCGGCACCGCTTTAATGGCGGCACGGCTGGAAATAATGATGGTGGGCAGGGTCATCAGGGTTAGCACCAGACCGCCCAAGAGGGGAATGGAACGGGGAATCTCGAAAAAGTTAATGAAAATTGCCAGCCCCAGCAGGCCGAAAATAATGGAGGGAACGGCGGCGAGATTGTTGATATTGACTTCAATCAGGTCTGTCCACTTATTTTTAGGGGCGAACTCCTCGAGATAAAGGGCGGCGGAAACGCCGATGGGAAACGACAGCGCCAGGGTCACCAACAGGGTAAAAAACGACCCCTTGACCGCTCCCCAGATCCCGGCCTGCTCCGGCTCCCGGGAATCGCCGCGGGTAAAAAATTCGCGATTGAGCTGCAGCTGAATATCGCCACTGTCAACCAGACTCTGTATCCAACCCTGAACCCTGTCGCTGGTGCGCCCGGTAAAGGCGCCTTCACTATCCCCCAGGGACTTGTAGTAGGTGTCGATATCATCGTCCACCAACACCCAAACCTGTTCAGTTTTGCCGAGCAGCGCGGGATCTGCCCGCAAGCGGTCGGCCAGGGTATAGATGGCGTTTGAGCTGATTATTCTGTTGAGCTCGCGCTTGTCGCTGCGGCCGCTGGCCTCGGGGAATCGCTCCTGGAGCGCCTTTTTGACAACGCCGTCGAAATTGGCGAGGGCAAACTGCTGCTCGTCGCGAACATTGTAAAGCTCGAGAACCTCGGGGTCGTAATTTACCGCGAGGCGAACATAGGTTTGCTGAAAAGCACCGTGCCCCTTGGCGATAATGTCTGTAAACAGCGCCAGCAGACAGGCGAGACTGAAGGCGATGGAAAAAATGCCCAAAAACCGGAACAGGCGCTCGCGGCGGTAGCGCCCCTTGAGTCCGGCCTTGACGTGCTCGCTGATATTTTTGCGACTATTCATACTGCTCCCGGTATTTCTTCACCACCTGCAGGGCGATGACATTGAGAACCAGTGTCACCACAAACAACATCAGACCCAGGGCAAACGCCGCCAGGGTTTT
>JALOAH010000096.1 GCA_023228865.1 Porticoccaceae bacterium | reverse complement strand
AACAGGAAGTACATACTGATCGCGACGCAGACCAAAAAGTTGGCCAGCCAAAACCACTGCGCCTTCCCGCTGACCTGCTGAGCCTTGCCCAGGCTGAGGGCAAACCCGGTTTCGAACAAGCCACCCAAAAGCAACAGTACCCAATTTATACTCATTCGACTCACACCTGTCTGAACTATCCGCAGCTCACCTAGGCAGCCTTTATGTAGGCAGCCGCATAACTGCACCGCTCGACAGCATACGGGTTTCGATTGGCAGCACAAGGGTGGGAAGGGGTCACCCGGAATTTATGCTACCGCCACACTTAAAGACCTTTTTTGCAGAGCTCTGTAACACCCAACTCAGCGGTTAATTGAAGCGCAGCGAAAGTTGATCCGCTGCAGTTGTTTGTTGGGCTGCAACAGTACGAACCTTGATTCGCTGAACGACAAGCACCGCTAGTCCAGAAGCCTTTGGGGAGTATCCATATCTTCGTGCAGAACACGGACAATAAGCACCTCAGACTCCAACACTTGATAGAAAGCTGCGTGATGCTCTGTCTGCAACCTGCGATAGGCGGTTAACACATGAGTATAGTCAACGCCAAGCAACGGATGGCTAAGAAACTGTTTCATGCCCATCTCAAGCTGATCCAGGTATTTATCAGCCTGCTCTGCTCCCCACTCTTCACAGGTATACAGTCAAATCTCGGTCAGGTCAGATTCAGCCTCGGAGTGATACTTAGCTTTAGCACTAATTAGCCGCTTTCATCAATTTGCAACCAGCCGCTTTGATAGCAGATATATCCAGCGGTTTAGGCTCCCCGCTTGATTCACCATCAGCGAGTGCCTGCCTTAGGGCGGCAAGACGCTCCTTGGCTAGCTGGTCTCTTCGGATGAGATCGCAGATATACTCACTATCATTGCCAAAGTGACTATTTTCAACCTGAGCCTCAATCCAATCGTCCTTCTGCTCAGTCAGCGTAATGGTTACTGTGCATGCTCATAGCTGGGACTTCTCATAAAGCATCATATGACAATATCATACTGCTTCTTGAGCCTAATCAACTCCTCGTTTCTTGGTGCCCAACGCCAAACTTTGGGACGGCTGGAGCGAAGCCTAAGCCGTCCCAGCGGCGAATCAGCGCCCTGTCATGAGTTTCCGCCGACATTCAGCGAACCTCTACTGTTACACCGGCGGCAGATTCAGCTCTTTCAAATACTGATTATGCTTGTCTGCTGCTTCGCGAATGCGCTTTTCAATATCTGACAGTTGCGCATGAACAGCAGCAAGGTCGATCTCCGGCTCGGGCTCGGCGGTGCTCACGTAGCGGGAGATATTGAGGTTGTAGTCGTTCTTCTCGATCTCTGCCATTTCCACCCGGCGGGCATAGCGTTCTACTTCGCGGCGGTGCTGGTAGGTATCGACAATCTTGTCTATATGCTCCGGCAATAGCTGGTTTTGCCGTTTGCCCTTGTCAAAATGCTCGACGGCGTTGATGAAGAGCACATCATCGGGCTTTTTGCACTTTTTCAGCACCAGGATGCACACCGGGATGCCGGTGGAGAAGAACAGGTTGGCGGGCAGACCGATGACGGTATCGATATGCCCATCCTCGAGCAGCTTGGTGCGGATGCGGCTCTCCACACCACCACGGAACAGCACACCGTGAGGCAGGATAATAGCCATGGTGCCTTCGTCACCGAGGAAATGGAAACCGTGCAGCAGAAAGGCGAAATCGGCGGCAGACTTGGGCGCCAAGCCGTAGTTTTTGAAACGAAAATCCTCGCCCAGCGCCTCGCCGGGCTGCCAGCGGTAGCTGAAGGGCGGGTTGGCCACTACCGCATCACATTGCAGTTTTTTCGCCGGGTTCATTTCGTTAAGCAGTACCCAGTCATTAGTCAGAGTGTCACCGTGATAAATCTCGAACTCGCTATCCTTGACACCGTGCAGCAGCATATTCATGCGCGCCAGGTTGTAGGTGGTGATGTTCTTTTCCTGGCCGTAAATTTTACCGATGCCGTGCGGTCCCATCTGGTTACGCACATTGAGCAGCAGCGAGCCAGAGCCGCAGGCGAAGTCCAACACACTGTTGAGCTTTTTCTTCTTACCTGTGCTGGGGTCCTGGCTGTCCAGCGTGACGATGCGCGAAAGAATGGTGGAAACCGTCTGCGGGGTATAAAACTCCCCCGCTTTTTTGCCGGAGCCAGCAGCAAACTGGCCAATCAGGTACTCGTAGGCATCGCCCAAAATGTCGCTGTCGGTGGAAAATTGCGCGATCCCCTCGGCGATCTTGGTGATGATGGTGCAGAGTTTGTCGTTGCGCGCCTTCGGTGTCCGGCCCAGTTTTTCCGAGTTCAGGTTGATCTCGGAAAATAGCCCCTGGAAGGTACTGGCGAAAGATTCATTCTCGATGTAATTGAACCCCCGCTCCAGAGTTTGTAACAGCTCAGCGTCCTGAGTACGGGCGCGTTCGTAGATGCTGCTCCACAGGTACTCCGGATGGACCACATAATGCATCTTGCGGCGCATCTGCTTCTCAAAGGCAGGCACGTCCCCAGTGTTATCCCTGTACCAGACCGCCAGGGGCGCACGCTTATCATCCTTATCGAGCTTGGGGTAGTCCGACCCCAGCTCCTTCTTTGCCGCTGCCTCGAAGTTATCAGAGAGGTAGCGCAAAAACAGGAACGACAGCATGTAATCGCGGAAGTCGTCGGCATTCATTGCGCCGCGCAAATCGTCGGCAATAGCCCAAAGGGTTCTTCCCAGTTGGCTGAGTTGTTCTTTGGTCATGATTTAGGCTCGTTTCGATATTTGATTTTGTGTTCCAGTACTTTCAGCTCGGCTTCATCGGCCTTATCAGCAGCGATGGCTTCTTGCGTTCTGCGGCGCTGATCGAATTCCACATAGCGTTTACTGGTTAGCTGTTCCATCTGTTTCTGACTGATGGAGCCTGCACCGGCCAGCAAAGGAAAACCATTGCTGGTAATGATGTCACCCACCCGCGCCTGCCAAAACGCCATGGAGGTTTCTTGTCGGCTTTTGGCACGTAGCTCGGCAGTTTCCAGAAAGATCACCACCAGCCGGTTGAGGGTGTCGACTTCATCTTCGGTCAGGTAGTTTTTTGCAACCAGAATATCCTGTTTGCGTACTCTTTCGCCCTTCCAGCTCAGCAGACCAAAATAAGGATCATCTGGATTAGCACGCGCCATAACCAGCTCAGCAGCGGTTTGCTCCGTCACCGCATATAGCAACAGGTTCTGCACCGTCGCAAAGAATTGCTGTGTGGCTCTATCGGTCTTATCGTAGTCACTGCTCAGGGCGAACAGATCGCGTACCTTTTGGTAGAAGCGCTTTTCCGAGGCGCGGATATCGCGGATGCGTGCCAGCATCTCATCGAAGTAGTCCGGACGGCCATCAGGGTTTTTCAAGCGCTCGTCATCCATGACAAAACCCTTGTGCAGGTACTCGCTGAGCACGGTACTGGCCCAGCGGCGAAACTGGGCACCACGGGGCGAGCGCACCCGGTAGCCCACTGCCAGAATGGCATCGAGGTTGTAGTGTGCCACGCGGTAATTCTTGCCATCGGCGGCAGTTGTCAACCAATAGTTGACAACTGCATCCTGGTCCAGCTCTCCCTCAGAGAAGATTGCTTTAAGATGTTTGGCGATATTTTGCTTGGTAGTCAGGAATAACTCGGCCATTTCTAACTGGCTCAGCCAGACCGTGCCATCGTCAGTACGCAGTTGAATCCGGCTTTGGCCGTCTTCGGTGGTGTAGAGAATCAGTTCACTCATCCCTGCGCCCCTTCCATGTTTGGAAACAGCTCCGGGTTAAAACGGTAGTTGTTCATGAAATCATGCAGAATCTTGCGGAAATAGTCTTTGTTCTCCGGCAGCATTTCCTGTGGCTCATACAGGGAATAGTTTCCATGACTGAGTACATTCACTAGCCGGGCGTGGAGGATGCCGTCCGGGTCGTTGCTGTCCTGCTTGATGCAGGCGGAGAAATTCCGAAAGCCGTGGAAGGTGGCCGTCTTTTCCAGAATGTTGCGCAGGATATTGAAGTGGTAGGTATAGATCTCGCCCGATTTGGCCACCTCATGCAGATGTTTCAGCAGGGCGACATGATGGTAGCGTGGAGTCTCCCCCGTATCCGTCAGCCGGAAATGGTCGGCCTCCTTGCTCAGAAAGCCTCTGACCGCGTTGCTCAGCTCGTTGCACATCACATTGAAAAACAGATGGTGGTGTGTGGAGATCACAGTTCGAATCTGCCCATTGGCATTCTTCAGCAGTTGTGCCAAGTGGCTGGCTACCGCAATGGCGTTATTATCGTCCAGTGATGAGATGGGGTCGTCGATATACAGGTACTTCACCCAAGCATAGGGTGAGCCTTCTTCCTGATCCACCGCCAACTGGGCAACGGCGAGAAAAAAACACCATACAAAGATATTTTCTTCACCGTGTGACACCTTGATAGGAATAGGCGCACCGTCACTGTCTTTGTCCCGGAAAAAGGTGATCTCCCAAGTTTCGTAGTCAATCAGGAAATCGAAATCCGCATAGCGGGCCAGCAGCGGGCCGATGCGGTTTTCCATCTCCAGCTCTTGCAGGCCGTCGAAGAAGTGGGAATCTCGATTCAGACGCAACACGCGCTTGGCGTCATTCTCCAGATCGTTATCCCAGTAGAAGAGATCCTCGGTGAAGGCATTGAAGTAGAGAGTATCTCGTGTTTCTTCCTCACCCTCGCCTTGCTTGCCCAGCTCTTTGAATGCCATGGACAAGCGGGTCTTGCCGGTGCCGTTGAAGGCGAATAGCAGGATGTACTTCTTCTGCTCCAGTCGTTCGCGTAGGTGGTAGGCGATCGCGTCGAGGCTGTCGAAAGTATTGGTCGCAGTACTCATGAGACTACCTTCGTCGGCGTGCGGCCGACCTCTGCATCAGCCCCACTCCCCCTCAGATTGGGAGAATCATTGGCGAAGGCAGGAATACTGTGCAGTCCTGCTTCCGCTTTGGCATCCTGCGTCGCTCTACCTCCTGCATCCATGCAGTCGTCCGGGTTCCAGCCCGCCTTGTCCTCCACCCGCTCGCTTTCGATGGTGCGATGGTGAAGCAGGGAGGAGAGGTTGATGGGGAGTTTGGGGGTCATGGCTCAACATTCACAGATTTATTTATATCGCCTTCAATCTCGATACAAGCTCTAGCCCACTCAAGAATACTCGCCACCACTCCCTCGTGACTAACGCCAATCACTGCCAGAGCAGCAAGTGCAACTACAGCCAAGATGACATATTTAATCAAGCACAGAGTACGCTTTTGTTTTGCGACACGTGATTCAAGTGGCTCAAACAGTGGCAATACCTCGGCGCTACTATCACTGGGCATATTCTTAATCTTTTCTTTTCGGCGTGTAATTTGCGCGCTTATAGCGTCGATGGAATGCCGTTGATTAGATACCAATATCAGAATAAAAATGGTGAAAATCACAATGCCAGCTAGCACTGCATAGTTCCGTAGTGTCTCTCCAATTTTGATCGTCGCACCAGCTAACAAAATGGCAGCAGGCAACGCCAGCAATTGATTCTGAATTTCAGAGAGCGTCTTGCTCAGACTCAAGGTATCGTCCAGATTCTGGCGCTCCACTTCGCTCTTAACTTTGGCAACTGAGAACTCCGCCATATACATAGCAAGTGAATGCCTGGCATCTCTGGCTATTTCATCAAATTTATCTATCACATCGGAGAGTGGCACGCTCCTGCATGGCCTGAATTGCTCAATCAAGACAGATCGAACAATAGAGCGCTTTTGTTCGGCGTGAGACTCCTCATTGGAAAACTCTGCTGCAAAACTAGGAAATGAAGTTAATGAACGGAGGTCTTCCGAGGACAACTCAGGAATGATTGTAAGCTGGGCATCGTGACTCTGTACGAAAAGGAGTCCACCATTTTGAACATCAGACAACTTGCTCAGAACCGAGAAAAGACGAACAGAATCCATGTATTGCGATACCTGCTCTGGCATCTCTGATGAATCATTCGTGGAGGGATAAGCGAAGTTTATATCCCGCAAGGTAAACTGCAACGGTACATTTTTCCGATTCGAGGCATTACCAAGAAGTTGCTCAATATTCTCATATACATGAACATGAGATGGATAGAACTCGAGAACACGAGTATCTGTGCGGCATGCCCCAGCCAGAGATGTGTCCAGATTCTCCAAGTGCGATTCAACCGTAGCAAAATCGATATCGGCGGGTAGCTTGCCTTCCCATAAAGCCGTGTCACCCACAGGCGACAATTCCTCCAGGTTATCGAATAGCCAGAGCGCAAAGTCGTGTGGATCAGTTGGCAATTGCATCGTCGTTTTCAATGATTTCTTGTTTGAGCTTGTCAGATGGATGCTTGATGATGATCGCATCAAGCTGTGGGTTATATCCAACTGTTCCTGACCGTAAATCCTCGACATCAAAACTGATACGAACTGTGCCCATACTGCCACTGATCCTTTTGAGTCTTAATACCGTCCTTCTATCCGGCTTAAACCTTCCATCAAAGACATATTTACGCTCACCTTCGGATAAAGTCTGGCTAAATGTAACAAAGTCGTTGGGCTCAGGAGGATAAATGGCCGCTGCAGCCGTGTCCAAAGCAATTTCTTCACGGTTTTGTTGCAGGCACTCAAATAATCTGCGGCGAGTTTCCAGTCGTTCATGCCGTTTTTCTTCTTCGGTCCCCAGGTCTTCACGCTGGCCAACGAAATCATCGGCAGCTCGAATGAGCTGCTTTGTCTGCTCGGCTGAATTGGTGTAACTCTGACAGCCCAGCGCATCACGAAAGTACTCGGTCACATCCGAAGACCTGCGGGAACCCTTGATGAAAGTAAGGTACGGCTCTTCATCTGCTTCGAAGCGAGTAATATTGATACGAGCCGCTTCATTTAATAGATCCAAGTCTATATGCAGTGTTGGCAACAAGCCCAAACTATCTTCATCAATACCTGCTCCCGGCTTTAGTTTGAGCATCGCAATCAGGAGAAATTCATTCGGCGGCTCTTGGTAACGCAAAAATAGTGCGTATCCGCCGTTAGCCAGTCGAGAGCCAGCCATCTGGTTTGCGATCAGATCCACTGCTGCCTCGCTCAAGCCAGAAAAATCTATTGCTCCCTGTAAGTATTCACCAAAGCGAACCGGAAAAATATATGTATTAGGATTTCTGCCAAAAGTGCCAGAACTGTCGGTCGAGCGATTATATAGAGCGAGCAAGTCGCGGCTAATACCTTCTAGTGTTTCATCAACCGACAAGTTACTTTCACGCAGCTTAGTGGTAACGGAACCTTCGCCATGGGTATGAGCAGATTTCTGCAGGTGATGAATCGTAGCTTCAATGATTTGCATGAATGATTATCCTTGAGCAATCAGCTTGTTTTTGCATTGGAAATAGTTGTTGCATCAGGCCTTTTTTGTGGGTTTTGAGGGCGTCGAGTTTTTCTGACTGCGCGGCTATCAGGGTGTCGAGGGATGAAAGACAATCGGCGATTTTTTGTTGTTCGTCGGGGCCAGGCACTGCAAGTGGGTATTCCTTTATCAAGGAAACATCACCTCTTGGCATTTTTACGCCCTTTGCCCCTTCCATTACATAGTGAATAAACGCATCATTTTTAAGCAGAGCTGACAAAAATGATCCACGGATATTATCCATTGGGCGAATAACAACTACATCATTAGATGCGGCCCCATAACTATCCGCCACCCATACCTTTTTCAAATATGGGCGAATGTTAGCAACAAGTATGTCTGCCGGGTTAAAGCTGGTGAATGACCCGGAGGGAGGCAGCTTCGACGCGCGCTTTTTCCCTTCGAAGTCAGGAAGCAGATTCTCGGTGCTAACATAGCTCTCGATATCGAGCTCATTCAATGAAATCCTTTTTTTTACAAAGCTTGCTACATCTTTTTCACCAAGCCTTCTCTCTTCCCACCCCCCCGCATCCCGGAACTCGGGGAAGCGCAGGCGGGGGATGGTTTCGCCTTCGCGGGGGAAGAGTTGCTGCATTAACCCTTTCTTATGGGTCTTGAGGGCGTCGATCTTATCCGCCTGGGCGGCGATCAGCGCATCTAGGGACGAGAGGCAATCGGCGATTTTTTGTTGTTCTTTTGTTTCCGGTATTGCTACTTCTATTTTGGCGATATTAGTCTTTGACAGGCTCGGTACGCCGCCAGCTTCATTATGCTTTAACCATTCAATATTCTGAAATAACGCAAAGACAAACCGTGGAATAGTATTTCTGAAGGAGTGCGTATAAAAGAGCGTATCAACAGCCCAGAATTTGCCATTTAAGAATGCTGGTTTGTCAATCGTTCCCTTCCTGCCAATACAAACGCTTTCGCCATCGTAGAGATAGTCATTAACTGAGCGCATGTAGCCGCCAGAACCATATACAGGTACATCGCCATCGGGAAGGTGCTTGTGATCCTTGCCATTGCCGATACTCAGAATTTTCCGGAGCGGCTTTATTGCCCACCCCCCCGCATCCCGAAACTCAGGAAAGCGCAACCGGGGCACCAACCCCTTTCCCCTAATTTCGTGCTTTTCGCGTCTTTCGTGGTTCATCACTCTTCCAGCCCGTCAGGATTTTTCAGCGCTTTTTTGTTCGCCGAGTTCAGGCGTCGTTCAACCTTTTTTACATCCTCGGCAGGTGGCAGACTTTCCGGGCGAATGCCCCGATTCAGCAGGGTTTGGCGCACGGCTTCGTTATTGGTGACGTGCTCTTGTGAGATCTGCGGCTCGCGCTTCATGGTTTGTTCGCGAGCGTTGTGGATGGTGATTTCGGTGGCGAAATCTTTGGCTTTGAGGATGATGGTAGGGGCAAAATCCGCCAACGGGCGATTGCTCGGCACGCGCCATTGGGCTTTCATGGCTTTGGTGTTTTTGCCGAACAGGGCGGTATCGCCCTTGCTGCGGATTAGGGCAAAGTTCTGATTGCCACCGGTTTGTTCATAGATAACATCTGACAGTTCTTTTTCGGTAGCCGACAGTTTCCTTCGGGCCGAGACCCGCTCTGCCTCCAGCAGGCGCTGTTCGATGAGTTCCGCCTTGCGAGTCTGCATGGCAAAGTAAGTTTGAGCAAAGGCGATTTCCTGCTTTCTGGAGTCACCATTTTGAGCGATGAGATAGCAGGCGTAGCGGGTCAGCATGACATCATCGACCTCACGCTGCCCGCCTTTGCCGAGTTCGATCATTTTCCCGACGTCGGCAAAATGATCGGAAACCCCATGGCCAGAGAGTTCGCAGGCGGTTTTGGCTTTGGATATTACACTTTGAAAGTTGTCCCATTTGCCATAGCCCAGCAGGTGCTGTAAATCCCGCGCCAGCCAGTATTCCACGCCATTCTCGGTCTGCTGGGCGTGGCCTTCAAAGCTTTCTGTCATGCTGTGGATCAGATCATTCTTCATTTTTTAGGCTTCCGTGTGTTACTCATACGCAGCCAACCCCGATATTTCACGCCCGCTGACCTGTTTCTTTAGAAACGGCACCAGCTCTTCCATCAAGGCCAACTCCGCCTTGCTGCGCGCCTTCCAGCCCAGATTCAGCGGCTCGAACAAGTCGCTTAACTGCTCGCCGTCGAAGATCATGCGATCCAAAATACCGACCACAAAGCCTTGCAGGGCTTCGCGTCCCAGCCCGTGGCGGTCGGCCAGGGCGATGATTTCATTCTGGGCTTTTTGCGCCTTGAAGTTTTGGTAGCCGTCGCGGATGTCGGCCTCGCTCAGGCCCTTGCCAGCTTCCAGGGTGTTGATGTAGGCGATGATGTCTTCCCGCTCGTCCATTAGGTTGCTGCTAGCAGCGAGCATACTGATGAGCTGGTCGCGGCTCATGCTCTGCTTACCTGGCTTTTCCTGAGTGAAGCGCGCAACCAGGCCCATAATGTAGTCATAGTCGATCAGTGCCGAGGAGAAGAGCACGAATTCGAAGTCCAGTTGTTCGATGGCCTCTTGGGCCTCGGAGGCCTGGTCGCCGGTTTTGCCCTGCTGCTCTTTAAGGCGTTGGGCGGTTTCCAGATAAGCACCGCGCAAGGAACGTAGATCGTCCTCCGGTAGCACGCTGTTGATGTGGGCTTTTTGTTCCTCGTTCAGGTCGGTGTACTGGTCGAGCAGGGTCTTGAGACGCTGCACTTCCTTGAAGCGATTGATGAACTCGATGCGCGCGGTATCGCCCTTGAGGTTGTAGACGCCTTTGGGCTCGGCTACCACACCGCTATCGGTAAGAAAGTGCCCAATGGCAGCCACGGCCCGTTCGTATTTTTCAATGACCGTCGGTGCGGGGTCTACCAACCAGATCTCGCGGGAGCGGTCGATGTCCTCGCCGGAGAAGAGCGCAATGGCGTCGTCCACGGCCTGCTGCTGGCCGCGAAAGTCGAGGATGTTGCCATAGGGCTTGGTGTCGTTGAGCACGCGGTTGGTGCGCGAGAAAGCCTGAATCAGGCCATGGTGCTGGAGTTTTTTGTCCACGTACAGGGTATTGAGATATTTGGCATCGAAACCCGTGAGCAGCATATCCACCACGATGGTGATGTCGATCTTGTGCTTATGCGGCAGGTCACTGTGCGGGTATTGCTGGTCCTTGATGCGCTGCTGCACATCCTGGTAGTAGCGGTCAAACTCGCTCACCGTATGGCTGGTGCCATACTGGGCGTTGTAGTCGGCAATGATCTCCTGCAGGGCGGCCTTTTTCTGCTCCGGCTCCTGTTGGTTGTCGGCCTTCTCCTGGGGTAGGTCTTCCTGAAGCTGCCTGACATCCTTGTCACCGTTGGCCGGGGGAGAGAAGACGCAGGCAATGTTGAGCGGCGTGTAATCCGGGTCGTCCACCTGGCGCTCGGCCTGAATTTCCTTGAACAGCCGGTAGTAGCCGATAGCCTCGTTGATAGAGGCAGTGGCCAGCAGGGCATTGAAGCGGCGCTGGTTGGTGGCGGCATCATGCTTGGCAAGGATCGCGTCCACCACTGCCCGCTGGGTGACTGCCTGATCGGGCTTGGCCATTGATTGGCTTTTTGCCGAGTCACCAGCATCTTTTGCCTGTGCTACCTCTGGTTTGAAATAATCGATATGAAAGCGCAGCACGTTGCGGTCATCAATGGCATGGGTGATGGTGTAGGCGTGGAGCTGCTTTTCGAAAATATCTTTAGTGGTGCGGTAACTGCCTACGGTGCCGTCGATCTGCTTGTAGCTGGCGTTCTCATCAAAGATAGGGGTACCGGTAAAGCCGAACAGTTGCGCCTTGGGGAAAAAGCTCTTGATGGCTTGGTGATTGTCGCCAAACTGGGAGCGGTGGCACTCGTCAAAGATGATAACGATACGCTTGTCGCGCAGCGGGGCCAGGCGCTCCTTGTAGGTCTGCCTGCCCTTCTCCTTATGCTGCTGGGCTTTCTTGCTGGTTTCATCCAGCGCCAGGCCGAGCTTCTGGATGGTGGTGACGATCACTTTGTCGGCGTAGTCCTCGGAGAGCAGACGGCGCACCAGGGTCTCGGTGTTGGTGTTTTCCTCTACGCAGCCTTCCTGAAAGCGGTTGAATTCCTCGCGGGTCTGGCGATCCAGATCCTTGCGGTCCACCACGAATAGGCATTTTTCGATATCCGGGTTGTCCTTGAGCAGGGTGGACGCTTTGAAGGAAGTGAGCGTCTTGCCGCTGCCAGTGGTGTGCCAGATGTAACCATTGCCCCGGTTCTGGTGGATGCAATCGACTATCGCCTTGACCGCATAGATTTGATATGGCCGCATGATCATCAGCTTCTGTTCGCTGGCCACCAGCACCATGTAGCGGCTGATCATCCGACCCAGAGTACATTTGGCCAAGAAGGCCTCGGCAAAGTCATCCAGATGGGTGATTTTGCGGTTGCCTTCATCGGCCCACTGGTAAATAGGCAAAAAGCGCTCGTCGGCATTGAAGGCGAAATGCTGGCTCTGGTTGTTGGCGAAGTAGTATGTTTGATCGCGATTGCTGACGATAAACAGCTGCATGAAACACAAGAGCGTGTTGGTGTAGCCGCTTCCGGGCTCATTGCGATACTCGACGATCTGCTCCATGGCGCGCCGCGGGTTGATGCCCAGCGTCTTCAGCTCGATTTGCACCACCGGCAAACCGTTGATGAGCAGAATCACATCATAGCGGTGATGACTGTTGTCGGTATTGATGCGCAGTTGGCTGACGACCTCGAAGTCGTTCTTGCACCAATCCTTGAGATTGACCAGCATGTAGTGCAGCGGAGTACCGTCTTCACGCTGGAAATAGCCGTATTCGCGCAAGGCTTTGGCGGCCTGGAAGACATCGGCGTTGATAATCTCATCGCGGAGGCGGGCAAATTCGGCGTCGGTCAGGCGGACACGATTGAGGGCCTCGAACTTATCGCGGAAATTCCGCTCTAGCGTGACCTTGTCACGGATGTCAGGGCGATAGCTATACTTTAGCTCTTCGAGCTTTTTGATCAGCTTTTGCTCGATGTCGCTTTCTTTTTGGGTCATCCTCGCCCTTTCTCCATTCCGTTCGGGAGTTCATGATGGTTCGTCACTATAGCCGCAGGGTCACCAGTTCTTATCTGTGCGGGATCAAGTATTTTACAGTTTGCAACAAGGAAAAACACATTGAGAGCCGAGTGGATACTCCAGCTGGTTTACTCTACGCAAAATAGCTGCAATGACCTTACCTATCACATCACGTGCATTGCTCACTCACACCCATCACGGAAAAGGGCAGGTCACATTTCATCCCAGAAATGTGACCTGCCCAATAAGTACCAATCCGTTGTACGCAATCGGGGAACAGCTCGGTTCAATCAAAATCTAACCTCACCACCCCTTCTTCTGAAGCACTGCCTCAGGCACTCACCGCCTCTGTCACTGGAGCCATTGCCACGTTAACCCCATGGCGGTTAAGCCCATTAAACAGCGCCTTGATTGCAGCACCAATGATATTGCGGTCAACCCCGACGCCGAAGATGGTTGGCTGGTCGTCGATCTGCATCTCGATATAGCAGGCGGCTTCCACCTCTGAGCCGGTGCCAAGGGCGTGTTCGTGGTAGTTGACGACCCGGATCTGGCTACCGGTGGCGGCGGTCAGCGCTGCTACGGCGGCTTCGATGGCGCCGCTGCCGCTGCCGGCGACGCGCTGTTGTTGGTCGTCGTGGCGGTAGTCGATTACTACTTCGGCAGAGCTGGCGCGCTCGCCGCCGT